>NZ_JBIBWH010000012.1:274171-311839 GCF_043081205.1 Streptomyces sp. NPDC014889
ACACTTTTCCCCACCCCCCCGCTCTCCCGTTCTGGCCCGTGGAGCCCCCCCCCCCGCCCGCGCCCCCGGGCCCCCCCCCCCCCCGGGGGCCGCCCCCGCGGGGGGGGCGCCGGCGGGGGGCCCCCCCCACCGAGCGGGCACGATCAGCACACCTTCAGGGCGCCGCTTTCGTGAGCGAGCCGTCCGCCGACGACGGTGGCGCCGACGCCGATCTCCGCGATCCGCGTCGGGTCGACGGCCAGCAAGTCGTCGCTGAGCACCGTGAAGTCGGCGAGCGCACCACGGGTGAGGGTGCCCTTGATGTGCTCCTCGTGGACGGCGTACGCGGATCCCACGGTGTACGCGCGCAACGCCTCTTGCACGGTCACCGCCTCATGCGGGCCGATCGGCGCGCCCGAGGCGGTGCGCCGGTTCACCATGTCGTGGATGCTCAGGAGGGGGCTGGGGGCGACCACGGGGTCCGAGGAGCCGGGAAGCTCCACACCCGCGTCCAGGAAGGACCGCATCCGGTAGGCAACCCGGCCGCGGTCGGGGCCGAGCGCCGCGAGCAGGCCGTCCCCGGTCTCGGACAGGAACCGCCCCTGCGGCACGGGGATCAGGCCGAGCGCCGCGATCCGGGCGACCTGCTCATCGCTGGTGACCGCCGCGTGCTCGATCCGGTGGCGCACGTCGTTGCGCGGATGCAGCCGCTGCGCCTCCTCGTACGCGTCAAGGACGACGTCGAGGGCGGTGTCTCCGATGGCGTGGGTGGCGACCTGCCAGCCGCAGCGGTGAGCCTCGGCGATGTACCGGTGGATCTGTTCGCGCTCGTACTGGAGCAGGCCGCGATTGCCGGGGGTGTCGTGGTAGTCGCAGCACATCGCTGCGGAGCGGCCGATGAGCGAGCCGTCCGAGAGGATCTTCGTCGGTCCGATGCGCAGCCATTCGTCGCCGAAGCCGGTGCGCAGGCCGAGGTCCAGGCCGTACCAAGTGGTGCCCGCTTCGATGACGCCGATCTCGTGCAGCGCCGTGATGTACGGCATGAGGGTCATCCGGACGCCGAGCAGGCCCCGTTCCCGCGCGCGCATGAAGGAATCCAGGTCGGCGGGGCCGTTGCCGATGCCGTCGACGACGCCGATGCCCGGTTCGGTGACACTGGTCAGGCCGACGGCGAGGGCGGCTGCCGAACCGGCGGCGATGTTGGCGGTCCATTCCTCCGCGGGCTCCGGACGCAGGGCTCGCTCGACCAGCTGCATCGCGGTCTCCTGCAGCAGCCCGGTGGCCCGCCCGTCGGCGTCGCGCACGACGACGCCGCCGGGCATGTCGGGCACCACGGTGAGATCGGTGAACCCGGCCTGCGTGAACGCCTCCGTACTGGCCACGGCCATGTGGTGCGAGGTGTGCATCAGCCAGACCGGACGGCCCTGCGCGGCCTGGTCGAGTGCCTCGGCAGTGGGATGCGCGCCGATCTTGTTCTGGTCGTAGCCCGAGCCGAGCACCCACGCGTCGGCGGGGAGTGCCGCGGCGCGCTCGGCCACGGCCCGGTACAGCGCGTCGAGGTCCTGTACGGCGGTGTGGGAGACATCCAGCTCGCGAAGGCCCTTGCCGACCAGGCTGAGGTGGTGATGTGCGTCGTTGAAGCCGGGCACGGCGGGGGCGCCGCCGAGGTCGACCATCAAGTCGCTGGTGCAGCCCTCCAGTTCCTCGTCGAGGGCGGCGATCCGGCCGCGCAGGACGCCGATGGCGCGAGCGGTGGGGCGGTCCGGGTCGAGGGTGGTGAAGCGTCCGTCGCGGAACACGGCGTCGAGATGCACGTGGGGGCCAACTCCTCTGAGACTGTGGTGGCGTGGCGGCGCCGAAGCGCGGGCGCCGTACCGGCGGGGGCCGGTGCGAGGACCACCTGCGGCGGTTCCCCGGCCTGTGAAACCCCCCGAGTGCCACGGTGTACTCGGCGATCGGCCGGTGCACGGGCACCCGCTGCTCGGTGCCTCCGTGCTGCGGCGGGCGGTGATGCGCGCGGGCCGGTGTCTGTACCGCGCCGGGTGCGCCCGCGGCGTCGACGCGGGCGCCGAGTCGTCAGGCGGGCTGGACGGTGATGGTGCAGAGGCGCTTGGTGGCCCGGGTCAGGGCTACGTACAAGTCCCTTTCCCCACCGGGGCGGGCCGTGATGATTTCCTCGGGGTCCATGACGACGACCCCGTCGAATTCCAGGCCGCGTGCTTCGGACGCCGGCACGATGCGTGCGTGGTGAGCGATGCCCTGGGCCCTCAGCTCGCTCACCCTGGTGTCCGCGCAGATCACTCCCAGAAGCTCGCCCGGGTGCGCGGTGCTCTGGGCGCGGAGTTCCTGAACGACGGCGGTGACCAACCCGTCCGGAGATGTGGTCACGGTGCGAGGGCTCTCACCGCTTCGCAGTGACCGTGTGGGCTTCTGGTCCGGAGCGATCCGCGTGAGCAGGTCCCGGACGCTCTCCAGGATCTCCTGCGTGGTGCGGTAGCTGACGGTCAGGTTGTGCAGTTTGAACCGCGGTCCGACGTGGGGGCTCAGTGCTTCCTTCCAGTCGCGTGCTGTCGCGACCGGGCCTGCCTGGGCGAAGTCACCCACCAGCGTCATCGCCTTTGCCGGGCAGCGGCGGACGATCATCCGCCACTGCATGGCGGTCAGTTCCTGCGCCTCGTCGACGACGACGTGCCCGTACGTCCGCTCGGGGGGACCGTCGACCAGGCTCGCCGCCTCGTCCAGCAACGGCACATCGGCATCGGTCCACGGGTCGTCCGGACCGTGCAGCAGAAGGGACCGCTCCTGCGCGGTCAGGCGGGGCAGGCGCTCGGCGAGAGCGCCGGCGTTCGTCAGGAGCGCCTTCACGAGGTCACCGGGTACCAGCCGCGGCCACAACACCTCGACCGCTCGGTCGACGCCGGCGTCGTCGAGGAGATCGGCTCGGATGGCGTCCAGGTCCAGCTCGTGGACCGGACCCGAGTCGGCCGCACCTTCGGCACGGCGCTGGGCGGCTCCCGTGAACCGGTCGAGGTCCATGCCCGTCATCCTCTCGGCATCGGCGTCGATCTGCTCCAGGAGGTCGCCCATGTCTCGTTGCATCGCGTCGGTGACGGCGTCGACCAAGAGCTCTTTGAACACCTGGCGCGCGGGGTTGTGCCCCGGTGCGGCTGACACAGCGGCGTCGCGTGCCGTGGCGACTTCCTCGTCGGACAGGTGAACCAGTTCCTGTCCGACCCGCACGGTGAAGGCACCGGCGGGGGCTTGGTGAACGCGTAGCAGGCCGGCCAGGGCGTCGGCGAGGTCGGAGCCGCCCTTGAGGCGCGCCGTATCGAACGGGTCCACCGTGTCCGTGGACACTCCGGCCGGTTCCCGGCAGGTCGCCAGAACGACGTCGTTCTCTCCGAGCGAGGGAAGGACCTGGGAGATGTAGTCGAGGAACCGGGCGTTCGGGCCCACCACCAGGACACCCTCCTCCGCGGCGCGCGGGAACGCGTACAGGACATAGGCCGCCCGGTGCAGGGCGACCACCGTCTTGCCGGTGCCGGGCCCGCCCTGCACCACGGTCACTCCGCGGTGGGCGGAGCGGACGATCTCGTCCTGCTCGGCCTGCAGCGTCGCGACGGCCGCGTGCATCCTGCCCGTACGCCGTGCTGACAGAACCTCGGTCAACGGGCCGTCCCCCACGACGTCCTCGTCGGTCGGGGCAGTCCCGTCCAGCAGCTCGTCGCTCACCGAGATGACCGTGCGCTCCTCGAGGCGCAGGTGCCGGCGCCGCCGCAGGTTCATCGGGTGGACCGGTGTCGCCTCGTAGAAGGGCCGTGCCGCGTTCGCGCGCCAGTCCACGAGCAGAGGCAGGTCCTCGTCCTCCGTGTGCAGACCGATCCGCCCGATGCGCAGGGCCGTGCCATCCGTCCAGTCGATGCGCCCGAAGACCAGCCCCTTTTCGGCGCCCTCCAGCCGGCCGATTTCCTTGGCCAGACGCTCGGCGGCGATTTCTCTCTCGTATGCCTCACCGGCGCTGTCCGCCGGGGCCTTCAGCACACTCGCTCGGTGTACTCGCGCCTCGGAAAGCCGCTCGGTGAGCAACTCATACAAGGAGGACACATAATCCTGCTCCGATTCAACCGCACGCACAGCGGGATCAGTCATTTTCGACAACAGGGGGCTCCTTCGATTCGAGCCACACCATACGGTCAAGGTTCCCTGAAGGTAAGTCTTGACTTACTTGGTGAAGTCATGTCCCTACGGCTGAATCCATGACCGCTGACCGTATGCCGTGTCATGGATTCCGTCATTCCGTGTATCGCTAATCGCGCTCCCGATGCCCGCCTGTTTTATGGGCCAGCCCGCCTTTGGATGCCGGCGATGTTTTGCCGCACTCGGGAAAAGGGGGAAGATTCGGCGCGACGCCCGGCGGCAGACCTGTCCGTGCCCGGACCAGCCGACCCGGCCCCGCTGATCTTCGGCACCGGACGCCGCTCCTTGACGGGCAAACGTCACCTGCCGCGGCACTAGCTCTGTGGGTCTTCGACCGTCCGTCGCAACAGCCGGAGGAATTCTTCTCGTTCCTCGGGCGACAGCGGTTCCAGCATCTGCTCACTCACGGAGACGACTGCGGGGGCGAGGCGGGTGGCCAGGTCCCGTCCGCTTTCCGTGATGCTCACCAGTTTGCGCCGCCGGTCGCTGCTGTCCTTCGCGATGTCGACCAGCCCTCTGCGGCGCAGGCGGTCGAGAAGGGGTGCCGCAGTCGACTTGTCGAGGTGGGCGCGTACGCCGAGCGTGCCCTGATCCATCGCGCCGTGGGTCTGCAGCAGGCTCAGCACGGTGAACTGAGGCCCCGTCAGGTCCTGGTGCACCTGTTCGTACCACAGTCGGGTATGCGCCTGGTTCAGTTTGCGGGCCAGCGGGCCGATCCCCCCGAGAGCGGCGGCCAGGGTGCCCGTTTCCGTGTTCTGCCCGGACATGCTTCCGTCACTTCCCGCGCTTCGATCGAGTTGATTAGGGCGTACACGTACTATATCTTGAAGGCGGATAGGGCGTACACGTCCTAAATTGTGTGACAGTCGAAAGGGGAGCCGCATGAGGCTTGTCGTGGCAATGACCGGAGCCACCGGAGCTGCCCTGGGCGTGCGCGTGCTGCAGGCGCTCCGCGAGCTGGACGTGGAGACGCACCTGGTCATCAGCCGGTGGGCGCGGGCCACGCTGACGCGGGAGACCGAGTACACGGTGCGCGCCGTCGAGGCCCTGGCGTCGGTGTGCCACAGTCCGGACGATCAAGGGGCATCGATCTCCAGCGGCTCGTTCCGGACCGACGGCATGGTGGTCGTGCCGTGCAGCATGAAGACGCTCGCATCGATCCGCACGGGTTACGGGGAGGGGCTGATCGGCCGCGCCGCGGATGTGGTGCTGAAGGAGCGGCGCCGGCTCGTCCTGGTCGCCAGGGAGACACCACTGTCGGCCGTGCACCTGGAGAACATGCTGGAGCTGACGCGGATGGGGGCCGTCATCATGCCGCCGGTTCCGGCCTTCTACAACCAGCCCGCGTGCCTCGCCGATGTCGTCGACCACCTCGCGGCGCGCATCCTCGACCAGTTCGATCTGGATCTGCCGACGGCACAACGCTGGCATGGGATGAAGGCGACCGCTCACCGTGGCTCGGCGCCGAACAGTGCCCCGGACCCGGGGCGCTCACCATCCCGCCCGGCCACCCGGCCGGCGCAGCACACGCCACTCCAGCGCGCCGAGGCCACCTGACACCTGGTCCGGGCAGCCGGAACGGGACACCCGGGGCGCGCCCCTGACAGTCCCGCCCTCTCCACTCGTGCCTTCCCGCAGAAAGGTTCCGCCATGGCACAACACGGCAGTGCACTCAATTTCCGCGACTTCGTCGAGGAACTGCTCGAAGTCGGCGACGCGATCGACATCCGCCGGCCGGTCAGCCCCATCCTGGAGGTCGGAGCCGTCACCCGGCGCGTCTACGAGACCAGGAGCCCGGCACCCCTGTTCGCCAACCTCACCGGAACAGAGCCCGGTTTCCGCATCCTCGGAGCACCGGCCGGCCTGAGCGGCCTCGGGAAGGGTGCCTACGGCCGGCTCGCCGCTCACTTCGGACTGCCGCGCGACACCACGCCGCGGCAACTGCTGGAGCAGCTCATCTCCGCCATGCACGCCGAGCCGCTCGCGCCCCGCGTGGTGGAGACCGGACCCTGCAAGGAGAACGTCCTCACCGGCGACGCCGTGGACCTGGAACGCTTCCCGGTCCCGCTGCTGCACCAGCAGGACGGCGGCCGGTACTTCGGCACCTACGGCTTCCACGTGGTGCGTACCCCCGACGGCCGGTGGACGAGCTGGTCGGTCAGCCGGACCATGCTCCACGGGCGCAGGACCCTGGTCGGGCCGGCCATGCCGCAGCAGCACCTCGGCATGATCCACGCCATGTGGCGTGAGAAGGGACTGCCCACGCCGTGGGCGATGGTCCTCGGGGCGCCGCCGGCGGCGCTGGCCGCGGCCGGGATGCCGCTGCCGGCCGAGGTGGACGAGAGCGGCTACGTCGGAGCCCTGACCGGCAGTCCCGTCGAGGTGGTCCGCACCGAACTGCACGACCTGTACGTCCCCGCCAACTCCGAGATCGTCATCGAGGGCCACATCAGCCCCGACGAGACCGCTCCGGAGGGGCCGATGGGCGAGTACCACGGCTACTCGTTCGCCGAAAGCAAGCAACAGCCCCTCTTCCACGCCGAGGTGATCACCCACCGCGAGGACCCCATCCTCCCGGTCTGCGTGGTGGGCCTGCCCCCGGAGGAGAACCACACCATCTGGGGCACCATGATCTCGGCCGTCAGCCTGGACCTCCTGCGCTCCAGCGGACTGCCGGTCGAGATGGCCTGGTGCTCCTACGAAGCGGCCACCTGCTGGATCGTCGTGTCCGTCGACATCCGCCGACTGGCGCGCAGCGGCATGGGCGAGCGGGAACTGGCCGACGCGGTGGCCGACGTCCTCTTCGGCTCCCACACCGGGTGGCTGGTGCCCAAGGTCGTTCTCGTGGCGGACGACATCGACATCACCGACATCAATCAGGTGGTGTGGGCCATGGCCACCCGATACCACCCCGGCACCGGCGAATATGCCTACCCCGAGGCGCCGGGCATCCCCATGGTGCCCTACCTCACCGAGGACGAGGTGCGCACGGGCCGCGGCGGCAAATCCGTCATGAGCTGCCTGCTCCCCGAGCAGTTCGCCGGCACCACCCGCGGCATGACGGCCTCGTTCCAGTCGTCGTTCCCCGAAGACCTGCGTCAGAAGATCACCCGGCACTGGCACGACTACGGGTTCGGGCACACAGAACAGACGGAGGTATCCGCGGACGGCGTGACCGCGCAGCAGTGAAAGCCGCCGGCCGATTAGGAGCTCGGCTGAGCCAGCCCGTAGACGCGCGTGGCGGTCCCCTAGAACACCGCGGTGCGTTCGTGCTCGGTCAGCGCGGTGGTCAGGTCCCGGGCGGTGGTCAGGACTTCCTCGTAGGGGGCCGCGAGGGTGCACACCGGCCAGTCCGAGCCGTACATCAGATGGTCCGGGCCGAAGGCCTCCAGCGACACCTCCGCGTAGGGGCGCAGGTCGGCCGGCACCCAGGCGGTGAGGTCGGCCTCCGTGACCATGCCTGACAGCTTGCAGACGGTGTTGGGCCGGCCGGCGAGCGCACGTACGGCGCTCGCCCAGGGCTCCAGCCCTCCGGAGACGATCGGCGGCTTGCCCAGGTGGTCGAGGACAAAGGTGAGTTCCGGGAGCATCGCGGCCGCCTCCGTGCAGGCCGGCAACTGGTGGGGCAGGACGACCAGGTCGTAGACGAGGCCCGCGTCGGCCACGGCGGCCAGGCCCCGCCGTACGTCGGACCGCAGCAGCCATCCCGGGTCGGGCTCGCCCTGCACCTGGTGGCGGATGCCCTTCAGGAAACGGCCGCCGGGGAGTGCACGCAGGCGGGCCAGTTCGTCGGCGACGTCGGGGCGGGTGAGGTCGGTCCAGCCGACGACACCCGCGATCAGTTCGTGCCCTGCGGCCAGAGCGAGCAGTTCGGGGGTCTCCTCGGGCACGGTGACCGTCTGGACGAGGACCGTGCCGGCCACTCCGGCCGCCTCGGCACGGGGTTCCAGTTCGGCCACGGTGAAGTTCCTTCTGATCGGCCGTAGTCGGGGTCCCGCGATCCATTCCTGGTCGCGGATCGACAGGTCCCAGACGTGATGGTGGGGGTCCACGGTCATGGCAGCTCCCACACGACGGGCAGCACCGCGTCGGCGCCCCCGCCGGAGTAGTCGTGCACGACGTCGAGCAGCTCGGCCGTGCGTGCCTGCCAGGCGACGTTCACCGGCAGCCGCTCCAGCCGGGCGAGGAGGCGGGGGTAGTCCTCGGACTCCAACAGATGGAAGAGGTCGGTGCCGCTGCGCCAGATCGTCCAGGAGGTGGCTCCGGCGGCGCGGATGGCCGCGGTCAGCTCGGCCGGGACCTCGCGGTGCGCGGCCTCGTCTGCGCCCGGCGGGCCGATGACCGGGGAACTGCGCCAGACGGGCCCGCTGTCCAGCGAGGAGACGTCATGAGAGTCGCCCTGCACACCAAGGTCCGGCCCGACCGGATCACCGACTCCGGCGACCTGCGCGCCCCGCTCGGCGAGGAGTTCGGCACTCGCCCTGCCGATGCCGGAGGCGCCCCCCGTCACCAGAGCCCTGAGTCCCTGGAAGTCGCTCATGCCGCATGTCCCTTCTGCACATCGGGTTCGGCGGCCCAGAAGGTGCCGCCGGGGAAGCTGTACCGCGCGATGGACTCCGGTCTCATGGCGGCCGAGAAACCCGGGGCGGTCGGGGCCGCATAGTGACCGTCCTGGATCACCACCGGCTCCAGGAAGTGCTCGTGGAGGGCGGGCGTCGCAGACACGGATGGCCTTTCGGTCGGTGACGGGGGAACCGGCGGGTCAGTCCTGGGCGCGGCCCGTCGTCACACGGGCGATCATGAGCGCGACCAGGATGATTCCGCCGTAGATGGCCTGGATCCAGAACGACGGCACCTGGGCGAGGGTGAGCAGGTTCTGCACGACGCCGAGCAGGAGTACCCCGGTCAGGGCCCCGAACATGGTGCCCCTGCCGCCGTCCAGGCTGATCCCGCCGATCACCGCTGCCGCGAACACTGTGAAGATCATGTTCTGGCCCTGGTTGGCGCTGATCGCGCCGACGTAGCCGGTCTGCATGATCCCGCCGGCCGAGGCCAGGACGTCGGCGACGACGAACACGCCGAGCATGACCCGCTCGACGCGGATGCCGGCCGCGCGGGCCGCCTCCGCGTTGCCGCCGATGGCGTACAGGGCTCGTCCGACCCGGTGGTACCTCAGCAACAGCCCGGCGACCGCGAAGGCGACGGCGGCCAGCCACACCGACAGAGGGACGGCCAGGAAGGTGGTGGTGGCCAGGGAGTTGCCCTTGGTGACACCGACCAGCAGACCGCGCAGCACGATCAGCATCGCCAGGGTCACGATGAAGGCGTTGAGCTTGAACCTGACGACGAGGACGCCGTTGAAGAGGCCGACGGCCGCGCCCACCACCAGGATCGCGAGCAGGGCGAGCGGCGCCGGGAACGTCACGCCCCATCCGGACTGGTCCGAGGGGAGCACGAGGAGGGCGCCCACGGCCGGTGCGATACCGACGACCGACTCCAGGGGCAGGTCGAACTTGCCGGTGATCAGCACCAGCGACTCGGCGAGCACCACCATGGCGAGGGCGGCGGAGGCGCCGAGGATCGAGATCAGGTCGCGCTCGGTGAGGAACGAGTCGTTGACGACCGTGCCGAGCACCATCAGCAGCAACAGGGCTGGCAGCAGGGCGAGTTCGCGGGCCCGGCGCAGCAGGACCGTCCTGGCCGATCCAGCGGCGGTGGCGCGTGGCGGCGCGAGCGGCGCGGCCGCCTTGGTGTCAGCCATGGTCCACTCCTTTCGAGGGAGGCGATCAGCTCGTGGTCGTGCCAGCCCGCCGGGTGCTCGGCGACGACGCGGCCGTGGAAGAGGACGAGGACGCGGTCGCAGCGGCGCAGGTCGTCGAGTTCGTCGGACACGACGAGTACGGCGGTGCCGTCCCCGCGGGCGTTGTCCATCCGCGCCAGCAGGGACTCCTTGGACTTCACGTCGACGCCCGCGGTGGGGTTGATGAGTACGAGCAGACGCGGGTCGGAGGCCAGGGCGCGGGCCATGACGACCTTCTGCGCGTTGCCCCCGGACAGGTCCGACACGGGCTGTTCGGGGCCCTCGGTGTGGATGCCGAGGCGCTCGATCAGCTCGCCGGCGACACCGCGTCTGGTGTCGGTGGAGACGAAGCCGAAGCGGCCGAGCCGGTCCAGCACGCTCATGGTGGCGTTGTCGCCGACCGTCATGCCGGCGACCAGACCCTGTTCGTGCCGGTCGCGGGGCACACAGCCGACGCCCGCCCCGAGCGCGGCCCGAACATCGCCGAACGGGAGCTTTCTGCCGTCGAGTTCGGCGCTCCCGCCGGTCGGGGTGTGCAGTCCGGCGAAGGTCTCGGCCAGCTCGATCTTGCCGCTGCCGCTGGAACCGGCGAGTCCGACGACCTCGCCACCGCGTACGGTGAGGTCCACGTGCGCGTAGGCATCGGAGGTGAGCCCGCGCGCGTCGAGCACCACGGGGCTTCCGACGGCGTCCGCGTCGCGTGCGTGCTCGCGCTCGTCCTCCGGGACCGACTCTCCCGCCATCGCCTCCACCAGGGCCGCGCGTGACAGGTCGGCGACCGGCGTGGTCGTGATCCATCGGGCGTCGCGCAGCACGGTGACGGTCTGGCAGACCTCGTACACCTCCTGGAGATGGTGTGAGATGAACAGGAAGGTGACGCCGGAGTCCTGAAGGGCGCGCATCCGCGTGAACAGCCGCTCGATCTCACGGTTGTCGAGCTGGGCGGTGGGCTCGTCGAGGACGATGAACCGCGCGCCGAAGCTCAGCGCCCGCGCGATCTCGACCATCTGCCGGTCCTCGACCTTGAGTTCGCGGGTACGGGCCTCCGAGTCGACGTGCACGTCCCAGGCGTCGAGGAGGTCGGCGGCCTGCTTCCTCAGCCGGCGCCAGCTGATCAGGCGCCCGCGGCCCGTGGGCTGGCGGTTGACGAACAGGTTCTCGGCTACGGTCAGTTCGGGCACGACCGTCGGCTTCTGGTACACACAGGCGACCTTGCGGCGCCAGGCGTCGCGGTCGGTGAGCGCGGGCGCGGGCTCACCGTCGAAGCGGATCTCACCCTCGTCGGGCGCCTGGAGGCCGGTGAGCACGGCGACGAGGGTGGACTTGCCGGCGCCGTTGCGGCCGACGAGGGCGTGGGACTCGCCGGGCAGGACGGTGAGCCGGCCGTCGGCGAGGGCGACGGTGGGTCCGTAGCGCTTGACGATGCCCCGCGCCTGAACCAGCGGGGTGGTGCCGGAGCCGCTCATCGGACCGTGTTGCCCCAGAGTTCGGGGTCGTCGACGTTGTCCTTGGTGACCAGTGGGGCGGGCAGCTGGTCCTCCAGGATGCCGCTGGGCAGCTTGACGATCGTGGAGCCGTGGTCGGTGGGGCCCGGCTTGAACGTCCTGCCCTGCATCGCCGCCTTGATGTAGTACATGCCGTACTTGGCGTAGGCGTCGGCGGGCTGGGAGACGGTGGCGTCGATCTCACCCTTGCGGATGGCGTCGTACTCCTGCGGAATGCCGTCGTTGGAGACGACGACGATGTGCCCGGCCGTGCCCGCCTTCTTCAGCATCCTCTTGGACCTCAGGGTCTGCAGGGTGGGCGCGAGGTAGACACCACCCGCCTGCAGGTAGATGCCCTTGATGTCGAGGTTGGCGTGCAGGAGGGTGTCGAGCTTGGAGGCGGCGGTGTCGGACTCCCACTTGGCGGGGATCTCCAGCACCCTCAATTCGGGGAAGTTCTTCCGCACGCAGGAGCGGAACGCCTCCGAGCGGTCACGGCCGTTGACCGAGGCCAGGTCGCCCATGATCTGCACGACCTTGCCCGAGCTGATGTGTGAGCCCAGGTACTGGCAGGCCTTCTCGCCGTAGGCGACGTTGTCCGCACGCACGACCATGGCGACCTTGCCCTTGTCGGGTGCCACGTCGACGGCGACCACGGGGACGCCCTTGCGCTCGGCCTGGTCGAGTCCGGCCTGGATGGCGGCGCTGTCCAGCGGGGCGACGACGAGGCCCTTCACGCCCTGGTTGAGCTCGTTGTTGATGTCGGTGATCTGCTGCGAGGGGTCGCTGTTGGAGTTGACCGTCTTCAGTGCGTCGACGCCCTGGGACGTGGCCATCTTCGGCACGTAGTCGTTGTACGACTGCCAGAACGGCGAGGTGAGCAGGGGCAGGATCACCCCGACCTTGCCCTTGCCGTCGCCTTTGGCGCCTGCCGCGCCGCCGTCCTCGGTACTGCCGCATGCCGTGAGCGCCAGGGCGCCGCAGGCGGCCGCAGCCGTCGCGCGCACCGCCCACGAGGAAAATCGCCTGTCGTGCCGCCGCCTGTCCTGGCGCCGCCTGCCTTGCCGTCCGTTCCGCGCTGTGCTGCCGGCCATCTGTCGGCTCCTCATCGCATCTCCCGCAGTTCGATGCGTGAGGCGATCCGCGCGCTGACCGTGCTCGGCGTGCTGGACGCCCGGCACGGCTCGGGCATCTACGTCACTCGGCTGGAGGCCGGTGACCTGCTGGAGACGTTCGGCGTGGTCGCCGACCTCTCCCGCGGCCCGCGCCTGGTGGAGCTGCTCGAGGTGCGCCGCATCCTGGAGTCGACGGCGACCGCGCTGGCGGCGGCCCGGATCACCCCGGACCAGCTCGCCGAGGTGGAGAAACACCTGACGGCGATGAACACCACCGACGATCCGGAGGAGATCCTCGCCCACGACATCGCCTTCCACCAGGAGATCGCGGTGGCCGCGGGCAACGAGATGATGGCCGCGATCCTGGACGGGCTGTCCTCGCGGACCTTCCGCGCCCGCGTCTGGCGCGGCTACCAGGAGGAGGGGGCCTTCGCCCGGACCCGCCGCGAACACGCCGCGATCCACCGGGCACTGACCGCGCGGGATCCCGAGGCCGCGCACGTGGGCGAGGTGGAGGAGTGGCTGCGGGCGCAACTCGACCGGTAGCGGATCTGAAGGTCCGGCTGACCCGCGCGCCCCGGGCGGTTCACACGGCGCCGGGGGCACATCGGTACAGCTTCTCGCCCGTCGCGACGGACGGTTGCGCGGCGCCGACGGGTTCCGTTCCGCCGTAAGCGGAGGCCGGTACGGGGGTGCAGGCGGCCTGAACCCAGGCGGTGACCTGCGTGGCACCGGTGCCGGTGCGGTTGCCCGACAGGGCGCCCCTGCTGCGACCGGCGCTGCCCAGCAGCACGTACCGGAGCTTGCCGGAGGCGACCATCTGCCGGAACTGTGTCTCGGTCGGGAACGGCACACCGCCGCTGTAGCCGCCCAGCGGCAGGACACGGGCACCGGTGGCGAGGATGTAGGGGGAGGCGCCCTTCCAATCGGTGGTGGCGAAGACGTAAGTGGCCGAACCCCGGTGCGCGGCGGTGTACCGGAGCAACTCCCGCTGGGCTACGGTGAGTCGGCCGTCGTCCCGGAGGCCGCCGAATCCACCCGTGCTACCTGGCGCGCCCGGGGTCTCCCCATGGCTGCCGGCACTGGTCCGGGGGCGCTGCCCCGTCCGGCCGCCCGCCGGCGTCACCGAGCGGTGGCCGCGGTGCTTGCCGGACGGGCCGACCGCGCCCCTGCCGGAACTGGCGTACGCGGGGTTGAAGACCTGCACCGCCCACGCGCTCGGCGCGAACAGCAGCGCGGCGAGGGACGCGGACAGCCCGGCGAGGGCGAGCCGGCCGCCGGAGCCGCTACGGCCCCGACCGCCCAGCACCAGCAGGACGACGGCCCCCAGACCGAGCAGACCCACGGCGGGTGCCAGCCAGGGCAGGAACGACGGGAACTCGTGGGCGAGATACGCGCTCCACGCCGCCGTGGCCGCCACCGCGCCCGGCAGCGCCCACGCGCGGGGACCGCCCGCCCGGTACGCACGCCACATCAGCGCGACGCCGCCGCCGGTGAGCGCGGCGAGCGGTACGGCGATGACACCCATGTAGTACGTGTGGCCACCGACGCTGCCCGCGCTGAACACCAGGAAGTACGTGGCCAGCCAGGTAGCCCACAAGAGGAATCCGGCACGGATCCGGTCGGTGCGTGGCCGGCCCCGGCGCGACAGCACACCGCAGGCGATGGCGACGGCGGCGATCGGGTAGAGCCATCCGGTCTGCGAGGCGAGGCGACGTGCCGAACATCTTCGGCCAGCCGTCCTGGTCGCCGCCCCTGCCGCCGGACCCTTGGCGCACCTCGCTCGCCAGGGCTGCCGCGGCCTGGGCGGTCGCCGGCACCTGGGTGACCGAAGGGGTTTCCTGCGGGCTTGGGGCGCCCGGAGTACCGGCCGTCCCGGTTTCACGGTCGGCGGAGCCCCCGTGGCCGCCTCCGCCGTTCCGCGTCGCGCTCACGCTGCCCGTGGAGGCCGCGCTGATGCCCAGCGAGGAGAAGCGGTTGAGGAAGTTGTAGCCGACGACCATGCTGAAGGCGGAGTTGTCGGTGGTGCCGTCGACGTAGGGCCGGTCCTTCGCCGGGGTGAGGGTGACGGCGAGCATCCAGGACATCGAGACCGCGGCCATCACCAGGGCGGACAGACCCAGGTGCGCCAGCCGCCTGCGCAGCGCGATCGGTGCCGACACCAGGTGGGCGAGGGCGAGCGCGGGAAGCACCGCCCACGCCTCCAGCATCTTGGCCTGGAAGCCGAGACCGACCCACACCCCGGCGAGCAGCAGCGGGCGCAGCCGGCCGTCCGGGCGGCCCGCTGGGTCGCCTCGGCGGCCAGCAGCACGCACAGGGTGAAGGCGGGGTCCTCGACGGCAGTCCGAAAGAGCCCCACGGCCACCGGGGTCACCAGGAACGCCGTGGCGGCGACGAGCGCTGCCTCGACCCCGGCCCAGCGCCGCACCAACCGGTACAGGACCAGCAGGCTCGCCACGCCCTCGATGACCTGAGGAAGAACCAGTGCCCAGGGGTGGAATCCGAAGACGCGGACGGAGAGCGCCTGTGGCCAGAGGAATCCCGGCAGTTTGTCGAGCGTGATGGAATTCCCCGGGCCGAAAGACCCGTAGAAGAAGGCCTTCCAGCTCTCCGTCATGCTGCGGACGGCGTTGGCGTAGAACGTGTGGTACTGGCTGTGGTTGATTCCCCAGGTGTAAAGCACGGCGGCCAGCACGGTGATGACCAGCAGCGCGGGTCGCGCATACGCCGGCTGGTCCGCCGGCGCTCTCCAGGGCGCTCGGCGATCGGCACCTGCGGCGGTCGGGTCGAGGGCTGTCGTAGCCATGCACGGCAGTCTTCGACACCGTGCGAGCCCACTACGCCAAAAAAACTCGCTTCAAGACAATTCTCATCCCCGAGGGCAATCGGGACGCGGTCAGGAGTGGCGGACTGGTCGGCAACCGCCTGGCAGGTTGCGGGACGCCGGTAGGATCAGCGCTCTCATGGGGAGTGCGATGCGAACATCGGGGCGGGGCGGCGAGGGGCTGAAGTACGCGCTGACCTCGGACGAGGACGACGCTGACTTTTGGGGCTTCGCTCACGAGGCCGAGGGGTTGTTCACGCCGCTGCCGGACGAAGAGGGAGCACGCCGAGTACACCTCGCGGGCTGTCTCCCGCAGGGTGGCCTACTGAAGGGCGTTGACCACATAGGCAGTCGTCGTGCCTTGGCGGGGAACGCCTGGTTCGACCTCCTCGACCGCGAGGGTGCCACGATGGGGTCCTACTTCGTCAACGACGTCACCGTGATCGACGTGAAGCCCTCCACCTACGGAGCCGGCCTGGTAGACCTCACGATGAGGCTGTGGTGCGAGAACGCCGTGGCCGGAGCGGAACGAGTGTGGGACCTGATCCGCACGGGCCACCTCAACCGCACCGCCATGTGGCACGAACTCGCCCCCGAGGACAGACGAGCGTGGCTGTCGGTCGCGCTGTGGTCCCGGGAGTACCAGCGCAAGGGAAGGCCCGACGCTCCTGCGGGGCAGTTGCTCACCCTGGATGGTCGGCACATTGTTGACAGGGACAGCTTCTACTGCGCGCTCGGTGAAGCCATCAACGGGCCTGGCGGGTACTTCGGCTGGAACCTTGACGCTCTGAACGACTGCCTGCGAGGCGGCTGGGGCGCCGCCACTCCGTTCACCTTGCGTTGGGATTCATCGGCCGAGGCCAGAGCAGGGTTGGTAGAACGCATACCCACCGGCGACGGCGACGTTTCGCTGTTCGACCTGATCCAGGAAATCTTCGAGGAACGGGGCGTAAGCATCATCCTCCGGTGACGGGCGGTCGGCTTCCAGCGCGGTGAGCCGGGTGAGCATCTGTGCCGCTTCTGCGGCAGTGAGCCGCCCGAGAATTGGAATATGGACCCGCTGATGGAGACGGGTGGGCCATAGCCACTCGTCGATGGCCGCCACGAGGACGGTCGCCTCATAGGGGACCGGTGGGGCGGCTCTGCGTCCTGCCGGCGGTCCGTACTTCAACGCGTGCTCATCGGCTCGGCTGTTGAGCGGCCCGGTTCTGGATCCCGTCGAGCACGGTGTCGAGCATCCGGTCGAACTCCGCAACGGACCCGAAGTCGGCCAGCAGAGGTGCGAGGGCGGCCATGGCCGGGTATGTCCCGGTGTCGAACGCGGGCACGGGGCTGGGCCCGTCGGGTCCGCCGCTGGTGCGTGCCAGCAGGTATCCGTTGAGAAAGCCGAAGAGCACCGTCAGCGCGTCCGCGACCACTTGGTCGGGCAGCCCGGCCTCACGCATCGCGGTGACCAGGCGCTCCAGGGCGGTGAGGGCCACTGGCGAGGTCTGGGCGCGGGTGGCCAGCAGCGGGAACACCCGGGGGTGCCGGTAGGCCATGTCCCGATAGTCCTGCGCCGTGTGGCGGGCGATCTCCTTCCAGCCGTGCGACGCGTCGTCAGCTGTGACCGCCATCTCGGCGAGCACTGCCTCACAGACCGCGTCCAGCAGCGCCGCCTTGCCCTTGATGTGGTGGTAGATCGACATCGGGTCGACCCCTAGCTCCTCCGCGAGTCGCCGGACCCCGAAACGCTCCAGGCCGTCGCGGTCGACGAGCACGACGGCGGCGGCGGCGATGCGCTCGCGGTCGAGCCCCGCTGAGGTGCCCCGAGTGCGTCTGGCCACGTCCACTCCCTCCGTTTGCAAAACCTACACCGTAGAAAGTACCGTGCAGGACGAAATCTACGACGTAGGTTTTCGGAGGGGCAGTCATGACCGCAACCGTCAGCTGCCCACCGTCGATCCAGGCCGGGCGCCCTTCGCCGGGCGCGCGTCGAAAGGAGAGCACTCCAATGACGAAGACACGGCGTGACCGAGTGGCTGTCGGAGTGATGTCCACGGGCCTTGGGCTCACCGTCATCGCGACGATCATCCCCTACGTCGACCGTGTCACCACCCATCTGCTGGCCGATCACATACGGGCCGGATATCCCACGTACGCCCCTACGCACATCGACTCGGCCGTCACCACCTACCTGGTCCTGCTGTCCGTCGTCGGCGCGCTCGGCGTCCTCGCCTGGCTCTGGACGATATGGGCAGTCAGGGCGGGCAAACGGTGGGCCCGCCCTGCCGCGACCGTGATGTTCGTGCTCGGCGCGACTGCCGGGCTGACCGGGCTGCTCACCAAGGACACCTCCGGCGACACCGGCCTGCCGCCGACGCTGGGCTGGGTCGGGATGGCTCCCTGCCTGGCAGGCCTTCTGGCGGTCGCACTGCTGTGGAGACGACAGCGCATGGCATGACCCCGCCCCCGGCACACCACGCACGCGGGTAGTCGTCGACGGTCACCGAGTCGTAGAAGCGTGCGCTCTTGGTGGTGAGGCGAACGAGGGCGCGGCTTGGGCCCGCGGGCAGGGCGTAGATCAGGCCGGCGCCCCGGGCCAGCCCCCACACGCCGAGGCGGGACGTGGGAATCAGGGTCTTCGCCGCGCTCAGCGCGACCGCGCGCTGCCGCGCACGTGCTCCGCCATCAAGCGCTCATACGCGGGGAAGGCGCGTTCGTGGTCGCCGCCCGCCTGTGCCAGTTCTCCGGCCAGGACGTACGCATCACCCTCCCCTGCGACCAGGTGTCCATGCGGAGTTGGGTGATCGCATCGAAGTAGAAGGCCGGGGTGCGGCCGGTGCAGCCGAGTTGGTCCAGCCAGCGGTCCACGTCGCGGTGGTGGTAGTCGAGTTCGCGTCCGCGCCGACCAGTGGCCCGCTCCTCAACAGGCGGGAGCACGCCCATCTTCTCCGAGACGGTCATCGCGGGCCGGAACAGGTCGACCGCGTGGCCCCCGGTCCTGCGCAGAGCCGGCGCGCGCTCGACGACGGTGACACAGAGGCCCTGCCTGGTGAGCCAGTAGGCCAGAACCGGGCCGGCGACGCCGGCCCCGGAGACGAGGATCCGCATGGCACTCCTCCTTTTCAATCGTCCACCCGTACGGCGTGTGTGTGGATCGCCGTGAAGGCCAACAGGAGGGCGGCGGTCCGCGGCGGATCCTCCAGCAGGGGCGAGTGCCCGAGACCGGGCAACAACTCGATCTTCGCGCCCGGAACGGCGCGGTAGTCGAAGGCGGACGAGGATCGCCATCTGCGGTCGTCCTCGCCGAAGATCACCAGCAGCGGTGCAGCTCGGCCTGCCGCCAAGCGCGCCGTGAGGCTGGTCCGCTTCGACCATGCCGCCCACCGCCTGGTCGCGGGTGAGGCCGCGGCCCAAGTCGCGGCCGAAACCGGCTACGCCGACCAGTCCCACCTGCATCGGGACGCCAAGGCGTTCGCCGGGGTGACCCCCGCGGCCGTGGTCGCCGAGCCGTTTCTCGCCGTCGACGACATCGCATGGCCCAGCCGCGGAACAACCGCGTTCCTCACCTCTCCCGGGAGCTCCGGCTCGGTCGCCGGCCAGAGATGGTCGGCGCCGCCCTCCCGGACCCCGCAGTCCTCGCCCACCGCGGGACGGCGGTCGCCCGGCTGACCCGCGTAGCGGAACACCTCGAAGCGGGAGCCCGGGCGTCAGTGTTCTACCTGTAGCACCGCCAAGACCGCGTTGCCCCCGGTGCGGGTGGAGCGGGCGGTCGCCCAGGAGTCCGCGAGCTGCTGCACGATCAGCAGGCCCCGGCCGCTCTCGTCCTCGGATCCGGAGCGTGCGCCGCTCGGAGAAGCGGACGCGCATCCGTCGTCGTGCACCTCGATCCGCAACTGTCCGTGCGAGGTCAGCGACAGACCGCACAGCATGCGGTTGCTCTCCGAGTGGATGACGGCGTTGGTCGCCAGTTCCGAGACGAGCAGCACCGCGTCCATGCATACGTCGCCGGGGAGCCCCCAGACGCGGAGCTGCCGGCGGACCGTGTCGCGCGCCGTCCGCACACTGGCACGGAGCGAGGGCAGGTCGAACCAGTACTCCCGGTCCGTGTGCGCAGGGAGTAACAGTCCGGGCAAGGAGGTCGTGTGGGGGGTCACGGTGATCGCCTTCCAGTGAGGGCGGGCGCGGTGCGGGGAGCGGGCCTGGACGGGTGCGGCGGGCCGCTCACCACGCAACTATGCTCGCCGTCCAGTTCAGGCTGCAACCGTATCGCTGATAATTTCAGGAGGACCCGTTCAGTCTGGTGTCATCACCAACTCGCTGTCAGAATAGACTTGGTGACGGCGCATCAGGAGGTGGGCGTGAGTGAAGCTCGGTCCGGCGCGGGCACCAGCGCCCCGACGGTTCTGCGCATGATCCTCGGCCGGCGGCTCCAGGACATGCGGCAGAGCGCGGGCGCCTCACTGGCCGACGCGGCCAAGGCACTTCGGGTGACGCCCCTGACGATCCGCCGGCTGGAGAAGGCCGAAGTCGCCCTCAAACCCCTCTACGTCGAGAAGCTCTTACAGACCTACGGGACCGCGCAACAGGAGATCGACGAATTCGTCGCGCTGGCCGAGCAGGCCAACAAACCCGGCTGGTGGCACGCCTACCGCGACGTGCTGCCCAGCTGGTTCACCGCGTACGTCAGCCTGGAGACCGGCGCCAGCACGCTGCGCACCTACGAACCCCACTATGTGACGGGGCTGTTGCAGACCCGTGCGTACGCCCGCGCGGTGCTGAGCGGAGGCTTCCCGAACGGCCCCGACGACGAGCTGGAGCGCCGCGTCAACCTGCGGCTGAGCCGGCAGAGCCTGCTGGACCGGGAGAAGGCACCCACCCTCTGGGTGGTCATGGAGGAAGCGGTCCTGCACCGTGTCGTCGGCGGTCCGGAAGTGATGCGCGAACAGATCGACCGGCTCCTCGAGGCATCCGAGCTGGAGCACGTCAGCATCGACATCCTGCCCTTCGCCGTCGGCGCCCACGTCGGGGCCTGCGCTCCCTTCACCTACTTCCGGTTCGAGGAGCCGGAGTTGCCCGACGTCGTCTACAGCGAGGTCCTCTCCGCCTCGATGTACCTGGACGAACGCGCAGACGTCGTCGCGCATCTCGAAGCGCACAACAGGATGGCACTGCTGACCTCGACACGGGACAGCACGGCACTCCTGAACCGCATGCGCAAGGAGTACTCATGACCGCCACCGACGACACCGTCTACAACGGGATGCCCGCCTCCGATCTCGGCGAACACGGCTGGGAACGCCCATGGAGCGGACCCAACGGAGGCCAGTGCGTGGAGACCAAGCAACTCGCCGACGGACGCGTAGCGGTGCGCCAGTCGACCGACCCGGCCGGCCCCGCACTCATCTACACACCCGAGGAGATCAGCGCGTTCGTCCGAGGGGTCAAGCAGGGCATGGCCGACCATCTCACGGTCGGCCGGGACGCGGCGGAGCCCGCGTGCACCAGCACACGGCAGCACACCATCTGAAGGGAACAGGATGAGCAACACCCACGCCGCGCGGGGCCTCGACACCAGCAGGCCGCACTCGGCCCGTATGTACGACTACTACCTCGGTGGCAAGGACCACTTCCCCGTCGACAAGCAGGCCGCTGAAGCGGTCGCCGAGGCCTACCCGGGCATCTTCACCTGCGCCCGGGAGAACCGCGCGTTCATGCACCGCGCCACACGGGTCCTGGCCCAGGAGCACGGCATCCGCCAATGGCTGGACATCGGCACCGGCATTCCCACCGAACCGAACGTGCACCAGGTCGCACAGTCCGTGGTCCCCGAGGCCAGGGTGGTCTACGCCGACAACGACCCACTGGTCCTGAAGTACGCCGAGCGTCTGATGCGCAGCACCCCGCAGGGCCGCACCACCTACATCGAGGCCGACGTCAACGACCCCGACGCCCTGCTGAACGCACCCGAGCTGGCCGAGGTGCTCGATCTGTCCCAGCCCGTCGCCCTGTCCCTGAACGCCCTGATGCACTTCATCACCGACGCGGGCGACCCGTACGGGATCGTCGACCGGCTGATGGCGGCCCTCCCTTCGGGCAGTGCCCTCGCGCTGAGCCACTGCACGCCCGACTTCGACCCGCCCACCTGGGAGAAGGTCACGGACATCTACACCCGCTCGGGCACGCCGGTGCAGTTCCGTCCGCAGAAGGACGTTGCTCGCTTCTTCGAGGGACTCGACCTCCTCGACCCCGGCATCAGTGTCGGTCACCGCTGGCGGCCCACCGAGGCCACCGGCCCCGAAACCCCCACCGACGCCCAGGTCAGCCTGTGGACGGGGGTCGGCATCAAGCCGTAGCGGACCACCCCAGCGGCACTGCAATCGCTCCCTGCCTCGACATCCAGATCGGTGCACCGTTGGGGGTTCTCACTCGAAGAACTTCAGGCCCCATCCGGTGTCGGTGTTCGGCCCGGGGACGTTGGCCCGACGGTAGGTGACCTGGCCCCACCAGCAGAAGGTGCCCGTGTACCAGTAGCGGTTGTCCCACGAGTACGGCGTTCCCTTCGCGACCGCGTGGAACATCAGCGGGAACGTCGGGCCTGCGGGTGGGCTGGTGGCGATGTCGCCGCCCAGCAGGACGAAACTGTGGTGCCCTGGACCGTTGACGTAGAGGGTGGGGTCCCAGCCGTTCATCATCGTCGCGCGGTTGGAACCGAGCAGGCAGCCGTTCGACTTGTACCAGTCCCACACATACGTGGGGTCACCGCCGGACCGCAGCCTCAGGTCGGCCAGGCAGTACTGGTCGCTCCAACTGCCGTTGGCGGAGTACACGATGTGCAGCCGGCCGTTGGGGTCCTTGATGGCTTCCGGACTCTCGTTGATGAAGGGGTTGCCGACCACCCGCTCCCAGCTCTCCCGCGGCTGCGAGATGATGTACCGCGCACCGGTCGGCGTGGTCGGGCTGCTCATCCGGGCGATGTAGAGGTTCTGCTCGACATTGGTGTCGCCGGCCCATCCCGACCAGACGAACCAGCGCTGCCCGGAGAAGGTGAACATGGTCCCGTCGATCGCCCACTTGTCGTCCGGCAGGGCGAGCTGCGTCTCGGCGGTGTACCCGCTGTCCGGGGATGCGGAGCTGATGACGAACATCCGGTGGTTCGCCCCGGCACCGGCTGTGAAGTAGATGTAGTAGCGGCCACCGTCCGTCACCAGCTCGGGAGCCCAGACCTCACCGCGGCCACGGGTGTCCGACCAGACCTGCTGGGCGGGCGCCGATGCGAGCGCGTCCGTCGACGCGGCCTGCCGGACGGCGATGCCCGAGCCGGTCGACTGCACGGAGATGTAGGTGCCTCCGACACGGATCACGCTCGGGTCCGCCGCACGCAACGCCGTCTGGCTCGCCCGGGCCGGCCCGACGGAGGTCAGTGAGATCGCGGCCGCGAGGACCGCGGACAGGGCGAAGACGACGGCGCGGTACAGACCTCGGAGAGTCTTCATGGTCCCGTTTCCCCAGTCGGTCTCAGCTTCGGCGTCGACCCGGGCGCGAGTGCGACGGGCCGGGTCGGCGTCCGGGTTCCGCATCGGTTCAGGGCGCCGCGTCGAGCAGGTCGACGGCGCTCTGCTGGCGTGCCGCGTCCAGCTTGTCGACCGGGCCCGACCAGCGCAGTCCGTACTGGTCGAGGGCGTTCCGGTCGCTCGCGCGGGCTCGGTCCGCCTGGCGTTGCAGATAGGCGGTGTAAGGATGGTCCGGCAGCGCCGCGTTGAGCTTGCCCAGGCCGCGCACGTGAGCCCCCTTGAAGGACGGCCCGTCGCCGCCGCAGTCCCCGTTCTCGCACGGGTCTCGCAGGATGCCGTCGGCGGTGTGCAGGGAAGAGGCCGTGGTCGCGGCGTCGGCGATCTGCCGAGCGCGGGTGAGCAGAGCCCTGTCGCCCGTCGCCCGGTTGAGCTCGGTGAGCGCACCGAGCAGCACGCCCTGGTTGTACGACCACACGGCCTGGCCGTTGTTGCGGCAAGTGGGCAGGTCTATGCCGTCGTTGACCAGGTTCGAGCCGTTGATCATGCCGGTGCCCTGGAACCAGGACCAGCCGGCGCGGGCCCGGTCGAGATACGTGGTGTCGCCCGGTACGCGATTGTGCAGGGCGGCGCTGAGCTGGATGTAGAGGGAGTTGGCGATGGCGTTCTTGTACGTCTTCGCCGTGCTCCACCACACTCCGCCGCCGCAGGTGCCGTCCCAGTAGGCGGCCATGTGGTCGGCGTCGGCGCGGGCGGTGTTCAGATAGCGGCTGTCACCGGTCAGGTCGTACGCGACGATCCACGCGAGTCCCCACCAGCCGGTGTCGTCGATGTACTCGTTGCGGAACTGCCCGTTTCGTGCGTTGACGTTCAGGTCGTACGTGCGGGAGATCGCGTACGAGTAACTGCCCATCCCTGACACGCGGATGTTGTCGATGACGGCGGTCAGGGCGTTCGCGGAGTTCCACCAGCCGGTGGTGTCGAACAGGCCGGTCGAGTTGTTGTAGAAGGTCATCAGGCCGGTGGCCGCCGCGGTTCGCCGGTCGCCGGCGTTCCAGGTGGCGCGGGCCCACGGGGTGCAGGCGATCTCGGCTCGGTCGCCGGCCTTGCCGCAGGCGCGCAGCGCGCCGACGCCGCGGTTGTTCCAGTCGTCGACGTTGTACATGAGTGAGCGCCAACCTCGTTGCCCGGAAGGAACGGTGGTGTCACCGAGCTTGCTGCCGGAACTCCAGGTGCGGCCGCCGTCGAAGGAGCGGTCGAGCCAGACCTCGTCGCCCGGGTTGCCGTTGTCGATGGACGCCCAGCCCATCGCGTCGGCGTCGTCGAAGTGGAGGGCGATCGACCGCCCGTAGACGGTCGCCGAGACCGGGACGCGGTCGCCGGGGGAGAGGGCGGGGTCACGGGCATCGCAGTACTTGTTGCAGATGGTCGCGGTGACGGCGCTGCCGGCGGCGGACGCCGACTGCGGGGCGAGGCCCGCGAGAAGTGCGAGGGCGAACGCGGCGGCCGACTGCCCGATGGTGAGAAGTCTCGCCCTTCGGGACCTTCGTACTGGAGTCATGGGGCCTCCCCGGCAGCGCAACGCCCCATGGCCTCGCCGTGGACCCGCAGACGTCGCTTCGCGGCAGTACAGGTGACGGCGTGCCCCGACGGCATGCCGTGGAGAATTGTGAGAGCGCTCTCAGAAGCTAGTGAAGTGGAATGGGAGCGTCAATAGGTCTGCCACGTAAGGGAGTTGAGGTTTGACGAGACGGACGTTGATCAGCGCCCTCCCGCCTTCGCCCCGGTAGTGGGCGCATGCGCATACCGCAGGGACATACGGCAGTATGCCCCTGTGCCACCCTCCCTGCCCCGAACCCAGAACCGTGCCACAGGCGCCGCCGTTTCGGTCGTCCGGATCCGCCTGGCGGCAGCCGCGGCCGCGGTGCTGACGATCGCCGCGGCGCTGGGGCTCAGGGCCGTGACGGCGGGGAGCGTGGGCAAGTACGGCGGAGACGCGCTGTACACCGTCCTGCTGCTGACCCTCGTTGTTCTGGTGGCGCCCCGGGTGACGCCCCTGACGGCCGCCGCAAGCGCGTTGGCCGTCAGTTGGGGCATCGAGTTCCTGCAGCTCAGCTCTGTGCCGGCAGAGCTCTCCCGGCGCAGCGCCGTCGCCCGCCTCGTCCTCGGCTCCACGTTCAACCCGCCCGACCTGCTCTGGTACGCGGTCGGCGCGGCAGCGGGCTGGCTCGTTCTCACCGCGGTGAGGAGGGAGGCGTAGGACCCGCTGGCGGCCTACCGGAGCAGGAATCTCAGACGACCGACGCCCTGAAAGGATCGGTTGGGATGATCGCCGCCTCGTCGAAGAGCTGTTCCAACGCCTCATGCCCGTGACGCCTGCGAAACTCGATCTCGGCTGCTGTCACGGGCAGGGTCCACAGGATGCGGGCATGACCTCCGGGAACGGGACAGTGTTCCAGGTCGGGTCCGTGGAGATAGGGCAGGCTGACCAACAGGTGATCGCAGGTCGAACCCGGAACCCACGGTTCACCGATCGGCATGCTGTGCTCCAGGCCGAGTTGATGTCCCCCGCAGTGGTAGTAGGCGATCATCGCCATGAGCTCGATGAATCGCCGGTCGCGGACGTGGGCGGTCATCACGAACTCAAGTCCATGACCATCCTTCTCCATCGCCGCCCAACTCCCCGCGGTCACATAGGCCCAGCCGTCGCCGCGGGGACCGGGACCCACGACGAGAACTCGCAGATCGGGCACCACCGCTCGCCGTTCCGGCCCGAGGTCGTAGTCGACGACCTCCACGGAGTGCCCCTCGAAGAACGCCCGGACATGTGACTCAACGGCCTCCGCGGCCGGCACCCTCGCGTCACTCACCGCGAGATCATCCCAGCCCCATGGAGGCCCGTGAGTGCAGAGGAACTGAAGGCTTCGTGGGGGCGTGCGTGTGTTGCCGTCCCGGCTTGGTTCACGCTTCGTCGCGGTGCGTGAGGTGGCCGTCGGTGAGCCGCCAGTAGTGCTGGTGAGGTGTCAATTGCCAGGTCTCGTCGGCAGCGGTCGCCTGCGTGATCCATTCGTGGAGCTGCGGGAGGGCATGCGCCCGTAGAACAGCGCGGGTGGCAGCACGTTCAGTGGCATCGACCGGGTGGACGTCTATGCGGAAGCCGACCATGTCCGGGTGGATGCTGCGGCCGTAGTTGCTGGGGTTCGGAGCGACCCATTCTGCTCCCAGGACGATGGCCCCGCTGCCATGCCCCGTGACGAACTGCAGGTCCGTGACGCGGCTCATGTAAGGGCCGAGACACTCGTTGATGTCGGTGGTGGTCAGGGGCCAGGCGCGATGCCGGGGCAGTCTTCGATTTCGTGCGGACATGGCGAGCAGAATGGCACAGGCTCACTGCCGGCTCTCACAGGTTTGTTCGGCGGCCTGTTCCAGCAGCGCCCGTGGGTATGGGTGCTCCAGCCAGTCCAGCGGCAGCTTCGCGGTGAGGTCGTCGAGGGGGTCAGACTCGGGGTAATTCACCTGGACATGATGTGCAGACTTCACCCGTGAGGATCGTTCCCTTCCCGTTGCACGCCGGTTTCGCCACGGTCGGTATCGGGTTCGCGCTGTCGGTCTGTGTCCGCTCGGCGCATCCGTCCGGCAGGCCGCCGGCAGCGGCATTGCGGCAGCGGTCCACGCCGGGGTCGCGACTTGGTGTGGCGACGAGCCTGAACAGGTCAGGCGCGGCGCATCACAGATCGTCATGTTCCGATTTAAACGAGGTAAAGGGTAGTCACCTTGAACCGGTTCGTACTTCCTGATGAGTCCGTGCTTCGGGCCCGGGAGAAACTCGTCCTCGACCACTTCCGTGACGAGGTCGCGCAGGACTGGGACGCCACCCTGTCCACTTTTCCGCACCCCCACTACGAACTCATCGCGTCGATGCAGGTGCACGACGGCGACGCCGAAGTGCGTGCGTACTACGACGACACACGCGTCGCCTTCCCTGACCAGCGTCACGAGATCATTGCGTTCCGCCACAGCGTCGACGCCGTCA
This sequence comes from Streptomyces sp. NPDC014889, assembly GCF_043081205.1. NCBI lineage: Bacteria > Bacillati > Actinomycetota > Actinomycetes > Kitasatosporales > Streptomycetaceae > Streptomyces > Streptomyces sp. NPDC014889. Next base: position 301,097 of record NZ_JBIBWH010000012.1, read on the forward strand.
TCGTGGAGTTCTGGCTTCTGGGCACACATCTCGGCCCTCTCGGCAAGATCCCGCCGACAGGCGCCACTCATCGCACGCGTATGAACGCGTACTTCATCTTCGACGAACACGAGAACCTCGTGACCGAGCGGATCTACTTCGACCAGCTGAGCGTTCTCAAGCAACTGGTCGCGGGCGTGGACAGGCGCAGGCCGAGCGGCCTGCTCAAGCTCGTCCGAATGGTCAAGGGCGCCCTGTCCATGGCCGGCGGCAGTCCCGACCCGCGGCTCACCGACACGACAGCGCCCGACTTCGTCCGCTGAGCCGGCCCGACCACGGGTGTCGCGCGCAACGATCATCAATGTTCGAAGGGTGAGGCGGGTGCGACGCGTCACCGGTGGGCTTGACGCGCTCGCAGGGCGTGCGTCGCGTGGCCCTCCCGCGTGTGTGTAGAGTGGGGGTACCGACGCGGGGTGGAGCAGCTCGGTAGCTCGCTGGGCTCATAACCCAGAGGTCGCAGGTTCAAATCCTGTCCCCGCTACGAGAACGGAAAGGGCCCGGACATCCGGGCCCTTTCCTGTTCCCACGGTGCATGCGTTGAGTGTTGCCGTGTCGACCTGCTCGGGGGTCCCACATCGGCTGTTGGCATACTCTGCCAGGATGCTGTACGTAGAGATCAACGGTGCTGCTCCCTCAATAGCTGACCTGCACCGCGTGGCAACCGTCAACTACGGACACTTCACCTCAATGCAGGTGCGAGGAAACGTGTTCGGGGGTTGGACCTGCATCTGCGCAGGCTCGACGACGCATCGAAGGAACTCTTCATGGCGACGCCGGGGGCCGACCGCATCCGCTCGCTCCTGCGGCAAGCCCTGGAGCAGGTGCCGGGTGATGTGTCCGCACGGATTGCCGTCTTCGCCAGATCAGGCGACCTTTCTGTCCCAACCCCAGACGTTGATCTCGCCGTCATGGTGTCACTGAACGATCCGGTTCCTGAAACTCCCCAGACGCCGTGGAGCGTGCGCTCCATGCCATACCTTCGGGAATCCGCACACCTGAAACACACCGCAACTATGGGACTCACCCGGGCTCGCCGAGTCGCCAAGTCCCAGGGCTTCGATGATGTCGTCTTCACCGGACCGGACGGAGCCATCAGCGAGGGGTCGATCTGGAACCTTGGGCTCTGGGACGGTGAGACCATCACGTGGCCACAGGCGCCAAAGCTGCCAGGCATCACCGAACAGCTGCTGACGACGGGTCTTCACCGCATCGGAGTGCAGACACGGACCAGCCGCGTGGTCGCGCAGGACCTTACCCATTACCAGGCGGCGTTCGCCAGCTACTCCTGGTGCCCAGCACAGCCGTTGGCCAGTCTGGACGACGTGTCGTTCCCGAACCCGCCAGAAGCATTCACGCTGTTGGGGAAGGCATGGGACTCCGTTCCCTGGGAGACTGTTTGATGGTGGCGGCGCACATGCGATGCACGGGTTCTGCATGCCGACCGTGACGGAAAGCCTCGTAGAGGGGTACCGCGCTCCGCCCGAACTTGACGTCCACCGCGGGCGAGGCGCGGCGAGTGACGCGACGGCGCATCAGGGTGATCATCCGGGCAGCAGCCGGCCAATGGCCGTGCGGATGCGCCGCTCGATCTGGTCGCGCTGCTGGACTTACGCAGGCCAGGACCCTCTGCGAGGCGTGGAACAGGGCGCAGGCGCTCTGTACGTGAGGGCTCAGGCCGTGACGGGCTCCGAGGCCGGCTCGGTCTCCTGTCCGGCGGCGAGCCGGGAGGCTATGAACTGGTCGAGGCCGAACGCGCCGGAGCCGGTGAAGACCAGCAGCAGGAAGGACCAGCAGAACATCACAGGCAGGTCTCCGCCGTTCTGGATCGGCCACAGCGCGGACGGCTGGTGCACATCGAAGTAGGCGTACGCCATCGAGCCGGACGCCAGGAACGCGGCACCGCGGGTGCCGAGTCCGAGCAGCACCAGGGCGCCGGCGACGAGCTCGATCAGGGCGGCGTACCAGAACGGCCAGGCACCGGTCGGCACGGTGCCGCCCTTGGTGCCCGCCGCGCCACCGAGGACGCCGAAGAGCGAGGCGGCTCCGTGGCATGTGAAGAGCAGGCCTACGACGATGCGGAACAGTCCGACGACGTATGGCTGGACACTGTTGAGACGCGCGGTCATGTGGGGGGCTCCTACGGTTTGTTCCGGTCCGCGCACGGACCGGTCTAGGGGGAACGGAAACCGATGAGCGCTACGTTAGGGACACCTGGCAAATGCTTGCAAGTTCAACTTTTGGCCAACGGTTCCACCCTGCCGCCGAGTCCGAATTGCGCCGCCTTCGCCGCAGAGGTAAGGGGCGTCACCTCCCGCATAGGCGTTCCAAGGGGTGATCGGAGTGGTTTCGGCCTGGCTTCTGCCTGACCGGATCGTCTTCGCGCCCGACGCGCCTCCGTGACCCGAATCGGCCGGGCAGCACCAGTTGGGCCGGTGTTCCAGGTGAATTCTTTACTCAGTCGGACCGTGAGGGCGGGCGGGAGCGCGTCGGACCGCCGCGTTCAGCTTCGGCAACACCATGACGATCGCCGACGGCTGCACGGATAGCAGCCTCGTGATGCCCCACCGTCGCCGTGAAGGTGGGGAGCTTTCATTGCGGGACAATGCTCAGGATCCCGGCCGAACTCAAGTGAAATCGGGATCATTTCGCGCGTACCGGCTGCCGTGGCCGATCCGCTGCACGGTCTTCGAGATCGACCAGGAAGACCACCTGGCCGGCCGAGGGCCTGCTGCTGTACCTGCCGCCGGACGCCGAACGCCGACTGATCGACACCATCGACGCCCACAGCGCCCCCGGCAGCGCCCTCGCCTACGAGGTGAAGCACGGGGCCGAGTCCAGCGCGGTCCGTAACTCACCGGTCCATGCGGCGGCCCGTGAGCGGATCGGCGTCGACCTGCTCGCACTGTTCGACCCGGACCCGAGATTGGACTCGGCGGCCGACCTCGCCGGGCGCGGCTGGCATACGGAGGTCCGCACACCCTTCGACTTCACCCGCCGCCTCGGCCGTGGCCCCCGCCCGGAACGGGACGACGCCCTCGCCGCCAACCGCTGGACCTTCGCCACCCGCCCAGCCGCGCCGGCCGCCCGCGCGGGCCGGCGCACACGTATGTCTCAGCGGTCGTCCTGCACGTCCCCCAGGGTGGACGCGGCGACCGTGTCGCCGTGGGCCAGGTCGCCCGGCGGAATGCCCGGGTGGTGTCCGTGGGGCGGCGGGGCCGGCGCCGCGTCGGCCCCGAGGGTGAGACGGGAGACGATCCGGTAGCGGTCGCCGCGGTAGAGCGAGTGGACGTACTCCACGGGACGCCCCGCCGTATCGGTGGTCAGGCGCTCGAAGAGCAGCGCGGGGGACAGCTCCGGCACGTCGAGCACCTCCGCCTCGGCGCGGGTCACCACCGTGGGTTCGATCGCCTGTGTCGCCTCACTCACGTGGACTCCGTGGTGGGTGCGCAGATGCTCGTAGAGGTCGCCGTTCTCCAGTTCGCGGGCGGTGAGGCCGGGTACCAGGGCGGCCGGGATGTGCAGGTGCTCGATCGCCATCGGGGAGCCGTCCACCAGGCGCAGGCGGGCCACGTAGACGATCTCCGCGGCGGGTGAGAGGCGCAGTCTGCGGCCCACTCGGGCCCCCGCCGACACCGTCGTGAACTCCAGCAGCCGGCTCGACCAGGTGCCCGAGGCCTGTGGCACGCTCAGCGAGTGGTGGCCCGGCACCAGTTCCTGGGTGATCTTGTCCGGGGCGACGAACACACCGCGCCCGTGCTCCCGGACGAGGACGCCGGCGGTGACCAGTTCGTCCACCGCGGCCCGCAGGGTGGGCCGGGACACCTCGAGCTGCGCGCACAGGGCCCGTTCCGAGGGGATCGCGTCCCCCGGCCGGCGTTCCTCGACCATCTCCAGTACGGCGTCGCGGACCCGCTCGCGCTTGAGCACACCGCCGGACGGCTCCCTGTCGCCCATCGCGTCGTCCCCCTTCCAGCCGCCCCACGCGGCGCTCACGGATGACCAGTTGCTGACACGTCGCTCCCAACGCCGCACTGGTCAGGAAGACTTTACGTCCACTGGTCAAGTATGGGCGGGCTGTGTCCCTCCGCTCGTGGACGGAAACTCCTTTGTTTGTAGGAGACTTGACGACCTGTCCGGGTCATGCCAGCTTTTCAGCACCAACAGGTGAACCTGTCCAGTGGCCAACTGGTCAGCCTGCCAGGCTCGTTGGTTCCCTGTTCCGCGCCATCCACGAGTCCTCCGAGGTGAACCGTGAAGTTCCGCTTGCTGGCCGGTGCGTCCGTCCTCACCGCGGCCATCGCCCTCAGTGGCTGCTCCGGCGGCTCCGACGACGCGTCCGGCGACGGCAAGTCCGAGCTGACCGTCTGGTTGATGCGCGACAGCGTTTCGGCCGCCTTCCAGAAGGAGTTCACCACCGCGTTCGGCGCGGCCCACCCCGACATCACTCTGAAGATCCAGATCCAGGAGTGGGACGGCATCGGCCAGAAGGTGACCGCCGCGCTGGCCAGCAACGACGCACCCGACGTCATCGAGGTCGGCAACACCCAGGTCGCCCAGTACGCCCAGAGCGGCGGACTGGTCGACCTCACCGCGAAGAAGACCGACCTCGACGGCGGCACCTGGCTCGAGGGACTGGCCGAGCCCGGCTCCTGGGAGGGCAGGCAGTACGGCATCCCGTACTACGCGGCCAACCGCGTGGTGGTCTACCGCAAGGACCTCTTCCAGCAGGCCCGCATCGACCCCGCCGCGATCAGGACCCGGGACCAGTGGATCGCCGCGACGCGGAAGCTGGACAAGGGCGACCAGCAGGGCATCTACCTCACCGGTCAGACCTGGTACGCCCTCGCCGGATTCATCTGGGACGAGGGCGGCGACCTGGCGGTGCGGGACGGCGGCAAGTGGAAGGGCGCCCTCGACACCCCGCAGGCCCTGGCGGGGATGGAGTTCTACAAGAAGCTCCAGGCGCTCGGCAAGGGCCCCAAGGACGCCGACGAGGCCAACCCGCCGCAGGCCGAGGTCATGGCCAAGGGCAAGGTCGCGCAGATCATCGCCGTTCCCGGCAACGCCAAGGTGGTCACCGAGCAGAACCCCGCGCTCAAGGGCAAGCTCGGCTTCTTCCCCGTCCCGGGCAAGACCGCCGACAAGCCCGGCGCGGTCTTCACCGGCGGCTCCGACCTCGTCGTCCCGGCCGCCTCCAAACACCAGGACGCCGCCTACACCTTCGTGAAGGAACTGACCGGCGACACCTGGCAGAAGAAGCTCGCCCTCGCCATGAGCTACGTGCCGAACAAGACCTCCCTCGCCTCCGCCGTGGCCTCCGACCCCGGCGCCGCCGCCATGGCCGTGGGCGCCGCCCAGGGCCATGCCACGCCCAACACGCCCGGCTGGGCCGCCGTCGAGGCCGAGAACCCCGTCAAGGACTACATGACCGCCGCCCTCACCGGCCACGACATGAAACAGCAGGCGACGAAGGCGTCCGAGGAGATGACCCGGGCGATGAACAGCGCCTCCTGACCCCGCCCGCCCGGCCCGCCCCGTACGAGAGGAGGAGCCGTGTCAGCCGTTCGAGAACGTGCCGTTCCCCGATCCGTCCGGCCGCACCGGCACCGGGCGGACGGCGAACCGCCGGCCGCCCGCCGCGCCGCGCGCGACCGGGGCGGCCCCTGGCCCTACCTGCTGGTGGCACCCGCCGTCCTCGGCATGCTCTACCTGCTGGTCTACCCGCTCGCCCGGGCCGTGCTGATCTCCTTCCAGGACTTCCGCCTGCGCCAGCTCATCATGGGCGACGCCAGGTTCGTGGGCTTCGCCAACTACCGGACGCTGCTGACCGATCCGCGCTTTTGGACGGTGGTGCGCCGCACGTTCCTCTTCATGGCCGTCAACGTCGCCCTCATCATGGTGATCGGCCTGCTCGTCGCGCTGATGATCCAGCGGCTCGGCCGCGTGTGGCGGGTGGCCGTGCTCAGCTCGCTCGTCATGGCCTGGGCGATGCCCGTGGTCGCGGCCACCACCGTCTTCCGGTGGCTCTTCCACTCCGAGTTCGGCGTCGTCAACTGGGCGCTGACCTCGCTGGGCTTCGGCTCCTTCGAGCGGTACCCGTGGTTCGCCCACGGCACGGCGGCCTTCGCCATCCTCGTGCTGCTCGTGGTGTGGCAGTCGGTGCCGTTCGCCGCCATCACCCTGTACTCGGCGCTCACCACCGTCCCCGCCGAACTGCACGAGTCCGCCCGCATCGACGGCGCCGGCGCCTTCCGCGTCCTGAGGTCGGTCACCTTCCCGATGATCCGGCCGATCGTGATGCTCGTCCTGTGCCTGGAGGTGATCTGGACCTTCAAGGCGTTCGTGCAGATCTGGGTGATGACCCAGGGCGGCCCCGGCGACGCCACCACCATCCTGCCCGTCTACGCGGTGCAGACCGCCCTGTCCAGCCAGCGCTACGACCTCGGTTCGGCGGCCTCGATGGTCACCGTCATCCTCATGTCGGGCGTCCTGGTCCTGTACCTCCGCCAGATGTTCCGCCAGGAGGACGGGCTGTGAGTGCCGTCGGCCGCCCCGGTGCGGCGCCCCGCCGCGAAGCCACCCGCCGGCTGCGCCGCCTGCCGCTCCACGCGGGCGCCGCGCTCACCGTGGCGCTCTGCCTGTTCCCCGTCTACTGGATGGTCGCCACCGCCTTCAAACCGTCCCGCGACATCCAGTCCGCCGACCCGCAGTTCCTCCCGCGCACCTGGACGCTGGAGCACTTCCGCACCGCCGTCCAGGCCGACGGCTTCGCCCACTTCTGGCGCAACAGCCTCCTGGTCACCGCCGGCGCGGTCCTGCTCTCCCTGGTCGTCGCCCTGGCCGCGGCGTTCGCCGTCGCCCGCATGCGGTGGCGCGGACGCCGGCAGTTCGTCCTGGCCGTCTTCGTCGCCCAGATGGCGCCGTGGGAGTCGCTGATCATCCCGATCTACATCATCGCCCGCGACACCGGCATGCTCGACCGGCTCCTCACCCTCACCCTGGTCTACTTCATGATCACGCTGCCGTTCACCGTCATCGTGCTGCGCGGCTTCATGACCACCATCCCACCGGAACTGGAGGAGGCCGCCCAAGTCGACGGCTGCAACCGGTTCGAGGCGTTCCGGCGCATCGCCTTCCCCCTGCTCGCCCCCGGCCTGATGGCCACCTCCCTCTTCGGGTTCATCACCGCCTGGAACGAGTTCGCCTACGCCAACTTCCTCATCATCAAGAACCAGGACCATCGCACCCTGCCCGTCTGGCTCTCCTCCTTCCAGGACACCTTCGGCACCGACTGGGGCGCCACCATGGCCGCCTCCACCCTCTTCGCGCTGCCCGCCCTCGTCGTCTTCCTGGCCCTCCAGCGCCACGTCACCTCCGGCCTCGCCTCCGGGGCCGTCAAGGGCTGAGCGCCCCGCGCCACCCCGCCGGCCACGCCCTCCCGCCGGCCGGGGACCCGCCCGTGCACCGCACCCTCCCGCGCCCCCTCCCGGAAGGCGGCCCACCCGTGCCCTCACCCCGCCGCGAACAGGCCCTCATGCCCCGGCCCACCCGGATCGCCGCACGCTCCGGCCACTTCACCCTCGACGCCCGCACCACCGTCCGCGCCACCGGCGAGGCCGAGGACGCCGCCGGCCTGCTGCGCACCCTGCTGAACCCCGCCGCCGGCCTGCCCCTGGCCCCCTCGCCGTCCGGCACCGTCACCCTCTCCGTCGACCCGACACTCGCCGGCCTCGGAGCGGAGGGGTACGGACTGACCGTCTCCCCGCACTGCGTGCTGCTGCGCGCCGCCCGGCCCACGGGGCTGCTGCGCGGTGTGCAGACCCTGCGCCAACTCCTGCCGGCCGAGGCCCTCTCCACGGCCGCCGTCCGCCGCGAGCGCTGGGAACTGCCCTGCGTGGAGATCACCGACGTACCCCGCCACTCCTGGCGCGGCCTCATGATCGACGTGGCCCGCCACTTCCACGACGCCGCCACCCTGCGCCGCCACGTCGACCTGCTCGCCCTGCACAAGCTCAACGTCCTCCACCTGCACCTCACCGACGACCAGGGCTGGCGGATGCCCGTCGCCTCCCACCCCCGCCTCACCACCGTCGGCGCCCACCGCACCGAGTCGGCCAACGGGCCCGACACCTCCGCCGGCTTCGACGGCCGCCCCCACGGCGGCGCCTACACCCGCGCCGAACTCACCGGCCTCGTCGCCTACGCGGCCCGGCGCGGCGTGCGCGTGGTCCCGGAGATAGAGATACCCGGCCACGTCCGCGCCGCCCTCGCCGCCTACCCGCACCTCGGCAACCATCCCGGCCGCACCCTCGACGTGTGGACCCGCTGGGGTGTGTGCGACACCGTCCTCGGCGTCCACGACGAGGTGCTCGACTTCTGCCGGGCCGTACTCGCCGAGGTGATGGAGGTCTTTCCCTCGCCCTACGTCCACCTCGGCGGGGACGAGTGCCCCACCACCGAATGGGAGCACAGCCCCGCCGCCCGTGCCCGCGCCGCCGCGGAGCGGCTGCCAGGACCCGGCGCGCTCCACGGCTGGCTGCTGGGCCAGGCCGGCGCCTTCCTCACGCAGCACGGCCGGCGCCCCGTCGCCTGGGCCGAGGAGGGAACATCCCTGCCTCCCGGCTTCACGGCGATGAGCTGGCGCGACCCCGCCCACGCCGCCGACGCCCTGCGCCGCGGCCACGACGTCGTCCTCACCCACCACCGCACCACCTACCTCGACTACGCCCAGGACGACGACCCGGACGGACCACCCGCCCAGCCCGGCCACGTCGTCGACCTGCGCGCCGTCCACCGCGGCGACCCCGCACCGCCGCCGCCCGGCGCGGACGGCGGCCGGATCCTCGGCACCCAGGCGCAGATCTGGACGGAGTTCGCCCCCACCGCCGCCGACCTGGACCGGCTCGCCTACCCGCGGCTGTGCGCCCTGGCCGACCGGGCCTGGACCGGACCCACCACCTGGCCGGACTTCACCACCCGGCTCACCGCGCACCAACCCCGGCTGGCCGCCCTCGGCGTCCGCCACCACCCCCTCACCGCGCCGCGCACAACGGCGGCGCCCGCCGATACAGCGCCCTCCGCACGACCCTCCGCATGACATCCACCCGATCGCACACGGAGAGGACCCCCTGTGACCAGCAGCGAGAACCGGCCGGCCGGGCCACGCCGCGCCCGTCTGCGCACCGCCGCGGCCGCCGTCGCCACCGTTCTGGGCGCCACCGCCCTGGCCGCCCTGCCCGGCACCGCCGGCGCCGCCGGCGAACTGACGGTGCAGTACCGCACCAGCGCCACCGGCGCCACCGCCGACCAGAGCGAACCCTGGCTGAAGGTGAAGAACACCGGCTCCACCGCCCTGCCGCTCAGCGAGGTCAGACTGCGCTACTACTTCAAGGCCGACTCGGCCGCGGCCTCCTACCGCTTCGCCTGTTCCTGGGCGGTCAAGGGCTGCGCCAACATCGCCGGCACCTTCGGCACCCTCGCCAACCCCACCGCCAAAGCCGACCGCTACCTGGAGATCGGCTTCACCTCCGGCGCCGGCTCCCTCGCCCCCGGCACCGACACCGGAGACATGCAGCTGCGCTTCTACCAGTCCACCTGGCAGCCCGTGCGGCAGGACGACGACTACTCCTTCGGCGCCGCCCAGACCTCCTACGGCGACTGGACCAAGGTCACCGCCACCCGCGCCGGTTCCCTGGTCTGGGGCGATGCCCCCGCCGGGAACACGCCCACCGACCCGCCGACCACGGAGCCGCCCACCGACCCACCGGGCGGCTCGGGCACCCTGTGGGACGACTTCAGCTACGGCTCGTACACCGACCCCGCGATCTCCGCCCACGGCTGGTCGGTCCGCTCCAACTCCGGCGGACCCGGCGTGCCCGGCGCCACCTGGGACCCGTCAGACGTCACCTTCCCGAGCAGCGGCGGCAGCACCGTCATGAACCTGAAGACCTCCACCAACGGCACCGCCTCCGGCACCAAGCAGACCGAGGTGCTCACCAAGGCCACCAAGTTCAAGAACGGCACCTACGCGGTCCGCGTCAAGTTCGCCGACGCCCCCACCTCCGGCCCCGACGGCGACCACTTGGTGCAGACGTTCTTCACCATCAACGACCTCAAGGCGCCGATGGCCGACGACTACTCCGAGTACGACTTCGAGTACCTGCCCAACGGCGGCTGGGGCGAGCCGTCCAGCATTCTGTACACCACCTCCTGGGAGACCTACAACCCCGACCCGTGGGTGGCGGTCAACCAGCACACCGAGGGCCGGCAGAGCTACGACGGCTGGCACGACCTGATGCTGACCATCGACAACCACGCCATCACGTACTACGTCGACGGGCGGCTGTTCGGCACGCACGACGCGGCGTACCTGCCCGAGCGCCCGATGTCGATCAACTTCAACCAGTGGCTGATCGACCTGGACGGCCAGACGTCCACCACCCCGCGGGCCTACCAGGAGCAGATCGACTACGTCCTGCACGTCAAGGACCAGGTGCTCACCCCCGCACAGGTCAGCGCCAAGGTCGCCGCCTACCGGTCGGCCGGCACCGCGTTCGAGGACACGGTGCCCGGTAACTGAACCCGCCCCGGCGGGGGGGGGGGGGGGGGGGCCGCGGCGCCCCGGCCCGGGCGGGGGGGCGGGCGCGGCGGCCCCCCCCCCCCCCCCCCCCGCCCCCCCCCCGCCCCCCCCCCCCCCCCGCCGGG
>NZ_JBIBWH010000012.1:311849-312530 GCF_043081205.1 Streptomyces sp. NPDC014889
GGGCCGGCACCGCGTTCGGGGACTGGGGGCCGGTTAACTGAACCGGCCCCGGGGGGCGGGCCGCCCCCCCGGGGCGCGCCCGGCCCGTGCGTCGTGCCCGTCGATTCAGCCGCGCCGCAGCCGCAGTGTCATCAGCTCGAACGGCCGCAGCCGCAGGGCGATCCGGTCGCCGTCCCGTTCCGGTGCCGTGGCGTCGGGCAGGGGCCGTTCCAGGAGGTCGGTCACCGTGACCTCGGCGACCTCGAAGCCGGCCGTGAGTGTGGCCCGGGTCCGGCTGCCGTGGGCCTCGTGGAAGCGGACCAGTACGTCGCCGCTGCCGTCGTCGGCCAGTTTCACCGCCGTCACGACCACCGCGTCCTCGTCCACCGTCACCAGCGGGGCCACGGCCCGGGCGCCGGTCAGCCGCCGCTCGGGCAGGTTGATCCGCCAGCCCTCGCGGACCGCGTCGGCGATGTCCGCGCCCGGCACCAGGGCGTGCCGGAAGCCGTGGACGCCCTGGTCGGTTTCGGGGTCGGGGAAGCGGGGGGCGCGCAGCAGCGACATCCGGACCGTTGTGGTGGTGCCCCGGTCGCGGTCGGTGCGGACGGTGCGGGTCACGTCGTGGCCGTAGGTGGAGTCGTTGACGAGGGCGACGCCCCAGCCGGGCTCGGCCACGTGCACGAAGCGGTGGTTGCAGGCCTC
>NZ_JBIBWH010000013.1:0-248922 GCF_043081205.1 Streptomyces sp. NPDC014889
GGCATCCTGCTCGCCCTCACCCCGCCCCCGTACCTGAACAACCTCATCGGAGCGTGCGCCCTGCTGCAGGCACTCACCCTGCTCCTCACCTTCCTGCGACTGCGCAACGACCCCGCCCTCCGAGCCAGAAAATCGCCACCACGCCACGAGGCCTGACGTGCCCATTCAGCCATTGCGGTCCAGCAGACAACATGGCCTGGCTCAAAGTGCGGGCCAAGCGCTCGCCGTGGGCGGTCTCGCCGCTGGTACGGGCGCCGGAGATTGCGTCGATGCGGCGTCCATTCGCCCAAGAGGCCCGGGTGACGAGACCGTCGGCCACCGCGGACACTCACGGCTGATGACACACGGGAGCGGGCAACGGAGTTCCGGCGTCACGGATGTCTTGGCGGACAAGCCAAAGCACTTGGCGATGTACCGGCTCGACAACGTCAACCTCTTGTGGAGCGGTCCTCCCGGTACAGCTCGGCCAGTGCGGCGTGCGGCAGGCCTCCCGAATCCGCCGCCGGGCCTCCATGGGTCCCGCTCCCCGGTCGGTCCTGACGCCGCCTCAGGGGCTGCGACGGGCCCGATGGGCTCAGTGAAGGCAGAGGCAGAACGGATGGCCGGCCGGATCCGCGTAGACCCGCCAATTGGCCCCCGGGCGGAGCTGGTCCGTCCGCTCCAGCACGGTCGCGCCGAGGGTGAGCGCCCGCTTCTCCTCCCCGTCGAGGTCGTCCACGTCGAAGTCCAGGTGGAGCTGCTGCGGGCGCTGCTGACCAGGCCATTCGGGTGGTCGGTAGTCGTCCACCCGCTGGCAGGCCAGTGGCGTCCCTTCGAACCCGTGCACCTCGACCCAGTCGTGATCCTCCGGGTCCGCGACCACCCGGCCGCCGAGCAAATCCGCGTAGAACTCCGCGAGCCGTACCGGATCGGCGCAGTCCAGCGCGACCGCCTGCAGCTTTCGAATCACTTGCGACACCCCTCGTTCTTCGGCCACTTCCGCGACGCCCCGTACCACAGGGGTGGTACCCGCCGCCGCGGCGGGCATGCGCGGGCCGAACCGCCGCCGGGCTTCACCCGGGAGGGAGGTGGCAGCGGGGCTTCCGTAGCATCCACACAGGCCTGCCGGTTTTCATCTGGATGAGCCGATTGCCGGACTCAACACGGAACTGGAATGGCCAAGGATCGGATCAACGGGTTGGTGTCACCTTCGCTCCACACCACCACCACTCGGCTCGGCGGCATGTCGATCAGCGGCACCACGGCCAGCTCCGCGGGCAGGTCGTGTCCGAGCGGGGCGACGCCGACCGTGCCGTTCCACAGCACGACCTGCTGGCATTCCTGGACGGCGCGCACCACTGGGCCTTGCGCGGCCTGCCGCCGTTCCAGTACGACTGCCAGATGGGGTCGGTGCCCTGCGGGAACTGGAACCAGCAGCGGTCGCTCAGCTCGGCCAGCCGCAGTCCGTCGCGGCGGCCCAGCGGATCGTCGGCGCGCAGGACCACGCCGACCGGATCGGTCCGCAGTGCACGGATTGGATCGTCGCGGGACTGCTCGCGCTCTTCTATTTCTACGCAGGCACGCTCAAGGTGCTCCGCAGCCGCGATCAACTCCGACCGATGATGGCATGGGTCGACCGCATACCGTTGCCGGCCCTCAGGGCGCTGGGAGCGGTCGAAATACTCGGCGCGACCGGCCTGATCCTGCCGCCACTGACCGGCGTCGCTCCCTCGCTGGCACCGGCCGCGGCATCGGCTTCGTCCTCCTGCAGGCCAGCGCGATCACCGTCCACCTGATTGGCGAAGACCGCCGGATCGCACTCAATGCCGGGCTCGCCGTCGCCGCGGTCGTGACCATCTGGCCGGCTACCCGGCTGTGATCGAGCACAGTCCCCGACCGGTGGATGCGACTACAGGGCCGGCCCGCCCCACGGCCGCAACGCTGAGTGAAGTTGCGGCGACTACCTGAGCTCAGTGAGTAAGTGTCAAGACCAGTGGATCGATGGCTATGTGCGTGGTCTGACTTTGGTGTCGTTGTGACCGCGCAGGAGTTTCAGGCGAGGCCCCCGAGGAAGTCCGAGAGCGCGGTGTGCAGGATCTCGGGCTGTTCCAGGTGCAGGTCGTGGCCAGTTCCGGGGATGCTCATGGCCATGGTGGCGGGTCGCTGCCGGAGCATCTCATCGGCTTCCTGCGCAGGGATGAAGCTGGATTGGGCCAGGACGACCAGGGTGGGGCACGCAACCTGCCCCCACTCGTGCCGGAAGGAACGCCGGGCGTTCTCCGCCAGCGAGCGGACCATCACGTCCGGGTCGAAGCGAGGCCACCATCCGCCCTCGCGTTCCTCCAGCCCGGCCGCCCAGCCTGCGCCGACCGGTCCGCCGCCGAGGAACGCGGCTGCCGCTTCGCGTGAGGGAAACGGTGTCGGCCATGAGTCGAGCCAGCCGCCGATGTCCGCGGGGCCGTTCGGGTTTGGACCGCCGGGGCCGGCCTCGACGAGCACGAGCGCGCGGACGCGCCCGGGATGTGCGGCGGCGGCGAGCATGGCCGTGTGCCCGCCCAGCGACTGGCCGACCAGGACGGGCCACTGTAGCGCCAGCTGATCAACAACGGCGATGACGTCGGCGACGTAGGCGGCGCGGGAGACGTCCCGCGGGTGGCGCTCGCTGGCGCCGTGCCCGCGCTGGTCGACCGCGACGACCCGATACCGAGAGCTCAAGTTCCGTGCCACCATGTCCCATTCACCCGCGTGACCGGCCAGGCCGTGCAGTAACACGATGGGCTGTCCCGGCCCGCCCCAGTCCCGGCAGGCAAGCCGGACGCCGTCTCGCACCACCACGTGTTCAGACCATGCCACGTCAACCCCAGGGAATCGGCCGGCCTCGATCATGCCGCAACCGCCTCGGGGCGTTCGACGAGCCGGCCGCGTTCGAAGCGGGCTCCGGCACGGACGAGGGAGACGAGGTGGGGTGCGTTCACCGCCCGCCACCGCTGCTGGGAGCCTTGGGGAACTTCGCGCCGTAGAGTTGGGCGAACGTCTTGCTCCCTGCCTCGACGTGGTCGCGGTCCTCGGTGTTGTAGGTGTCCTGGATGGCCTTCTTCGCGCTGGCCTGTGCGAACTTGGGCAGGGAGTCGAGCACGTTGGCCGTTTTGTGAACCCAGCACCTCTGCTCGCGGGTGGCGGGGAACACCTCGGCCAGCGCCGTCCAGAAGCCCAGGGCGCCGTCGCCGACCGCCAGGACCGGGGCGCGCATGCCCCGGCGGGCGCAGTCGCGCAGCAGGTCGGCCCAGGACTCGCCGGACTCACGGTAGCCGTCCTGGAGCGCGACCAGCTCCTTGCTGCCGCCGGCACGCACTCCCACCAGCACGATCACGTCACGGTGCGACGTGTCCGATACCTGGTCGGCGAGATACGACGCCATGTCGTCGATGCCCGCCACCGGTCGCCCCGCCTGCGCACTCACGGCCCGCGCGAGTACCGCCGTGTCCACTCCCTGACAGGGCTCCACGGTCCGCCCGCCGGGCGCCAAAACCTCTCCGTCGCATCGCGATGTCACCGCGTCCACACCAGTCCCCCGCCGTCCGCCAGCACATGGGTCACCTGCTCAACCGTCCCGGCAGCTTCGGCGCCGGGGCAAAGCACTGCTGTGTGAAGCGCTGCTGCGTGACTATGCGAGCCGGACGATGTCCACGAAGTACAGGCATCCGGTTGACGGTTGACACCAGCAGACAGTGGCCATGACTCCGTCGTCCGCAGCCAGGCCAACGGGTGAGCCTCGCCGCTCCCTGCCGACCCCGGCCCCGAGCCTCCCCACACCAGGTGCCAACGCGTCAGCTCAGTCTCCGTCCACATTGGACAGGGCTTCGGTGATCAAGCGGGTGGCGAAGTCGCGGTCGTCCGTGAGGCGGTTGATGTGCTCCGCGAGCAGGAAGGCCGTGGCTTCCAGAGGAGTCATCTCAGCCTCGGTCCAGTACCCGTACTGCTTGCGCCACAAGCTGGGGCTCAGGTCAGTGCCCGCGGCAATGACCAGACCGGCCATGGTCGGGATGGCCTCGGGACGAATGCTCTTGGGCATCATCCGCATCGTGGCCACCAGGTTGGGCACCACGTACTCGATGACATCCCTGTCGTGGTCCTCGTAGGCCATCCGCAGCCAGTTCTGAACATGAAGATGAGCGTGCACGCCCCATCCAGCATGTCATCCACTCCCCCGGGCCCCAAAGAAGCGGTGAACTGCTCCATCAGCACCTGCTGTTCGGGGTCGGCCCCGGACTTTCCGTCGTAGATGCCCTTCAGCCTGGAGTCGACCATCATGAGCGCTGCGCTCACATCGCCGACGGGGGCGTACTGGGGGTCACACGGCGACGACACAGAGATCCTCCTCAGATGGCCACGATACGTAACGCGGCCTATCCGTACCGTAGACGGACTCTGAGACGAAATCCGGCGAAATCCCACTTCCGAGTGCAGGCCACTCGTCGATGGGCCCGAGGGTCAACTCCCGTCGGCTGGTCGAGATCGCCAAGCTCGCCGGGGCCCTCGTCGAGCAGGTCGGCTGGCACGAACCGCGTGCCGGGGATCGCGAAGCTGGTCCAGGCCGACGAGGACACGTGGAAGTGGCGCCGACGACTTCCTGCGGAGGCGCTGAGGTGTTTCTGACCCGTTCTGGGGCCCAGAGTCGGGCCCCAGAACGGGATGAGTAGCGGTACTCATGCCGCCGTACCGACGCCACGCCAGGATGAGGACTCCTTCACGCTCCTGCGTCAAGGAGCGCCCTACGGCGAGGAGTCCGCCCATGTCCGCCTCACCCTGTCCGCTCGTTCCCGATCTGTCGGGGCCGGGTGCGACCGGTCAGCGCCGGGCGTCCCTCAGCGTCCGCCGAGGTGGGTGAGGGCGGAAATGGCGGTACTCGACACCTGGCCGCGAGTGCGGCCGCGCAGCAGGCGTGGCAGGAGCCGGGCGACTCCCGGCGTCCCAGTAGACCGTCTCCAGCACGAAGCCCGGAACCGCCGCCCGATGCATGACGACAGCGTGGCGCCGTCGTTGAACGGCACGACTCCATACACCGGGCCCCGGGGATGCTTTCACTCCCCGGGGCGCCCATGGTGTGTCCGAGAGGCCAGTTCTCTCCGGCCACCGTGGCGGTGAGCCAGTCGGCGGCTTCGGCGTCGGTCATGAGCAGCGCCTTCGTCGGGGGGGCGTCGCCGTCCTGGACAACGTGGACACGGCCCGGGAGCGGGCTGCTCCTCGGGGCGGGGCGTCTATCGGGGCGAGCCGCTGCCACATGCCGGCGCTGAACCGGGCGAGGATGACGGTGGCGAACTGCTCGCGGGCGCCGGGGCGAAGCCACCGGCTATGGCGGGTCCGTCGCAGATGACGAGCGACCAGTCCCCGCAAGGTCCCCACCCATCACCAGACCAACAACCAATCTGGCCAGCAGTCACGGCAAACACCGTTGCGGTACTACGGGAGGCGGGCCAGCAGGTGGGCGTCGAGGAAGCCCCGGTCGGACGCGGGATCATGGAGCAGCCGGGCGAACGTGACGAGCCCGGCCCCGGCCAGAAACTCGGCGAACCGGTCCACCGGCCAGCTATAGGCGGGCGTCACCTTGTGGTCGAAGCGGACCGGCTCCGGCCCGGGTCCGTCGGTCGCGAAGAACGAGACCAGGAGCAGACCCCCCGGTGCCAGGACACGTACCTGCTCGGCCAGCAGCGCGGGCAATTCCCCCGGCGGGGTATGAATCATCGAGTAATGGGCCAACACGCCACCGAGCACGCCATCCTCGACCGGCAGAGCCTCCATCCGCGCCTCGTCAAAGCACAGCGCCGGATGGGCCCGCCGGGCGTGGTCGACCATGCCCGGGGAGAGATCGAACCCGCAGGCGTCCAGCCCCAGGTCGCGCAGCATGGCCGTCAGATGTCCCGGCCCGCACCCGACATCGGCTACCCGCGTGTTCCCCGTCCCGCGCACCAGCTCGGCAAAGGTGCCGATCATGTTCCGCGAGAACGGGTGCGTCTCCAACCGGTCAGCGAACATCGACGCATACAGCTCGACAACCCCGTCGTAGGCCGCCCTGGTCGCTTCCTGATGCCCCATCACGGGAGGGCAAGCTACCACCCCACGCACGACCGCAGCTCCCCGGGCCCGTGCCGAACGCCCCTTACAGTCTGGAAGCCGGGGCGACCTCCGCTCACCGATGATCAACCCGGCCACCGGCACGACCGCCCGCCCCGCCTCGCATCAGGTTCTGAATGCACCCACTGGGTGCCGGTCTGAAACGTGAGGGCGATCGCGTCGATCAAGGGCGGTGAGGTGCCGGCTTCGCTACTTGGCTCCGACGATGACGAGTCCTGCCCAGGTCGCCGGGGTGGCGTACACGGCCGGGTGCGTGCGCCGGACCGATCGCTTGGCTTGGGTGAGGGCATCGGCGGGCCCATGGCCAGTTCTGAGGAACTCGTAGAACCGGCGCACCAGACGACTCGTGGGTGTGTCGACGACCGGCCAGGGCGTCAGCACCACTGTTTTCCGCTCCGGCGACCAGGAGCGCCCGGCTCATGCCGACGAGACCCTCCCCCGCGCGGATGGGCCCGAGGCCGCTCTGGGAGGCCGAGCACACCACGACTTCGGCCGACAGGCGCAGCCTGAACATCTCGTAGACCTGCAGAAGCGTCTCGGCCTCACCTTCCCGTGACGCGCCCCGCGCAGCCAACGGGGCGTCGGGCGCGACCAGGAGACCGGAGTACAGCGGCTCGTCGTCGTCCAGGAAGGCGTGCGTGGCGAAGTGGACGTAACGGTGCCCCGGTACGGTCGCCGCGATGCGGCCTTTGGTGACGTCACGGCCGGTCCAGCTCGAGCCTGCGGCTCCGAACGAGGCGGCCACCCGGCGCACCTCGGTCTGTGCCGCCGGAAGTGTGGAGGTGCCCGCGTGGTCGGAGTAGGCCGTGACCGGATCGGCGAACCCGACGAACTGGCTTTCGCGCCAGGAGGAGGGTTCCCGTCGCCTCTGTCGCCGCAGCTCGGTGAAGATGGTGGACGACGGACAGTAGCTGACCACGTAGTCGTCCACGACGAGTCGTCCCGAGGACAGCGGGAGCAGCTCGAACGGCAGGTAGGCCGTCTGTCCGCCGGGTACGACGGACAGGCGGCCCACTTCCGTCCACAGCTCTTGGGGCACCGGTTCCAGAAGCAGTCGGGCGAGCTGCCGTTGAGCGGCCTGGGCGTCCGGTCCACCACGGCCTCCTTGCCGGTAGTTCCCGACCGCCGCCTGGACGAGCGTCGCAATGCGATCGGGATGCTCGGGCAACTCGCGAAGTGTGACGGCGTCTCGTCGTACCGCCCACACGAAAGCGCGTGTTCCGGTGAGCAGATACGTCAGCATGAGTTCGTTCCGTCGCAACCGCGTCCGCACTGTCTCGAGGGCGGCCGGGGCCGGAACGCGCAGTCTGGCGTAGGCGGGGATCAGGGTGCGTGCCTCGACTCGCAGGCGGTCCAGTTCCTCCGCCTGAGTGTGCTCGACGGCGGCCAGTCGCCGCCTGGCCTCCTCGTCGCGCTCCGCCTCGGCCCGGGAGCGCTGGGCGAAGGTTGCGGCCAGGCGGTCGGCCGACTCCTGCTCACGGCACAGGACTTCGCGCTGGTGGTCGTCCGACGGACGGAGTTCGAGACGGCGTTCGGCGAAGAGGTCGAGCAGCACTCGCGCACGGAAGCGTTCGGCGACGAGGAAGGCCTGTTCATGGTCACCGGGCGCGGCCCGGTCGTAGAGCCAGTCGACCAAGTCCGTGAACACGACCTCGTGTTGGGTCAGCACCCGCTCCCTCGCCCCGTCCAGGCCGGCCCGGGAACGCAGTGACTCGGCCACCTCCATGGCCCTGGTCAATTCCTCCACGCCCGCGTCGCACCGGCCTTTGGCGTGGAGTACCCGGGCCAGACGGTGGGAGGACAATGCCATGTTGAGGGAGTCCTCACCGAACTTCCGCTCGAGGGTCAGGGCCTGCAGCAGGTTGGCGCTGTCCAGTGCTCCGGCGTCGCGGTGGACGCCCGCGATGTTGATCAGGTCCCGTGCCACATCTCGGGAACGGGGGCTGATCCGGCTGTCGATGCGCAGCGCGTGCTCGTACTCGGTGAGTGCCCGCTGCGATTCACCCAGCACGTGGTAGGCGAACCCCAGATTGTTGTGGTACCTGGCCGCGTCCGCCGATTCGCCCGCCAGGCGTGCGATCGTGTCGAGAGTCTGGCGGTAGTGATCCACCGCATCCGCCAGGTGCCCGCTGTCCAGGTGACACCCCGCGATGTTGCTGAGCACACTGGCACGGCGCAGGGCCACGGAGTTGTCGCGGGGTGGCAGTAGGGAGAGAGCTTCCCGGAAGCGGGCAAGACCGGCCGCTGCTTCGCCACGGCCGCGCAGCACCATGCCGATGTTGTTGATC
The DNA here is from genome assembly GCF_043081205.1 of Streptomyces sp. NPDC014889. NCBI lineage: Bacteria > Bacillati > Actinomycetota > Actinomycetes > Kitasatosporales > Streptomycetaceae > Streptomyces > Streptomyces sp. NPDC014889. The sequence continues at coordinate 8,400 of NZ_JBIBWH010000013.1, forward strand.
GTGACGGCCAGGTCGGCGGGTGGGACCCCGGACCGGGTCTCGATCCGGTGAGCGCGTTCGTAGGCCGACAGCGCTCCGTCGAGGTCGCCGGTCTGGCGGCTCACCACGCCCAGGTTTCCCAGATCGCGGGCCACAGCCGGGGCGTCGCCGGCGGCTTCGTCCTCTGCCAGGGCCTGCAGGAAGCGGGCCTTGGCCTCGGCGTATTCCCCCGCCTGGAAGGCGGCCACGCCAAGACCGGCATGCAGTCGGGCCGCCGTGATGCCGCCTCGCTCGCCCGCCGGAGGGCACAGCGCCGCCCTGCCTGCCGGGCCGAGACCGTCGTACATCTCGAGCGCGGCCCGGAACATGGCGATCGCGTCGTCCGGGCGGCCTTCACGAAGGTGTCGGTCGCCCTGTACGGCCAGCGCCCGGACAGTCGTCGCCCGCGCTCCGTCCGGGTCCGTTGTCGTATCCATCGCTGGTGGTGGCACCTCACGGACCGATGTGCACGAACGGGGCCCATCGGCTGGGGTTCCCCGGGAACCGGTGTCGCAGGCTCTGGACGGCTCCGTGCAGTGCTCGGGCGAAGGTGTCCGGCCGGAATCGCCCTTCGGAAGAGGACGGTGGTGGAAGTCCTTGACTAGCCTGCCCATCACGGGGTCGGGGACGGACCACAACGTGCCGATCACATGACGGTAACCGGCCTCCGGACACCGCCGCACCCGGAGCAGGAATAGCCAGCAAGCTCCCCGCGCGCGGCGTCCAGGAGCATGTCCAAGGCACGAGGGTAGGCACTGGTGGCCATGCGCACGGTCAGCAGGTCGGCGGTGGCGGCAATGGCGGGATGCGTGGCTGCAGGCAGGCGGGCATACGTGTTCTCCCACATCGCCTCATCGGCTCGGCGCGCCGGCGCGGGCAGGGCGGCCTCGGCGGCGTCGAGGGCGGCGAAGGCCAGGCACTGGTCGATGAAGACCTGGTAGATCCGGACGGCCGCCGGGCGGGAGAAGCCCGCCTTCAGCAGCAGCGACAGGATGATCTCGTCCGCGGCGATCTCGTGCGGTCGCCCACTGACGCGGCTGGCGGTCAGCACCGCCGCTTGGGGGTGGTCGAGGTAGGCCTGGTGGATGCGCAGGCCCAGAGCACGCAGGTCGTTCCCCCAATCACCTTGCGGTTCCGATTGGTTGACAGCGCATGCGATGAGGGCGTCACCGACCGCCAGCGTAAGGTCGTCCATGCTGCGGAAGTAGCGGTACAGCGTGCTGGGGTCGATGTCGAGCGCGGTCGCGAGCCGGCGAGCGCTGAGCCCCTCGCGGCCGTGCACGGCGAGCATCCTCAGCGCGGTGTCGATGATCAGTTGCTCCGAGAGGACCACCCCGGCGCGGGTACGCCGCCGACGGCGGGGGGCCGCGCCGACCATCTGCTTCGCCACTGTGGACCGCCTCCGCGCCGTTGACCACGTGTAGAGGCCTCAGCTTATGCCAACATCATTGACCTTCGTTTGAGCCGGCCGGTTGGCTGATCTCACACCGCGCCGGACGTCTGTCCGTGCGGAGGACAACGGCAAGCGACTGCAAAGGACCTCCGACAGCCGACATGCAGATCCGGCCTCAAGGTCCCCGGAGAAGAGAGAAGATGATGGACACTGTCGTCGTCGGCGCGGGAATCGCCGGCGTCACCGCAGCGCGACTGCTTCACGCCGCAGGACAACGTGTGGTCGTGCTTGAGGCGCGAGACCGCGTCGGTGGGCGGATGTGGACGGACCGCACGGCCGGGTTCTCGGTCGACCATGGCGCCTCATGGATCCATGGCCTCACCGGCAACCCACTCACGGGACTTGTCACCGCGCTCGAGATGGAGACGCGCGAGTTCACGGTGGGCAGCTTCCAGGCCGGCGGGCGGCCGATCGCCGACTACGACGAAGCGCGGCGCCTGCTGGACGATCACGCGACACGGCAGTGGACCATCGACGTCGACACGGCAGATGACCTTTTCCAGCGGACCGTCGCGGCGTCCGGTCACGACGAGAGTTACGCCACTGCGGCCGAGCGCGCCCTTGCCGCGACCGGATGGGAGCCCGAACGCGCCCAACGGGTCCGCGCCTTCTATCGGCATCGCACGGAGGAGCAATGCGGCGCGGAGATCGAACAGGTCGCTGCTCACGCCCTCGACGAGGACACTATCGAAGGTGAGGAAGTGATCTTCCCTGGCGGCTATGACGTGCTTCCCCGGGCTCTCGCGGAAGACCTCGACGTACGTTTGGGAATGACCGTGACCGCCATCACCAGGTCGGCCACAAGGGTGCGAGTCGACACGGAGGACGAGTCTTTCGACGCCGCACACGTGATCGTCACGGTGCCATTGGGCGTGCTCAAAGCCGGGGCGATCAAGTTCACGCCCACTCTGCCCGACGCCGTTGCGGGACCGATCGCCCGACTCGGAATGGGCGTGTTCAACAAGGTCTTCCTTCAGTTTCCAGACCGATTCTGGCAGGACGATGTCTACGCGATCCGGCAGCACGGCCGTGCCGGCGTCCCCTGGCACTCCTGGTACGACGTCTCCGTGGTGAGCGGCAAGCCGATGCTGCTGACCTTCGCCGGCGGTGCTTGGGGGCGGGAGATCGAGCAGAAGACCGACGAAGAGGTGGTCTCGTCGGTACTCAACTCCCTCCGCAAGATCTACGGCGACTCCCTCCCCGAGCCCGTGGCGCACTGGATCACACGCTGGGGCACCGACCCTCTCGCCCTCGGCTCATACTCCTACGTCGCCGTCGGCTCCTCGCACGACGACCACGATGCGATGGCAGGACCCGTCGACGGCGATCTCCACTTCGCGGGAGAAGCAACCTGGGGGCGCGACCCGGCTACCGTCCAGGGCGCGCTCCACTCAGGGCATCGCGCGGCCGAGCGGATCCTCGGTTCACCGATCTCCCTGTCCGAGCTCACACGGGGAGTGACCCCTTCGAGATGACGTAGCCAGGTCCAGCGGTGCAGCGGAGCTTCGTCCGCCACACCACTCCAGCCCGATCCTGTCCGCCCAGTCGATCGCCGCTCACATCCGGGACTTCCTCGCATGAGCACAGACACACTTGAGAATGGTGGATAGCGCCTGTTCGTGACTTCGGGAGGCGCGTCGGCACTGTCATGTTCGATGTTCACGAGTGTGGCCGGCATCTGATGCCTGGGTGGGAAGGCGGCCGTGCTCCGGGGGCGGGGCCGTGGTGTCAGTCGTGGGGTGTGGTGAGGCCGGCGATGGCGGTGGCGATCTGGTCGAGGCGAGCGTGGTTCAGGGAGTAGAGAACGTAGTAGCCCTCGCGGCGTGTGGTGGTCAGTCCCGCCTGGGCCAGCTGCTGGAGGTGGCGGGAGATCACCGGCTGGGACAGGCCGAGGAGGGTGGCGAGTTCCTGGGTGCTGCGGCTCTGTGCGGCGAGGCAGTTGACGATTTGCAGCCGGGGGGCGGCTGCAAGGGCCCGTAGCGCGGTGAGGGTTTCGGCTTGGCTGGTGGGGCGGGCGGCCGATGCGGGCGTGAGAGGCAGGGCGGGGTAGGTAACCCGCAGGGGCCAGGGGGCGTCGCAGGTGACGCGTACGTGTGGCCAGACGTAGTGGCTGGGGGTGAAGGTCACCGGGTGGGCCGGAGTGACCGCGATGTCGCGGTGGTGGGGGCGGTCCAGGCGCAGTGTTCGCTGTGCGGGGTCGATGCGGATCTGCGGCACCAGGGTGCCGAGCATCGGGAAGACGCCGTGGTGGGCGATCCGCGCTCCGGCATGGGCGATTGCTTGGTGCAAGGTGGGTTCGACGCGTTCCCACTCGTGGGCGAAGGCAGCGCTCCAGTAGTCCTCCAGCGCGGCGAGCCCGGCCTGCAGGATGGGGAGCGGGTCGGTGAGGGTGTCGCTCAGTCGTGCGGCTCGGCCGGGGTCGGTGTGCTGGAGTTCGGCGAGGGCAGCGTCCCGGGTGACCGCGTCCTCGACGAGATCGAGCCCGTTGAAGCGGGTGGTGTCGACGAGGGTCTGGGCGAGTTCGGCGGCCAGCCGCGCAGGCGGGAGCGCGCTCACCGCCGCGAGCTGTTCGGCGAAGTCCGCTTCGTGATCGTCAGCCAGGATTTCGAAGAAGGCCGGGATGTGGTCCGCGACCATGAAACGGTGTTCGCGCAGTCGCCGGCGAAGCGCGGCAGGCAACCGACGGCAGCGCCGTACCCAGGGCACGTGCAGGGCGTGGCGTCCGGGGTCGGTGAGTACGTGCCAGGAGCGCACCGCTTCGAGTCAAATCCCACCTGGCCCGCATCTACACCAGACTCGACGTCGACTCACGCACCGCCGCCGTCGCCACCGCCACCAACCTCGGCCTCATCCGCCGCTGACCGGCAAGAAACGGGTGTTGCGACGCCACTCTCGCCCCGCGGAGAACCGACTGAACGACGGGACCCGGTCTGACACGAAAATGACGTGCAGTTCGCGGGTCAAGTGGCCGGCGCCGGGCCGCGTACTCCTCCAACGGCCCGGGCGCAGGCGGACCTGAATGGCGAGCGGTCATCCTCAGCCGCCAGCAAGGCAGTTGACTCCTACCACCGGCCTACGACCAACCCGCCCTACCGTCAACCCACGCCACCGCCGGAATTAACGGACCACCGGTAGTCAGCGGTCATCTCGCGCCAATTGGAGACGCCGGTTCCCGGCCGCATCATGCGCCTGCTTCCCGGGACGTACGGCGGGAGTCTCCGCCTGTACGACGACCGCGGCGCCCGTGGCGTCGAAGCTGGCTCCCATGGACCACCACGGAACCCGCGCCCCCGCCGTCATCGCCTCGGCGCGGTCGGCCGGCACCGCCACCAGCCTGCGCACCGGCAGCCGGACGAGCGCCCTGTGGCACGCCGCCCGGCCCTGCGAACGCCTCTGCTACGCGACCGGCGCCGTCCTCGCGTTGTCCGGCCTGGCTCACCTGGTGGTGTTCGCCGTCGACGGCGGCCCCTGGGACGGCCCCGTCTCCTGGCGCAAGCCCGTCACGTTCGGGCTCTCCTTCGGGCTGACACTGATCGCGGTCACCTGGGTGACGTCATACCTGCGCATCGGTGCGCGGGCCCGCGCCGTCCTGCTCGTCGTGTTCGCCGCGGACTGTTTCGTGGAGGTCGCCGGGATCACCCTCCAGGCGTGGCGCCATGTGCCCTCCCACCTCAACACCGAGACGCCGTTCGACACCATGGTTGCGATGACGCTCGCCGTGGGCGGCGGTGTCCTCGTCGTCGTGCTGTCGGTGTTCGCCGCCGCCGCTTTCCGGCACCGGCCGGGCGGCCCTCTGGGCATGGCGCTCGCACTGCGCTCCGGGTTCGCGATCCTGATCGTCGCGCTGCTGTCGGGCGCCGCGATGATCGCGCGCGGAGTCGTGCTGTCCCGCACCGGACACCAGCAGGCGGCGTACCACTCCACGGCGCCACTCAAGCCGCTGCACGGGGTGAGCCTGCACGCCGTGCTGGTGCTGCCCGCAGTCGCCTGGCTGCTGTCCCGCACGTCATGGCGCGACGCCGCGAAGCAGCGGATCATCTACGTCGCTGTCGGCGGCTACGCGGCCGCCGTGCTCGGCGCCGGGGTCTGGGCGACACTCACCCGGTGAGTCCCGGCAAGCCGCCCTCGTCGGAGACACTTTTCGCTTACCTGACCTCTATCGGCAGACCGTCTTGCGAGATCGAGGTTGCAGGAGAGGTCCGGTTGACGCTCTCAACGGAGCACCTGAAACTTAGCGACCATCACCCCAGGTTCGCTCGCTCCGAGGTTTCCTGCGCGCTCACCTTCGTCCGCCCGCGCCGCGATCGTCGTTCGGGAGCGCGGCTCAACCGCCGGCGCCAGGAACGCAGCGCAGCCCACACAGGCGAGGACGGCGAACATGGCGGATCGCAGACCGACGTGCTCACCGAGGAAGCCGAGTCCGGGCGGCCCGACGAGGAAGGCGATGTAGCCAATAGAGGCCACCAGACCGACTCGGGCTGTCGGGTCGGGCCCCGACTCGCCGGCGACGGAAAGCGCGAGCGGGAATCCCAGCGAAGCGCCCGGGCCCCAGAACAGCACAGCCGCACCAGCCAGGACGGCACTGTCACAGACAATAACGATGAGCAGGCCGAGTGCACCAGATACCGCACTGGCACGCACAACGGCGGCGCGGCAAAACGACGGCGGCCGCGCCGTCCTGCCCCCGCTTGCGGGCGGCCTTGGCGTACACGGGCGACGGACCCGGGAATGAGCTTGATCTTCGTGGCGCCCGTCCCGAACGGGATTCCGCGGGTGTCACGGAAGCCTGGGAGCGGGCCGGCTACGGCGCTGTTCAGCAGGGCCAGGCAACCCACGGTGTGCTCGACGGAGGGCTCAACTGCTGCGACATAGACGGAAACCGATGGCCCCCGTGTCGGCTTGGTCGGTCGGCATGGCCGGGAACCTAACAGGGCTTCGGCGCGCCCACAAGAGCCTGCGAGCCAGGATTCGCTCGATTCTGTCGTCTCCACACTTGATTCGAGCGAGTTGATCCGTCATCGTACTTGAAACGACTACACGACTTGCTGTTCATGCAGCTGAGGGGGTCCTTCATGGACGACATCGACCGGGCCATCCTGCGGGAGCTGCAGGTCGACGGTCGCATCCCCTACGCCGAGCTGGGGCCGAAGGTGGGACTGTCGCCCTCGGCCGCAAGGCACCGGCTGCAGCGCCTGATGGACACCAAGGCGGTCCAGGTCGTCGGGGTGACCGACCCGATGACCATGGGCCAGCAGACGATGGCTCTCCTGGGCCTGCGCATCGGTGGCGATTCCCGAGCAGTGGCCGACGAACTGTCCCGGCATGACGAAGTCGTGTACACAGTCCTGACTTCTGGCCGCTACGACCTGTTCGCCGAGGTCGTGTGCAGTCGCCCCAGTGATCTTCTGGACTTCATCAACGACGTCGTACGGGCCGTCGAGGGCGTCGCATCCGTGGAGAGCTTCCCCTACTTCGCGATTCACACGCACCGCTTCTTGTGGGAAGTCGACTGAGGCATCCGAGCGTCCGAGCCCGGCCTGCCCACACCACGCTCCACTCCAGCCGAGGAACCTTGCATGCCGCACGACGAGTACCGCACCATCGACTTCTTCAGCCAGGACGCGCTTCCCGTGCCACAGGTGACACCCGCTCAGGCAGAGCGCATTGCCGCCGAACGCTTCGGCATGAACGCTCGTGCGCAGGCACTGGGAAGCCAGCAGGACGCCAACTTCCTGCTGCACGGCGGCGATGGCACGGCCTTGGCCATTCTGAAGATCGCCAATCCCGCCTTCAGTCCTACGGAGATCGAAGCCCAGGACACCGCCGCCGACCTGATCGCTGCGGCTCACCCAGAACTGCGCATCGCCACCGTCCTGCGCCGCCCCGACGGTTCCCCGCAGTGCACGACGGTGGACACCGACAGCGGGCCGGCCATCGCGCGACTCCTGCAGTACCTGCCCGGCGGCGCGCTCTCGGGACCACGGCACCTGTCCCCGAGCACGGTGGCGGCCATGGGCACGATCGCCGGAAAGGTCAGCACCGCCCTGCGCGACTTCCACCACCCGGGCCTCGAGCGCGTTCTCCAGTGGGACCTGCGGCACACCGACCGCGTCGTCGCCAAGCTCGCAGAGCACATCGACGAGCCCGACCGGCGCGCCGCCGTTCAGGCCGCGACCGCCGACGCCTGGGCGCGGGTCCAGAAGCTTGCCGCCGTGCTTCCGTCGCAGGCGGTGCACCTGGACCTCACCGACGACAATCTGATCTGTTCTCCCGACGGCCGCCTGCCCATGCCCGACGGGGTCATCGACTTCGGTGACGTGACCACGAGCTGGGCGGTCGGCGAACTCGCTGTGTCGCTCTCCTCGATGCTCCACCACGACGGGGCCGAGCCCCATCACGTACTGCCCGCCGTCCGGGCCTTCCACGCCGTTCGGCCGCTCTCCCCGGAGGAGGCGGAGGCGTTGTGGCCGCTCGTGGTCCTGCGCGCGGCCGGCCTGGTCGCCAGCGGGCGGCACCAGGCCGCCGTCGACGAGGACAACGCCTACGCCAAGGCCGCGCTCGACCGCGAGTGGCACATATTCGAGCAGGCCGTCCGCCTTCCCCTTCCCGTGATGGTCCACCTCATCAAGGACGCGATCGGCCTGGCCGACGTGCCTGCCCGCGCCGATTCACCGGCGCACTTCCTGCTGCGCGGCCTCGCCGCCGACGACATCACTCTCCTCGACCTGTCCACCGGCGCCGATTCCATGGACCACGGAGCCTGGCTCGAAACCGGCACTGAGGACCGGCTGGTGGCCTCCGCACTCGCGGACGGAGCAGCCGCGGTGGCCACCCGGTACGCGCATGCACGACTCACTCAGGCTCCGGCATTGTCAGCCGTTTCCCCCGCCACGGTGCCCACCGGCATCGACCTGTGGCTCGGCCGAACCGCCCTGATGCAGGCTCCCGCCGCCGGGAAAGTGCTCGCCGCGGCACCGGGCCGTGTGGAGATCACCTTCGGCCCGCAGGTGCTGACGCTGTCCTTCCCTCACGGGGTCCACCCGATGGTCACCACCGGTGCGACGGTCCAGGCGGGCGAGGACATGGCCCACCTCCCCTCCGGAACTTCGATGCACATCGCACTGCACAACGCCGACAGCCCCAGCGCCCCTCCCCTGGTCCGCCCCGAGTACGCCGCCGGATGGCTCCCGCTCACCGCCGACCCCGCTCCGCTCCTCGGCCTCCCAGCCGCCGGCCAGACACATCACACGGACCTCCTGGACCGGCGTAACGCCGTTTTCGCGACCGTGCAGGAGCACTACTACGCCGAACCTCCCCGCATCGAGCGTGGCTGGCGCCACCATCTGCTCTCCACCGACGGCCGCTCCTACCTCGACATCGTCAACAACGTCACCCCGCTGGGCCACGCGCACCCGCGCGTCGAGCAGGCGGTCTCCCGGCAGTTGCGGCGGCTCAACACGAACTCGCGATTCCACTACGCCTCGGTGGTGGAGTTCACCGAACGCCTCGCCGCCCTCCTGCCCGAGCCCCTGGACACGGTGTTCCTGGTCAACTCCGGTTCCGAGGCGGTGGATCTGGGTCTGCGGCTGGCCATCGGTGCCTCCGGACAGCACGACGTCGTCGCACTGCGAGAGGCATACCACGGCTGGACCTACGCCTCCGACGCGGTCTCCACCTCACTCCAGGACAACCCGAACGCCCTGGCAACCCGGCCGAGTTGGGTCCACACCGTGGACTCGCCGAATTCCTATCGCGGCCTGCACCGCGGGGCAGACGCGGTGTGCTACGGGCCCGAGGCCGCCGCAGTGATCGACGAACTGGCCGCCTCCGGCAACCCGGCAGGAGCCTTCCTCAGCGAGACCTACTACGGCAACGCCGGTGGAGTGGCCCTGCCCGACGGCTACCTCGCCGAGGTGTACGCGGCGGTCCGCCGCCACGGCGGTCTGGCCGTCGCCGATGAGGTCCAGGTCGGCTACGGCCGCCTGGGCCACTGGTTCTGGGGCTTCGAGCAGCAGCAGGTCGTCCCTGACATCGTCTGTGTCGCCAAGGCCATGGGCAACGGGCACCCCCTCGGCGCCGTCATCACGTCCAAGTCGGTTGCGGACCGGTACCGCGACCAGGGCTACTTCTTCTCCTCCACCGGTGGCAGCCCGGCCTCCAGCGTCGTTGGCCTCACCGTCCTGGACACCCTGCGCGATGAGGACCTCCAGGGCAATGCGGTGCGCGTCGGCGGCCGTCTGAAGAGCCGTCTCGAGGCACTGGCCGACCGCTACGGCATCATCGGCGCCGTGCACGGCTCGGGCCTCTACCTCGGCCTCGAACTCGTCCGCGACCGCATCACCTTGGAACCCGCCACGGAAGAGACAGCCGAACTCTGCGACCGCATGCTCGACCTCGGCGTCATCGCCCAGCCCACCGGAGACCACCTCAACATCCTGAAGATCAAGCCGCCGTTGTGCATCGACACCACCGCGACCGACTTCTTCGTCGACATGCTGGACCACGCCCTCGCCCAACTCGGCCACTCCCGCTGACGTCGTACGTCCGGAAGCCGGATCTGACGCTGCCTCCGCGACGGGTGCCGGTCCGTCGGCTTAGTCGTCTCCGGCGGCTCGCACCCGCGGCGGCGGACGCGTCCACGGACGGGACTCCGAACTCATCGACCGGCTCGAGCCTCTGTGGCTCGCGCTGCACCCGCCGAGGTCGTCCACTGTGCGGACGCCGCCGAACGCGGCCAACACCGGTGCCCGCCGCCTCTATGAACGTCGGGGGCTGCAACCGGTCCTCACGTACTATGCCCGCTTCTCCGCCAGCGGGAAGCAGCCGTCGGTTTAGTTTAAAAGGCCCGGAATTTCTCGAAGGAAGGCTCGAACGACGGGTCAGGCAAGCGATATGCCTTGCACCGGGCCTCTTGTTTGCCCTGAGGTCCGACGCCGACCGCCCCGCCGGGGAAGGCATCGGGGATCATCGTCCATCCCAGATTCCGCTCGTAGTACTGCACGGCCGTGTGCACGGACGGCCACCAGTCGTCGTCGACAACAACCAGTCCACCGGGCCGGACGATCTTGCGCAAGAAGTAGAGATCGACGAAAACTTCGTGAAACCGGTGGCTCCCATCCACGAAGGCCGCGTCGGCGATGAACCCTTCGGTCAGCAACTGGGGGAGCGCGATCGACGAGGGAGCGAGCATGAGCGTGGCGATCGAGTCCAGCCCCGCAGAGCACAGCAGATCCCAGCCGACGTTGGAGTACTCGCGTTCTTGAAACGGGTCGATGATGACGTGCTGGGGAAGCGGACGGTTGACGGATACCAGTGCCTCACCGATGGCGAGGGCAGAGCCGGCGTAGGCGAGGCCGACCTCCACAACCTTCTCGACTCCCTCGGAGACCATCAGATCGCGCAGTTGATCGCAGTGCTGCTCGGGCACAGTGACGGTCTCGTAGTCCCCCTCCTGGTCTCGCGTCCGCGGCGGACCTTCCTGCGACAGACGGCGGCGCACCTCACGGACCCGAGCCGCACCTTCACCCGTGTTCGCCATTACTGACCACTACCGCTCTTGCCTCGCCCTCCGTCGCGATCGCGGCGTCATTGCTCAACCGGTGCCCCTGCCCCTTTGAGAGATGAAGGTCCGCGGCCGGGTATTCATCCCTGCCGAGGAAGATCATGTCACGAGCTCTTCGCTGATCACAGAACATGAACATGGCCAGCCTGAATCCGCGACTGAACGGTGGACATTATATGCTTTTATTTGAGGCGGTGGTCCGATAGCCCCGGGAGCTGAACGGTATGGACTCTGACGCGTGCGGGCCGGGCCAGCGAGCGGATGTACGTCCCACCAGGAGCCGCGACGATGTGCTGGTGGAAGCAGCGCGCCGTACGCTGCGTGATCTGCAGGCTTCCTCGGTGGCCGTGTTCCTTCCTGTGCGGGGGCAGCCCATGCTGGGCGCAGCAGTCGCCGCCGTCGAACCGCTCGGAATCGGGCTGATGGAGCGGTTGCCCATTGATGATGAGGTTTTCCCGTCCGCCGCCGCCTACAAAACTGGCAGGCCCAAGGTCGCGCATTCTATTGACACTCTCGGCAAGCATCCGGAATTCGCCGCGTTCGCCCCCTACCCCCTCACCGTCGCTTCGGCGCCACTGGAGTCGGCGGGTAAGCGGTTCGGCGCGATCGCTGCCTTCTGGCCTGGGATTTTCCGTAAAGTCCGTTCGGGCGAACTGGACCGACTTACGGCCGGGGGCCGGGAGGTCGCCCGTGAGCTAGTTCCTTTGGCAGCAGCGGGCATCTCGATGCAAGCCGGCGAGGTACCGTTGGTGGTGGCTCCGTTGAGTACCGTGTCTCCGAGCAGCGGTGAAGATGCTGTTTGGGACGCAGAGACAGCACCTCTTCTCTACCACGTTCAGCAATTGGCCCTGAGGCTGCCCAGCGCGCTCAGCCTTGAGGATGCCGTCCACGAAGTCAACCAGCGAGTCGTTGCTGGACTGAAGGCCCGGGCGACCGCCATTACCTCGCTGGAAAACGGACGGCTGCGGGTGGTCGGCTCCTCTGGTTGCTCGCAGGCTTTCTTGCGGAAATTGGAAGCCTCCTCATCCTGTAGCGGTATGCCCGAGGAACGCGCCATGACGGAGAGGCGGCAGCTCTTCTTCGAAACGGCTCATCTGGAGGCGAGAAGCCGAGTCGAGCCGGCAGGGGGAAACGACGGTGCTGAGGAATACATATGGATAGTAAGTCCCCTTCTGGCTGGCAGGCGAGTGCTCGGTACGTGTTCTATCGGTTTCACGGCCGACGGCCGCCACTTCGCTGCCGAGCGGGCTGCTCTTAATGCCTTGGTACCTCTTCTTGGCCAGGCGTTCGAGCGGATTCGCACCCAGGACGCCTCTCACGCGCTGGCACGACAACTGCAGCAGGCCCTCCTGCCACGGATGCTGCCGAGTATCCCCGGACTGGTCTCCACCAGCCGCTATGTACCTGCTAGTGGTGGCCTTGAGCTTGGCGGCGACTGGTACGACCTGATACCTCTCCCGGCCGGCGGTGTCACGGCCGTCATCGGAGACGTGGAAGGCCACAGCACGGCCGCGGCGGTGGTGATGGGACAGCTCCGTAGCGCCGTTCGGGCTTACGCCACCGACGGGCTCAGCCCCGGGCCGCTCCTGCGGCGTACCAATCGTTTGCTGACCGAGCTCAGGACGGAACTCTTCGCCACCTGCTGCTGTGCATTGCTGGACCCGGAAACGGGACACATGCGCGTTGCGACAGCGGGCCACCCGTTCCCGCTGATCAGGCAGATGTCCGGTCGCTATCTCGATCCCCAACCGGATGTGGGTCCGCCGCTCGGGGTCGACGCCGAATACGAATACACCGATGTCGGCGTTCATCTGGAGCCTGGAGCACTTGTGGCCTTCTACACTGACGGTTTCCTCCGCGCGGACCTTGATTGTGAGATGGGCCGCGGCGTCATTGACACGGCCTACGCCGTCTCCCATGGACAACTGGAGGCCATTGGTGACGAGGTGGTGAAACGCACGACCGTTTTTCCACGAGCCGTGGACGATGCGGCGCTGCTGCTTCTGCGCTACGAGGAGCCCTCGGCGCAGGCACGTCACTATGTGCAGCGCCTGGAGATCCCTCGACGTGATCTGCGGGGAGTGCAGCGGGCCCGCCTGTTTCTGCGCGAGTGGCTGTCTGCTTGGTACATCGAGGCGCTCGACGACGACGCGCAACTCCTGTTGTCGGAGGTCGTGACCAATGCGCTTGTGCATGCCGACAGCGACGTTGACCTCAGGGTTCGGCGGTACCCTCACCATCTGCGCGTGGAGGTCAGGGACAGCGACCCCCACCCCGCCATCAACGTCGGAAGTCCTGGCGAGGACCAGGCCGAAGGCGGTCGGGGAATGATGATCGTCTCGGCTCTCGCCTCAGCATGGGGCAACTCGCCCAGCGGCCGCGGAAAAACGGTGTGGTTCGAACTTCCTCTCTGACACCGCCCGGCCCCGCGCCGGCCGCGGCTTGGCCGAGGTCCGTGTCCTCCACGACCGCTCGTTCGAGCCGTCGACGGTGGTGTGGCCGGACGGCGGGACGTGGGTCGCCGACGTCCGGCGCAGAGCCGACGAGCTGGGCACGGAGCGCCGCAACAACCTCGACCAGTTCGGGATGCGTTGGTAAACCGCGCGCGACCTGCGACCTGGTTGAAGAGCGGCCGGCACCGTGTCCTCGCAACTCTCCGATCTGCCGATGGTCGTGGACAAGCCGATCGCGGGGACCGCGGCCGAGGATGGGGACCGCGCTCGGCGAGCGCTGTCGACTCCTACGCGTGGATGATCGGCCGGGTACCGCACACGCGGTACCTTCGTGGCTCCCGCAGCGTCCGCGGTAGGTGGATGCGGCATCGGCGGCAGCGCGAATTGCCTGCGCCCGCCGGACGACCGGTGGCGGGTCCGGCGGACATGATGGGGCGACGTCCAGTCGTAAAAGGGAGCACCTCATGCCAGTCCGATTTGTGCTTGCCGCGTCGGCATCCACGCATGGTTCGGCCCAGTTGGCCGTGGTTTACGGCGTGACCGCCGGGCGGCTCGTGGGCGGCACGGCCGCACTGGTGGCGTTGGCCGGTGTGATCGTCGGTGGGCTGGCCCTGGCCCGCTCCGTCGGTCCTGGCGGCGCCGACAAGCGGGGAAGCAGGGCCCTCGTGGCCGTGGTGGCGGGGCTGTTCGGCATGATCGTCGGCGCGCTGAATCTGGCCGTCGCCGACGGTGGTCCCGGCACCGGCAACGGAGTAGTCGGTGGCGCCCTTGCCCTGCTGCTGGGGGTGATCGCCACGGTCCTCGGTCAGCTGGCCCGCTCCCGCCGCACCGGCTGACCACCCCTGTCGAAAGGCAGGGCGGTGGCCCTGATGGCCGGCACGGCGCAGCTGGGGGTGATGCCACGACCTGAGCCTGCCGTATCGCCGCCCCTCAAAGAAGAACCGTGCCACTCATCGTCCAGAACACAGCCGTTCGGGTCGCACGCCATGCACGCCGCCACCGGATCGGCACGGACGGCCGCGCCGTTGACCTCACCGGACGGTGCCGTATCCGGCGGGAGATGCAGCCGCGCCTTCCCCGGCCGCAAAGTCGGCTGCCGACTGCTGGGGTCAGGGCTGGGCGCCGTTGCCCTGGCGGACCCGGTCCAGGAGGTCACGGTGCAGAGCGGTCGGTCCTGCGGCCCCGGTTGTTCCCCGTGCTGCCGGAGTGAGCAAGCCTCGGCCCAGTCGGATGAGTTCGTGTCGGAGCAAAGCTTTTGCCTTGCGCAAGGCCGTAATTATGATTCCGGCAGATCGATCAGCTTACGGGGCAGAGGAGAACAACCCCAGCATGATGGGACATTCGCATGCCGTCAGCGGTGCACTGCTCTTCGCGGGCACCGCGCCCTTTGTGCCACCCCTGGTGTTGCACACACATCTGGCTCCGCAGGAGATCCTCATGGGCACCGTGCTGTGCGCGGGCGCGGCGCTGCTCCCCGACCTGGACCATCATGACGGGACAATCGCCAACTTCCTCGGCCCGGTCTCCAAGGTGCTCTGCCGATTCGTCGCCTGGATCTCCGGCGGCCACCGTTACGCCACGCACTCCCTGTTCTTCGTCATCCTCATGACGGTCGGCAGCTGGGCCGGAATCGCCTATCTGGGCAGGCCGTTCACCATCGCCATGAGCTTCTTCCTGCTGGCGCTGGCCGTCCGGGCGCTCAACCTCTGTCCTCCGGGGCACGGCTTCCACGCATGGGGCACCATCGTGGCCCTGGCCGGCCTGGGAACCGCAGCCATCGACAAGTTCATTCCCTCCGCCCCCGGTTGGCTCCCCTACGCCATCGGTCTGGGGTGCGTGGCGCACCTGCTCGGTGACTCCATCACCAAGCGCGGTGCGCCCTGGCTGTGGCCGCTGAAGTCACGGTACGAGATCGCACTGATCAAGAGCAGTGGCAACAAGGTGGAGACCGAGATACTCACGCCGCTGATGGGTGTCGCCACCATCGCGCTGCTCTGGCTCACCGTCCTGTCACCGCACCCCCTCCGCTGAGGTTCCTCTTGCCGAAATCCCAGTATGGGCACGGAAGTTGGGCTATTCGGTTCGAGCGGTGACGGCCTTATCGTGCGCGAGTGGCTGATGTGGGCGTCGATGGGGGTGAGTGACCGCTTCCCGGACCCGTCGAGAAACTCCTGCGGAGGCTGACGTACGCCCTACGAGACCGCCGAATGCCGCGGCTCCCCCGCCGCCGGTCAGGCCGCGCGGGATCGCCCGAGGCGCCGCAGCAGCCGGTGCATCGCCTCCGCGGACTCGGTCATGGCCGCCAACGAGCAGGATTCATCGGTGACATGGGCCTGCTCGGGGTCGCCCGGTCCGTACACCACGACTGCCGGGTCGCCGAGGCGGCCGGTCAGCACCGAGGCGTCGGTGAAGTAGGTCGCGTACTCGGCCGGGCGGGCCGAGGAGCCGGGGGCGAGGATCTCCTGCGCTTCGGCGGCGGCTGACGGGTCGGTGGCGACGCCGGGCAGGTCCAGCAGCCGTTCGAGGCCGATGTCGTCGCCGCACAGCCAGGCGATCTCCGCGACGGCCTCGTCCCGGCCGAAGCCCGGCACGGTGCGCACGTCCAGCCGCATCTCGGCGCGGTCCGGCACCAGGTTGGGCTCCTCGCCCGCGTGGAACGTCCCGATGTTGACCGTCGCCGGGCCGTGTGTCGCGCTCACCGGCCAGCCATGGTGCCCGTGGATCCTGATCGCCGCGGCGGCAAGCGCGGCGATCGCGTTGCTGCCCAGTTCCGGACGGGAACCGTGCGCGGAGACTCCGACGGCCGTCGCGGCGAGCCACAGGACGCCCTTGTGCCCGAGGACGGTCCGGTTTCCGGTCGGCTCGGCCACGATGAGCAGGTCGGTGGGGGTGAGTGACGCCGCGTCGATCAGCTCGGCTCCCTCGCAGCCGGTCTCCTCGCCGAAGGTGAGGATCAGTTGCACCGCCAGGTCCCGCGGGCTTTCCCGGGCGGCCCGTATCGCCGCCTCGACCTGGCAGGCGACGCCCGCTTTCATGTCGCTGCTGCCGCGGCCGAGCAGACGGCCGTCGCGCAGTTCCCCGCTCATGGGGTCGAACGACCAGCCCGACGGGTCGGCGGGCACGGTGTCCAGATGCCCGGTGAAGGTGACCGGCATCCGCGGTTCCGCGGGCCCGAACCGGGCGACGACATTGGCCCGGCCCGGTATCGGCTCCTCGACACGGACCTCGAATCCCGCGCTGTCCAGCCGATTCGCGATCAGTTCCGCGGCCGGTGCCTCCCGGCCGCCCCGAGTGTCGATCCGCACCAGCCGTCGCGCGAGGTCCGTCGCGCCGGGCCATGCGTCCGTGCCGTCCATCGGGACTCTCCTCGGGTTGTGGTGAGTTGCCGTCATGCGCGGTCCTGAGGCGCTTTCGGGGCCCGGGTGCTGTCGCGTACCACCAGGGTCGGCACAAGCGCGATGTGCGCGTGCGGGCCGCGCTCGGCGCCGCCCGCCGGTCCCGTCGCGGCCAGCAGCCGTACCGCTTCCGCGGCGATCCGGTCGCGGGGCTGATGGACCGTGGTCAGGCCCGGCTCCGCCAGCCGGGAGAACTCGATGTCGTCGTAGCCGGTCACCTGCACCTGCCCGGGCACCGCGACACCGTGGGCCCGGCAGGCGCGGCTGACCCCGAGCGCGATCAGGTCATCGGCGCACACGATCGCGTCCGGAAGGCCGCCCTCCGCGATCAGCCGGGCCACGGCGGCCTCGCCCCACTCCACGCTGTAGTCCCCCAGGAGCACCTGGTCCGGCTTCACCTCGATGCCCAGCTCCTCGGCGCGCCGCCGGAACCCGGCGAACCGCTGTTCCGTGGAGGAGTGCGTCATCAGCGAGCCGACGAAGGCCGCCGACCGCGCCCCGCCGTCGTGGAGGTGATCCATGATCTGCCGCATCGCGGCGACGTCGTCGACACCCACCCAGTCGGTACTGGTGCCGTCGACGAATCGGTCGAGTTGGACGAGCGGCAGCCGGTCCGCGGTCTGCTGCACGGCAGGCCGGCTGTCGGTGCCGTGGCACGGGCTGACGATGATGCCGTCGACGTTGCGCGCGGCGAGCGAGGCCAGCCGGCGGGCCTCGATCTGCGGATCGGAGCGCGCGTCGCACAGGAACAGCTCCTTGCCCTCCTTCCCCAGGGCGTGTTCCACGCTCTCCACCAGGGAGGTGAAGAACGGGTTGGTGATGCTGGGCACGACCATCCCCACCGTGTCGGTACGGCTGTTGCGCAGTGCCCTGGCGATGACATTGATCTGGTAGCCGAGCTCATCAGCGGCGCGGCGCACCTTGCGTTCGACCGCGGCCGACACCTGGCCCCGGCGGGAGAGCACCCGCGACACGGTGGCGGTGGAAACACCGGCCCGCTCCGCGACCTGAGCGATCGTAACCCGCTGCAATCGATTACCTTCCTGCCGAGAAGCCTGGCTGTCACATACCTCCAACAGCCCGGATTGAGTGAGCATAGAGCCTTGACACGGCGCCGAACGCCTGCCTACGGTCCACCGCAACTCAACTGTAATCGATTGCATTGGGGTGCAGTGATGAAGACGTCCGGGAGCCCGAACAAGCTGGGAGTGTTCCCGCCCCGGCCGAACGCGATCGGGGAGCTGTTCGGCACTCCGAAGGTCGTCATCGGCGTGGTGCACCTGCCGCCGCTGCCCGGCAGCCCCCATTACGAGGGCGTCTCGCTGGACGAGATCTCCGCCTTCGCGGTCGAGGAGGCGCGGGCCTATCTGGAGGGCGGCTGCCACGGGCTGATCGTGGAGAACCACTGGGACCTCCCGTTCCTGAAGCCGGGAGAGCACGGCTATGAGACATCGGCCGCGATGGCCGTGGTGACCGACCGGGTACGGCACGCCACGCTGGAGGGAGCCGGCAGCCGGCTGGGGGTCAGCGTGCTGTCCAACGCCGCCGAGTGCTCGATCGCCTCCGCCTGGTCCGGCGGCGCCGGGTTCGTACGGGTCAACCAGTGGGCCAACGCCTACGTCGCCAACGAGGGCATCATCGAAGGCCAGTCGGCGCACGCCACCCGCTATCGCAGCCGGATCGGCGCCGGCCCGGTGAAGGTCTTCGCCGATGTGCACGTCAAGCACGGTTCGCACGCCATCGTCGCCGACCGCACGCTGGCCGAACAGACCGAGGACGCCGAGTTCTTCGGCGCCGACGTCCTGATCGCCACCGGCTCCCGGACCGGGGACGCCGCCTCGCTGGAGGAGGTGGAGGGCATCGCCGCCCACACCACCCTGCCGGTCGTGATCGGATCCGGTATCACCGCGGGCAACATCGGCGGCCTGCTGCCCGCCTGCAACGGTGTGATCGTCGCGTCCTCGGTGAAGGACAACGGCCGCTGGTGGGGCCGGGTCGACCAGGCCAAGGTCCGCGAGCTGACCGCCGCGGCGGCCAAGGCCGGAGTGGTGCTCCCGTGATCGTCTTCTGCGGGTACGCCAACGTCGACCTCACCGTCGGTGTTCCGGAGCTGCCCGCTCCCGGTGCCCGGGTTCAGGCGACCGCCGTCCGCCAGGGCCATGGCGGGATGGCCGCCAACGCCTCGGTGGCCGCGGCCCGCACAGGGGCGGAGGCATGGTTCGCCGGCGTGGTCGGTCCGGATCAGCAGAGCACGGCGTTCCTCGCCTCGCTCGCCGCCGACGGGGTCCGCACCGACTGGACCGCCCGCACCGGCGCTCTCACCACCGCTGTCGTGCTGCTCACCCCGGACGGCGAGCGCGCCGTCATCAGCCAGGACGACGAGCTGGACGCCCAGCACATCACCCGGACCGCGCGGGCCTCGCACAAGGCCGGGGCGAACTGGCTCTACGTCGACGGCTACCGCTTCCCCGAGGCCGCCGCCGCGCTGGCCGAGGCCGCCGCCGACGCCCCGGCCCGGAAGCCGGGCCCCGGCCTGGTGGTGGACCTCGACGGCTGCGACCGGGCGGAGGCGATGCGCGCCGCGCTGGCCGCCGCGGACCATGTCATCCTCGGCCGGCCGCTGGCCCTCGCGCTGCTGGGCGCGGATCCGGCCCTGGCCCGGGCCGCCGTCGAGCATGACGTCCATCTGGTCGTGACCGACGGTTCGCGTGGCTGGACGCTGCTGACCCCCGCCGGGGAACGCCACGACGGCGCGGCGATCCCGGTGGACGCGGTGGACGCCACCGGCGCCGGGGACTGTTTCACCGGCGCGTACTGCGCCGAACTGGACCGCGGCCGGTCCCCGCTGGAGGCGGCGCGCTTCGCCGGCGTAGCCGCCGGCCTGTCCTGCACCCGGCCCGGTGCCCGCGACGGGCTGCCCGACCGGCGGGCCGTCGAAGCCTGGCTCGAAGCCCATACCGGCCCCCGGGCCCCGGAGTCGGCCCGCCCCCAGTAGACAAGGAGAGCAGATGCGCCAGAAAGTGACGGCCGTGGTCGCGCTGGGCCTGCTGCTGACGACCGTCGGCTGCGACACCCAGGCCCGCCGCGAGATGGCGGCCGAGAAGAAGTCCACCGAGCAGGGCCCGCCCCCACCCGCGAAGGTCGCCGACTCCTGTAGCGTGCGCGGCCGCGCTCCGAAGATCGGGATCGTGCCCATCAACCTCCAGGCGCTGTTCTTCAACCAGATCAACACCGGCGCCCAGACCGTGGCCCGCAAGGCCGGTGTCAAGACCCAGATCGTCAACGGCAACGACGACTCCGCCACCCAGGCCAACGCCATCGACGACCTGGTCGCCAACCACTACGACGCCATCATCGTGGACGCGGTCGACACCGAGGGGATCAAGCCCGCCATCCGCCGCGCCGAGGCGGCCGGCGTGCCGGTCGTCGCCGTGGACGCCACCGTCGACGACCCCGCGGTCTCCGTCCAGGTGGGCACCGGCAATCTGGCGGGCGGCCGACAGATCGGCGAGGCCCTGCTCAAGACCGCCGGCAACCGCGGTGGGATCGGCGTGGTCGGCGCGCTCAACAGCACCATCCAGAACGAGCGGCAGAAAGGTTTCACCGACACCGTCACCGCCAAGGGCATGAAGATCCAGAACGTGGTCGACGGCCGCAACATCCAGGAGAACGCCCAGACCGCCGCCGAGAACCTGCTCACCCGCGACCCCGGCCTGAAGTACGCCTACGCCACCGGGGAGCCCGCTCTGATCGGCCTGGCCGCCGCCGTGGTCAGCCAGCACCGCACCAAGGACCTCAAGGTCGTCGGCTGGGACCTGTCCAGCCAGGCCGTGGACGGGCTGCGGGCCGGCTGGATCACCGGCGTCCTCCAGCAGAACACCTTCCGGTTCGGCTACGAGGCCATGAACTCCGCGATCGATCTGGCCTGCGGCCGCACCCCCCGCAAGAACGTCCCCGTTCCCACCCAGCTGGTCACCCCGGACAACGTCAAGAACTACCTCTACTACCTGGAGAAGTGATGGGCGAGAGCGCGCTGGTCTCCCTGCGGGGAATCACCAAATCCTTCGGCGCCGTCCGCTCGCTGCGGGGCGTCGACCTGACCCTGGCCCCGGGCGAGGTGCTCGGCCTGGTCGGCGACAACGGCGCCGGAAAGTCGACCCTCATGAAGGTTCTGGCCGGGGCGGTCCAGCACGACGGAGGGCAGATCTCCATCGACGGCCGCGACGTCCGCTTCACCAGCCCCGCCGACGCCCGCCGCGAGCGGGTCGGCATCGTGTACCAGGACCTCGCCCTGTGCGACACCCTCGATGTCGCCAGCAATCTGTTCCTCGGCCGCGAACCCCGCAAGGGCCCCTTCATCGACCGCGCCAGGATGCACGCCCGAGCGGCCGAAACCCTCTCCGAACTGCATGTGCGGGTGAAGTCCACCTACCAGGAGATCGGCGAGTTGTCCGGAGGCCAGCGGCAGGCCGTGGCCATCGCCCGGGCGGTGTCCTTCCGTCCGCGCGTGCTGATCCTGGACGAGCCCACCGCCGCCCTCGCCGTCGCCGAGGTCCGGCAGGTGCTGAAGATGATCCGCGACGTGGCCGCCCAGGGCGTCGGCGTCATCCTGATCACCCACCGACTGCAGGACCTGTTCGAGGTCTGCGACCGGATCACCGTGATGTACGAGGGGCGCAGCGTCGAGGACGCCCCGATCTCCGAACTCGACATCGAGCGGCTCGTCGCCATGATCACCCGATCCGGCACCACGACCGGCGGGCCCGACACCGAGGAGGTGGCCTGACATGAGCGCCGACACCGCGATGCGCACCACCGCCGTGCTGGGCCGGCCCCCGGGCCGCTGGCAGCGCGCCAACAAAGCCACCCTGGCCATGCTCGGCGTGGGCGTCGCACTCTTCCTCGGCTTCGGTATCGCCGCCCCCAACTTCCTGACCTTCGCCAACCTTGCCAACCTGGCCACCCAGGTGGCGATCACCCTGATCGTGGCGGTCGCCATGACCTTCGTGATCAGCACCGGCCAGATCGACCTGTCCGTGGGATCGATCCTCGCGTTCACCGCCACCTGTACCGCCGAGATGCTCCAGGCCGGCTGGGACTCCTCCGTGGTGATCATCGTGGCGCTGCTCGCCGGGCTCTTCTGGGGCGCCGTCAACGGATGGCTGTCGGCCTATCAGAAGATCCCCCCGTTCATCGTCACCCTTGCCACCATGTCGGTGGTACGCGGCCTGGCACAGCTGTGGACCCGGGGATTCTCCGTCCCCATCGACGCCCGGCTCTTCGTCGCCAAGCTCGGCGACGCCTCCTTCCTCGGGCTGTCCGCGCTGGCCTGGATCGCCCTGGCCACGGTCGCAGTCGGAGCGGTCCTGCTGTCGAAGCTGCCGTTCGGCTCCTATGTCAACGGCATCGGCTCCCAGGAGGAGTCCGTGCGGCGGGCCGGGGTGAACACCGCCCGGGTCAAGATGATCACCCTGACGATGACCGGTGTGGCCGCCGGTATCGCCGGGCTGCTCACCGCGGCCAGGCTGGGGTCCGGCTCCGCCAACTCGGGACAGGGCTTCGAGCTCACCGTGATCGCCGCGGTCGTGCTCGGCGGCACCAATCTGTTCGGCGGCCGGGGCACCGTGCTCGGCACCGTCATCGGCGCCCTCATCACCGGAGTCATCGCCAACGGTCTCAACCTGCTCGGTGTGAGCCCGTTCCTCACCCCCATCGTCACCGGACTGGTGCTGCTCGCCGCGATCTGGATCAACCTGCGCGGCCGGGCGATGGCCGATCTGTTCGCCCATCTGACGGGCCGGTCATGAGCGGCGGCCCCGCCTCCCGCACGGTGACCACGGTGACCGGCCCCGTGCCCAGCACCGGGCTCGGTCTCACCCTCACCCATGAGCATCTGCGCAACGACCTCCGCAAGGCCGTCCCCACGCCGGCCGCCCCCGGACTCGGCCGGCTGCGCGACGCCCGCACCACCCCTCAACTGGCCTGGCTGCTGCGCGAGCAGCCCTATGCCTGCCTCGACCACTGCGTACTCGACGACGCAGAGGGGATGCTGGCCGACCTGCGCGCGTTCGCCTCCAGCGGGGGCGGCACGATCGTCGATGTCACCCCGGGCGGACTGGGCCGCGACCCGGAGGCACTGCGCGGGTTCTCCGAGGACAGCGGAGTACGCATCGTCATGGGCTGCGGCTGGTATCTGGAGCCCTACCATCCCCGCCCGCTGTCGCCGGCGGACGAGCGCCCGCTCGCCGACGCGTTGCTGACCGAGTTCACCGAGGGTGCCGACGACACCGGCATCCGGCCGGGCGTCATCGGCGAGATCGGTGTCTCCCCGGGTTTCACCGAGAGCGAGCGCACCGCGCTGCGCGCCGCCGCACGCACCCAGCGCGAGACCGGCGTCCCGCTCTATGTCCACCTGCCGGGCTGGCAGCGCCGCGCCCACGAGGTCCTGGACCTGGTGCTGGGAGAGTACGGAGTGGCGCCGGGCGCGGTGGTGCTGTGCCACATGGACCCCTCGCACGCCGACCCGGACTATCAGCGGTCGGTCGCCGACCGCGGCGTCTGGCTCGAGTTCGACATGATCGGCATGCCGTTCCGCTACCCGGGTGAGGGGCAGTCCCCGGCACCCCACGAAACCGCGCGGGCGATCGCCGGGCTCATCGCCCGCGAACACGGGGACCGCCTGCTGCTCAGCCACGACGTGTTCCTCAAGAGCATGCTCACCGCCTACGGCGGCAACGGCTTCCGCTATGTGCCGGAGCTGTTCCTCAGCCGGCTCGTCGAGCACGGCGTCCCCCAGCGGACCGCCACGGACCTGCTGCGCACCAATCCGGCCCGGCTGTTCGAACACGCCGCCGCGTCCTGACCACGCCCCACCGTTTTCATTCACCTCTCGTTCGAAGGAGCATGCTGTGAGCCGCGTCCTGATAGCCGGTGAGAGCTGGATCTCCCAGTCCACACACATCAAGGGGGTCGACTCGTTCACCACCAGCGCCTATGTGACCGGCGTCGAACCGTTGCGCCAGGCACTGGAGGGCCGCGGGCACGAGGTCGTGCACCTGCCCGCCCATCTGGTGCCCGGTCAGTTCCCCGGCGACGCCGCGGCACTCGCCGCCTACGATGTCGTCATCCTCTCCGACATCGGCGCGAACTCCCTGCAACTCGCACCCGAGGTGTTCGAGCAGGGCAGGCCGGGCACCGACCGGATCGACGCCCTGCGCGCGTGGGTCGGCGACGGCGGTGGGCTGCTGATGGTCGGCGGCTACCTCTCCTTCACCGGTTTCGAGGGCAAGGCCGCCTACCGCAACACCGCGCTGCACGAGGTCCTGCCGGTGGAGCTGCTGCCCGAGGACGACCGCGTCGAACTCCCCGCGGGCGGGCGCCCGTCGGCCATCACCACCGGCCATCCCGCCCTCGGCGGTGTGACCGGCGAGTGGCCACTGCTGCTCGGCTACAACCGCGTCCGGCCACGTCCGGGCGCCGAGGTCCTGGCCACCCTCGGCGGCGACCCCCTGGTGGCAGTGACCGAGTACGGCTCGGGACGCTCAGCGGTGTTCACCTCCGACTGCTCCCCTCACTGGGCGCCCGCTTCGTTCTGCGAGCGGTGGGACGGCTACGCCAAGGTGTTCGGCGGCCTCGTGGAATGGCTCACCCGATGAGCCGGTCCGAGCAGATTCTCGACGACGCCGCCCCGACCATGGAACGGGCGCTGCGCATGCGCTTCGTCAGGGAGGTCACGGCCGGCACCATCAGCGACCCGGACTTCGCCGACTACCTCGAGATCGAGGCCGAGTTCGTGGAGACGGCCACCCGACTGCACGGACTGGCCGTGTGGGGCGCCCCCAACCGGACGGCGCTGGAGCGCAACGCCCGGGCGGTCCACGCGCTGACCACCAGCCAGGCGGACTACTTCCGCGATGCCCGCGCCGCCTGGCCCGTCCCCGCCCGGCCGGGCGCCGCCCAGCGGGCCGGGGTGCTGTCGCGGTACGCACTCGACGTGGCACGCGAAGGCGGCTACCCGGCGGTGATGACGATGCTGTTCGCCGCGGAGAGGCTCTACCTCACCTGGTGCACCCGCGCGCACGAGAGCGGCACCGTCCCCGACGGCGCGATCAGCGCATGGGTGTCACTCCACGCCGACCAGGCGTTCCGGGACGGGGTGCGGGCGCTGGCGGCGGAGGTCGACGCCCTGCCGGACGAGATACCCCAGGAGCGGCTGACCCGCTGGTTCACCGGCATGCTGGAGGCCGAAATCGCCTTCCATGACGCCGTGTTCGGGTAAACGGGTCTGTCCTCCACCGAGTACGGCCCGGTTCCGTGAGACCGACTTCCGCGTGCGGCGCCCGCGAGGTCCGGCGCGAGTTCAACCGGCAGGGCCACACGGTGGCCCGGCGCACCGGCGAGCGCCTCAGGCGCGAACTCGGTCTCGTCGGCGCCGTCTGGGGCGAGAAAGCGCTCACCACGTCGCTTTCGTCGCGACCGGGACGAGCTCCCGTCCCGGTCGGACTGACGCCTTGGCCCCCGCTGTTCGGCTTCCCATCGGAGTCAAGGCCGCCAGGAGTGCGATGGCGGCGGCCAGCGCGAGGCTGATCCGCAGCCCGTGCTGGAATCCGGCCGAGGCGGAGATCAGGGCGCCGAAAACGGCCACGGCCAAGGCGCCGCCGATCTGACGGCTGGTGTTGAACACTCCGCTGGCGGTGCCGGCCCGGGCAGCGGGCACGTGCTCCAGGAGCAGGGCGGTGGTCGCAGGCATCACCAACGGACCGGCCATGCCGACCGGGATCAGCAGTAGTGCCATCACCCACACCGGTGCCGAGGCCGGCAACAGCGCGAGAGTGATCGAGCCGGCCGCCATGAGGACCAGTCCGGTGCTGATCGGTATCCGGGGCCCGGTGCGCTCGGCGATCCGCGCCGAGAACGGGGTCAGGGCGGCGCTGAGCAGCATCATGGGCAAGAACGCGATCCCGGCGCCGAGCGCGGACAGGCCGTGCTGCTGCTGGAAGTCAAGGGAGAACAGGAACGGCAGCCCGTAGAAGCCGACCATGAACGCGAACCCGATGCCCGTGGCGATGACCACGACCCTGGAACGGAACAGGCTCAACGGCACCATCGGGTGCGTGCCCTTCGCCTGCGATGCCACGAACGCGGCCAGTGCCACGACGGCGACGCCGAGCGCTATGAGTACCTCGGACGCACCGAACCCGGCATCCCCGGCCTCGATCGCGCCGAAGGTCAGACCGCCCATCGCCAGGACCGCGGTGATCTGGCCCGTCCAGTCGAACGGTGCTGGCCGGGTCGGCGAGGGCAGGGTACGGCGCAGCAGAACCAGGGTCACCAGGCCGACCGGCAGGTTGAGCCAGAAGATCGTCCGCCAGGAAGCAAGGGTCAGCAGACCGCCTAGCACCGGGCCTGCGGCTGCGGCCATGGCGCCGCCCATCGCCCACACCGCCACCGCGCGCGCCCGGCGTGCCGGGTCGGGGAACGCCTGGCCGACCAGCGCCATGGAGGTCGGCATGGTGACGGCCGCGCCGATGCCCTGCACCAGCCGGGCTCCGATCAGCACCGGCAGCGTGGGAGCCAGCCCGCATGTCACCGACGCGATGATGAACAGGCCCAGGCCGGCGCCGAAGGCGCGGCGCGCCCCCACCCGGTCCGAGAGCGCCCCGGCGGACAGCAGCAGCGCGGCGAACATCAGTGTGTAGGCGTCGACCACCCACTGCAGCCCGGTGATCCCGCCGCCCAGCACATCACGGATCGAGGGCAGCGCCACGTTCACGATCGTCGCATCGAGGGTGATGACGAAGAAGCCGAGGACGGCGGTGGCCAGCGTCGCGGTGGCGTACCGGTCGGTCCCGGAGGCGTCCGCCGCACAGGAGGAACGAGGTGGCGAAACGGTGAAGGGCATGACGGTGCGTGGTCCTTCCGCGTGAGGAGAGGCGGCAGGAGCCGCCGGCCCGGCCATGCGTCCACACAACCACTCAAGCCAATGACCTGGGAGTTCTCATCAGGAGAGGTACTGGCAGGGCCCCCCGCCTCAAGCGCTGCCCTACGCTGAAGTCGTGCCAGCCAACACCGTCCGTGAGGACATCCGCACCTTCCTCACCAGCCGCCGGGCCCGCCTGACCCCGAAGGAGGCCGGCCTGCCCGAGTACGGCGGACGACGCCAGGTCAGCGGCCTGCGCCGCTCAGAAGTCGCCCAGCTCGCCGCGATCAGCGTCGAGTACTACACCCGTCTGGAGCGCGGCAACGTCCGCGGCGTTTCCGAGGAGATCCTCGACAGCCTCGCCGCCGCCCTCAAGCTCGACGACGTCGAACGCGCCCATCTGATGGCCCTGGTCCGCGCGGCCAACGCTCCGCGCCGCAGCTCCGACCGCGCCGGCGGCGCCTTCCGCGTGCGCAACAGCGTCCAGCAGATCCTCGACTCCATGACCGGCGCCGCCGCCTTCGCGCGCAACGCCCACCTCGACGTCCTCGCCACCAACCAACTCGCCCGCGCCCTGTACGAAGCCGCCCTCGACACCACCGAACAGCCGCCGAACCTGGCCCGCTTCGTCTTCCTCGACCCGCGTGCCCGACACTTCTACCGCGACTGGGATCGCATCGCCCACGACGCCGTCGGCAGCCTGCGCACCGAAGCCGCCCGCACGCCCGGCAACACCGACCTCGCTGACCTCATCGACGAACTCGCCACCCACAGCGATGAGTTCGCCATGCGCTGGAACGAGCACGAAGTCGAGTACTACCGCAGCGGCCAACAGCGCTTCCACCACTCCGCCGTCGGAGACCTCGACCTCGACTACGACGCCCTCGAAATCCCCGCCGACCCCGGCCTGACCATCGTCACCTACACCCTCGCCCCCGACTCCGCCCACGCGGCCGCATTCCTCCAGCTGCGGAAACACCGTTCGGCCTCCGCGGAACCGAGCCCGCCGTGAAACAGCTGCCCGGAGAGTGCCAGTTGGCGCGGGCGCCGGGGGTGAAGCGTACGAGAGCGGCGGCGAGGGGGGCGGGGGCGGGGTGTGTCAGGCGCCGCGCTCGTCGGCGATCTTCTTGAGCCGGTTGATGGCGGTCATGGCGTTCGGCCAGCCTGCGTAGAAGGCGAGATGAGTGATGGCCTCGGACAACTCCTCCACGGCCAGGCCGTTGTCGAGGGCGACACCCAGGTGGTAGTCCAGTTGCTCGTTGCGGTAGAGGGCGGCCAGGACGCTGACGGTGACCAGGCTCCGGTCCCGCGGTGAGAGACCGGGGCGTTTCCAGACGTCGCCGAAGAGGACGTCGTTCGTGACGTCGACGAGCTTGGGGGCGATCGCCCTGAGTTCTTCGGGGGCGGACTGCTCGGGCATGGTGGTTCTCCCGTGTTCTACGAGTTCTGCGAAGCAGGGGGTACTGGAGGCGGCGTGGTCACTGGGCGGTGTAGCCGCCGTCGACCGGGAGGGCGATGCCGGTGACGTAGCCGGCTCCGTCACTGCACAGCCACAGGACGGCCTGGGCGATCTCCTCGGCGGTGCCGAGCCGGGCGATGGCCTGGCCGGACTCGGCCTGGCCGCGGTCGAGTTCTCCGCCGTCGACCATGGCGTCGACCATCGGGGTGCTGATGGTGCCGGGGCACACGGCGTTGATGCGGACGCCTCGGGAGCCGTATTCGAGGGCGGCGCTCTTGGTCAGGCCGATCACGCCGTGTTTGGTGGCGTGGTAGGCGGCGCGGCCGGGGTTGCCGACGAGGCCGCCGAGGGAGGAGCAGTTGACGATCGCTCCGCTCCCCTGGTCGCGCATGTGGCGCAGTTCGTGCTTCATGCTCGCCCAGATGCCGCGCAGGTTGATGGCCTGGACCCGGTCGAACTGGTCGGCGCTTTCGTCGGCGGCGTCGGTGGGCGGGGGCATGATGCCGGCGTTGTTGTAGGCCATGTCGAGGCGTCCGAAGACTTCGACGGTGCGGTCGACGGCGGCGGCGACCTGGTCCTCGTCGGAGACGTCGCAGACCAGCGCGAGGACCTGGTGGCCGTCGTCGGCGAGCTGTTGGGCGGCGGCTTTCACAGCGTCCTCGTTGATGTCGGCGAGCGCGACGGCGGCCCCCGAGGCGGCGAAGGTGCGGGCGGTGGCCAGGCCCATGCTGGAACTGGCGCCGGTGACGAAGGCGACCTGTCCGGTGAAGTCGTAGGTGGGGTTCATGACGGTTGCTCCCAAGGAAGGTGTACGGGCGAGGAGTTCATCCCGAGGTCGTCACGGCAGCGTCGGCTGCCTGCAGCTCGCCGGCATCGGCGGTGTGCTGGGCAACCGTCCGCGAAGGGCGGGTGGAGCCGCGGAGGGCCAGGGCGATCAGCGGCAGCAGGGTGAGCGCGGCGAAGATCGCGCCGACCAGGGCCGGACCGGTCAGCCCGAGCGAGGAGTCCAGGGCCTGGCCCGCGAGAGCCGAACCCGCGGCGATGCCGGTGTTGTACGCGGAGGTGGTCAGTGCCGAGGTGAGGGTGGGGGCGTCGCCGGCGAAGCGGAGGGCGAGGGAGGTGACGACCGGGTTGACGGTGAACGCGGTCAGTGCCATCAGGAAGACCAGGACGACCGCGGCCGCCGGGCTGTTCGACGCCGGGACAAGGAGCAACAGCGTCAGGGCGGTGGCGGCCGCCGCGGCGATCGTCGTGACCATCGGACGGCGGTCACCCAGCCGGCCGCCGATGGCAGTACCGCCCAGCGCACCGATACCGAAGGCGATCAGCACCAGCGGCACGGAGCCTTCGGCGATCCCTGCCTGCTCGGTCAGCAGCGGCGTGATGTACGTGTATGTCGCCAGGACCCCGCCCATGATCAGCACGGCCGCGGCGAGCGCCAGCCACAGCCGTCCCTGCCCGAGGGCCCGTACCTCCGCCCGTACGGACACCTCGGCTCGTTGCTCGGTGCGGGGGATGAATCGGCCGACGAGGGCGGCGGCCAGAGCGGCGAAGACGGCCAGCGCCCAGAAGGGGCCGCGCCAGCCGGTGTGGTGGCCGACGAACGAGCCGATCGGTACGCCGACGACGTTGGCCAGGGTGAGGCCGCCCATCATCACGCCTACGGCCCGGGTGGCGTTGTTCTTGCCCGCGGCGGTAGTGGCGATGACGAAGCCGACGGCCCAGAACGCTCCGGTGGCCAGCGCGGTCACCACACGGGCCGCCAGGGCAACCGTGAAGGACGTGCTGAGCGCGGCGGCGACATGACCGAGTGCGAAGACGGCGAGTGCGCCGATGAGGGTGTGGCGCCGGGGCAGGCGCAGGGTGGCCATGGCCATCGTTGGCCCGCCGACGATCATGCCGATGGCGAACGCGGTGATCAGCAGCCCGGCGTGGGACACGCTGACCGTCAGGCCGGCGGCCATCTCCGGCAGCAGTCCGGCGATGACGAATTCGGTGGTGCCCATCAGAAAGGTGCCGGCGGCGAGTACCCAGACGATGTAGGGCAGTCGGCCCGGGGCGGACCCGGTGGCGGAGGGCATGCGCGAACTTCTTCCCGTACGAGGAGGATTGGGCGAGGTCACGAGGCGGCTTCGACGGTGATGCGGCCGGCCCCGCTCGGCCGGGCCGGGGCGGGTCAGGGGGTGAGGAGAGCCTTGATGGCGCGGCGTTCGTCCATGGCCCGGTAGCCCTCGGCGACCTGCTCCAGGGGCAGGGTGAGGTCGAAGACCTTGCCCGGGTCGATCGCGCCGGTCAGGACACGGTCGATGAGGTCGGGCAGGTAGCGGCGCACGGGCGCCGGGCCGCCACGCAGGCCGACGTGGGAGAAGAACAGCTCCTGCCCGTCGATGGCGACCTCGTGGGGGACGCCTACGAAGCCGACGTTGCCGCCAGGCCGGGTGGAGTGCAGGGCCTGCTGCATGGCCTGGGCGGTGCCGACACACTCCAGCACACTGTCCGCGCCGATCCCACCGGTCATCTCCTTGATCCGGGCCACGCCCTCCTCGCCGCGCTCGGCGACGATGTCGGTCGCGCCGAACTCGCGGGCGAGCTTCTGCCGGGGCTCGTGGCGGGACATGGCGATGATCCGCTCCGCGCCCATCTCCTTCGCAGCGATCACGGCGCACAGGCCGACCGCACCGTCACCGACGACCACGGCGGTCGAGCCGGGCTTGACCTCGGCGGCCTCCGCGGCCCACCAGCCGGTGCCCATCACGTCCGAGACGGCCAGCAGTCCGGGCCAGAACCGTTCGTCCGGCACGCCGTCGGTGGCGACGAGGGTGCCCTGCGCGTTCGGGATGCGCACGTAGTCGGCCTGGCAGGTGGACATGAACTCGCGGTTCAGACAGTTCGACTGGAACCCGTTGCGGCAGTTCGCACAGACATTGTCCGAGGTCGCGAACGAGCCGACGACGAACTGGCCCGGCTTGACGGCGGTGACCTCGGACCCGACCTCTTCGACGAAGCCGACGTACTCGTGACCCATCGGGTGCGGGTGCCCGGTCGGCTCCGCACCCCGGTACGGCCACAGGTCCGAGCCGCACACGCACGTCACGGCTGTGCGGATGATCGTGTCGGTCGGCTTGAGGATCTTCGGGTCCTCCAGCGTCTCGAAGCGGACATCGCCGGGAGCGTGGATCACTGCGCCGCGCATGAGAGGTTCCTTTACGTACCGGGTACAGGGTGGAGACCCGAAGCACGGGCGGCGCACCGCCCGAGCCGGGTGCGGGGCTTCATCACGTACACCGCCCGCATACCTGCAGGGGGAAGCACCACGCCTTCCAGGAGACGCCCACTTCACGCGCGGAGCGAGTCACTGAC
Organism: Streptomyces sp. NPDC014889; assembly: GCF_043081205.1. Lineage (NCBI taxonomy): Bacteria > Bacillati > Actinomycetota > Actinomycetes > Kitasatosporales > Streptomycetaceae > Streptomyces > Streptomyces sp. NPDC014889. Next base: position 40,019 of record NZ_JBIBWH010000013.1, read on the forward strand.
AAGGGGTGTACTGGCAGTACATCCCTACGGCCGCGCGCGGGACGTACCGTCGAAGGCATGGACAACCGCGAGGAGGTCCGCGAGTTCCTCACCTCGCGGCGCGCAAAGATCACCCCGAACCAGGCCGGACTGCCGTCCGGTACCCGGCGCCGCGTGCCCGGCCTGCGCCGCAGCGAGGTCGCGGCCCTCGCCGACATGAGCGTCGAGTACTACGCGAAACTCGAACGCGGCAACCTCACCGGCGTCTCCCCGGCCGTTCTCGAAGCCCTCGCCCGCGCCCTCCGGCTCGACGACGCCGAACGCGCCCACCTGCTGCACCTGGCCCAGGCCGCCGACGGCACCGACGCCCTCACCCGGCCCCGCCGCCGGCACACCAAGGACCAGTGGAGGCCGCACCGCAGCCTGCAGTGGACCCTGGACGCCATCACCGCCGGACCTGCCTTCGTCCGCAACGGCCGCATGGACATCCTCGCCGCCAACGCACTCGCCCGAGCCTTCTACACCGACGTGTACGCCGCACCGCACAACCAGGCGAACCTGGCACGCTTCAATTTCCTCGACCCTGCCTCGCGCCGCTTCTACCCCGACTGGGACCAGGCCGCCGATGTCGCCGTCGCCATCCTGCGCACCGAAGCCGGCCGCAACCCCCACGACAAGGACCTGCACGACCTCGTGGGTGAGCTCTCCACCCGCAGCGACGACTTCCGCACCCGCTGGGGCGCCCACAACGTCCGCCACCACGGCACCGGGACCAAACGCTTCCACCACCAGACGGTCGGTGACCTCACGCTCGCCTACGAAGGCCTGGAGATGGCCGCCGAACCGGGCCTCACCCTCACCATTTACACCGCCGAACCCTGCTCGCCCTCCGAAGAGGGCCTGCGCCTCCTCGCGACGTGGGCTGCCACCCGGGAGGCCGACCCTGCGGAAACCTCCCCAGCGGGCTGATCACGGCTGAGAAGCTCGATTGGGGCCAAGAGCCGCAAGGATGTCGTTGACGGGGCCGAAAGTGATCACGGCGCGCGATCCCGGCGGAAGCGCGCGCCGAGTACCTTCGCGCATGCCGGAACGCCGTTGCGTCGATCGTCGCCGACTATCGCGCCACCACGACCGTCGACATCGCACATGACCAGGCCGACCTCGACGCCGGCAACCGGCTCACCATGCCGGTGACGGTCGTCCAGCAGGACTGGGGCCGGCAGTTGGGGTTCGACGCCACCGCGACCTGGCGGCCGTGGGCCACCGACCTTCAGCATTTCACCATCCAGGCAGGCCACTTCATGGCCGAGGAGGCCCCAGAGGACATCGCCACGCTGATCCTGAACCTGGTGAGGCGGTGATCGCCCTGGACTGACCGGTGCCGGCCGAACTCACCGGAGGCCCTGACGCGCTCGGCGCGAGGGGGCCGCAGTGACCCATTCCCCGGACACCGCGATCACCGTCGTGGCGTCAACCGCTGGACGCTCCTGGCGAGTCGGCAAGTGGCGCTGGGGCGACCGGCCTTGAGGCTCCACCGTGGCGATGCATGACCTACGCGACGACGCCCGCCTCGGCTAGGTGTCCGCGCTCGAACCAAAGTTGCATGAGGTTCAGAACCCAACCTATGGTTGCCTCAGGCAACAAGCGGTCGGGGGGATCTGGCCGCACCGGAGCAAGGTGTAGGCGGGGATCCATGAGCGGTAGCGGGCAGGAAGAGCCTCTCGGTGACGTCGTCCGACAGCTCGCGGCGATCGCCGCGATACGACGGCGGCTGGTGCGCCAACTGCCGCAAGGGCTGGGGAACGGCTCCGCCGTACTTGCCGCTCTCGCCCACTGCGGAGAGACGCGACTGCAAGAACTGGCCCGCCACCTCGATTGCACCCTGTCGGTGGTCAGCCGGCAAGTGGCACATCTGGAGCAGCAGGGCGCGGTGACACGCCGCACCAACCCGGAGGACCGCCGCTCCAGTCTGGTCAGTATCACTCCCCGTGGCCGGGCCCTGGTCGACGCCCTCGTCCGGATCCACATCGACCTGATCGGCGCTGCCACCGCCGACTGGACGCCGCAGGAACTGACCACGCTCAGGACCCTGCTCGAACGCCTGCAAGGTGGTCTCTCCCGCCGTATGCACCACACGGAATCGCGCGAGGCGCCCGGCAGCACCACACCCCGCCGTTCACCGAGCACGCTTCCGCATGCGCCTCGGAGTGGGACGCACGCCTGACCGGCGAATCGATTCGACCACCACGCCGAAGAACTACTCTCCCGCGACGACGCGGGAGCACGGGACGATTCTCAGGGGAAGACAGCACGTGTCACAGCAAGGGAGTACGGACGTCGCCGAGGCCCACGCCGGCGACGCTCCGATGACACACCGGCAGATCATGGAGGCCCTCTCCGGCCTCCTGCTCGGCCTGTTCGTGGCAATCCTTTCCAGCACGGTCGTATCCAACGCCCTGCCACGGATCATCGCGGACCTTGACGGCGGTCAGTCCGCCTACACCTGGGTGGTGACCAGCACCCTGCTGGCAACCACGGTCTCCACTCCGATCTGGGGCAAGCTTGCCGACCTGACCAGCAAGAAGCTGCTCGTGCAGCTCTCCTTGGTCATCTTCATCGTGGGTTCGGCCGCAGCCGGCCTGTCGCAGAACCCCGGCATGCTCATCGCCTTCCGCGTGGTGCAGGGCCTCGGCGCAGGCGGCCTCACCGCCCTTGCCCAGGTCATCCTCGCCTCGATCATTCCCCCGCGTGAGCGCGGCCGTTACAACGGCTACCTCGGCGCGGTCATGGCGCTGGGCACCATCGGCGGCCCGTTGCTCGGCGGCGTCATCGTGGACACATCCTGGCTGGGCTGGCGCTGGTGCTTCTACGTCGGCGTTCCCTTCGCCCTCGCGGCTCTGGTCGTCCTGCAGCGCACCCTGCGGCTGCCGTTGGCCACTCGTGACGTCAGAGTCGACTACCTGGGCGCCGCCCTCGTGGCCGCCTCGGTCTCCCTGCTGCTGATCTGGGTTTCCCTGGCAGGTGACAACTTCGACTGGTGGTCCTGGCAGACCGTGACCATGGTGCTCGCCGCGGTCGCCCTGGCCATATGCTTCGTGCTGGTGGAGCTGAGGGCTTCCGAGCCGATCATCCCGATGCATCTGTTCCGCAACACCACCCTGACCCTCTCCGTCGTCGCGAGCCTCGCGGTCGGCACCGCGATGTTCGGTGCGACGGTGTTCCTCAGCCAGTACTTCCAGATCAGCCGTGGTGACTCCCCCACCCGCGCCGGTGTGATGACCCTGCCCATGATCCTCGGCCTGGTGGTCTCGTCCACCGTCGTAGGCCGGCTCATCACTGCTTACGGCAAGTGGAAGAGGTACCTCGTCATAGGCGGTGTTCTGCTCATCGCCGGCCTGGCCCTGATGGGGTCCGCCCGTGCCGACACGGCCTACGGTCTGCTGGCCGTCCACATGTTCCTGATCGGCTGTGGCGTCGGCATGACGATGCAGAACCTGGTTCTCGCGGTGCAGAACACAGTGCCGATGCACCAACTCGGGGCGGCCAGCTCCGTTGTGGCCTTCTTCCGCACGCTCGGAGGTGCCATAGGCGTCTCGGTGCTGGGAGCCGTGCTCGCCTCCAGAGTCGGCACCTACATGGCCGACGGCCTGGCCGAGTTGGGGGTCAAGCCCTCGGGCGGAGGGTCTCTGCCGGACGTCAGGACCCTGCCTGCCCCGATCGCCGCGGTCGTCGAGGACTCCTACGGCCACGCCACCGGCGTCATCTTCCTCATCGCCGCACCGATCGCCCTCGTTGCTCTGATCGCCATCCTCTTCATCAAGGAAGTCCCCTTGCGGACCGCCGTCGACGACACCGCCGAGGTGCAGGCTGCGGGAGGTCCCCACCACTCCGCGCCCCTTCCGGCCGGAGCAGCCGCAACGCACGCCGACGCCACGGCACTCGGCTCAGGCACCGTCGGCCAGGACCAACTCGGCGACGACTCGGCCGACCCTGGAGCACGCAACCCCCGCTGAGCGCTGCCGCTGCCGGACGATCGCAGTGAGGCGGTCGGCAGTGGCGCCGAAGCGACAGCGCCAAGCCCGCATCAGTCAAGGCCCGTCAGCAGCCGCTGACGGGCCTCCATCATGCAGACGGTTCCCGCTGGCGGGTGCCAACCTCCGTCGTCGGGCGCCACCGCTGACGTCCGCTTCATGCGCAACCGCCACCCGCGCAGCAAAGGGTGGCTGGGTACGATCACCTATGCCGGTCTGAGTACGCGAGCGGTTGCCCGCCGCGCGCGGCGCCGGAAGGGTGGACGCATGCGTCGACTGCTGCTGCTCGCCCCGCTGTTGCTGTTCACCGCCGGCTGCGGGGTGGTGCAGTCCTCCGATGACAAGGCGACGGACGCCGCACGGGAGGTGGCCAGGACGGCGGGCGAGCGGCTCTACGGCCAGCGTCCGCGCACGGCGGAGGAGGTGGGGCGCTCCGCTTCCGACATCGACGGGGTGGAGGTACTGCGGGTGACGGGTACCTCGACACACGATGGCGACGGCGTCGAGGTGGTCGTCCGCACGTCCGGCACGGCGTACAACAGTTGGGTCGACATTGACCAGGTCTCCGTACGGCGCTGTTTCGCGGTGCGGGTGTCGCCGAAGTCAAAGTGGCGTGAGACTCCCCGTGCCGTGGACTGCCCGGATGGCCTTCCGCTGACCTTCGCCCCGCCACCCGAACCACCCCGGCTGCCGTCCGAGGAGGAGCTCCGCGCGAAACTCCCCCAGGTACCGGCGGGCGGCCGGGTGGACGAGGCCGAGGTGCGCCGTACGCTCGCCGCCCTGGACCTGGATTCGGCGATCCGTACTGAGGTGAAGGTGGACGGCGAACGGGTCGGCGTTCTCCTGTCTGTGAAGGGCAATGGCTTCGACGCGCAGGACTGCCTTCTTGTCCGCGTGAGCCCCGGCGCCATGAAGGTGTGGGAGCCGCCCCGGATCCAGCGGATGCCCGGAGAGGGCGGCTGCAGCGTCGGCAACGCCCTGAACCCGGCACCGGCACCGCACTGAGAGGTGGCGTTCGACGGCCGACGTGGCCGTGGGCGGCACGCATCACCGCCGTCCACTTCGACGGCAGGCGCGGTGCCCTCGCCCCCTGCGATCGCCGCGCTGCCGCGCGTGCGCGAGCCACAAGGTCCGCAGCATGCGGCCTGGGCGAGTGGCAGCCGCGCATGCCTGGGCGCCGATCTGCCCTGAGTGTCGTGGTGCTGGACGGCGCCAGGGACAGGTCCGCAAAGCCCTGCGCAACATCGTCGCGCACAGCATGTACCTCGACCATCGCCGCAGTGATCGGGCCTCCCCCCGCAAGGCGCTGACGGCGCGCCGGGGGGAGGGGGTTCCGCCCGGCGCGCCGTCAGCGCTCGTGGTCTCGCGCAGGTCAGCAGCCGATGGGGGAAGAGCCGACGGCCACATCGTCGAACCAGAGTGTGTCGTCGCCCGTCCCATAGCTCTCCCAGCCCAGGCGCAGGGCGGTGGGCCGGGGCGGGGTGGTGCGGGCGAGCCACTGCTGGTCGATGTCCTGGGTGGGGACGCCGTCCGCGTGCAGGCCCGGGATCTGTTCGTTGCCGAGCCAGGTGTCGAGCTTGGGCGCCGTCGTGTCGATCGCGAAGCGCAGGCACTGCCAACTCCCGGTCGGCAACGGCCTGCTCTGCGCCACGCCCGCCGGGCTCTGCGCGGGCAGGGTGGCGTCGTCGGTCTCCCGGTTCCACTGGAGGGCGCCGTTCTGGCCGCCGACGCGCAGCGCCCGGCCGCCCTGGGAGCTGTCGGGCATGGAGACGAAGGTGACATGGGCCGCGGGGAGCGCGGTGGTGTGCCGCACCCACATGCGCACGTACATCACGGGCCCCACCGAGGCCAGGTTCGCGGTGGAGGCGACGAAGGCGTGGTTGCAGTATCCGGCTCTGCCGTCGATCCGCAGCGACCTGCTGCCGCTGTGTGCGACCGAGGTGTCGACGGCCGCGGTCCCGGCGCCCTGGCAGTCGGGCGCGGCGAACTGCCAGGCGCCGGAGGGAGTGGTGCCGGTCTGGTCCTCGAAGCCCGAGCAGATCACGGCGCTTCCGCAGTCGGCGGAGGGCGGCGGGGTCGTGGGCGGCGGAGAGGTCGGCGGTGGGGTGGTCGGCGGCGGAGTGGTGCCGGTTCCGCCGCAGGCCACACCGTTGAGGGCGAAGTCGGTCGGGGCGGGATTGGCCGAACCCCAGGTGCCCTGGACACCGAACTCGGCGGAGCCGTTGGTGGCCAGCGAGCCGTTCCAGTCCGCGTTGGCGGCGACGACGGAGGCGCCGGTCTGGGTGACGGTCGCGTTCCATGCCGATGTCACTCGCTGGCCGTCGGCGTAAGTCCAGTTCAGACGCCAGCCGTTGACCGCCGGGCCGAGGTTGGTGACCTTGACCTGGGCCGTGTAGCCGCCGGCCCACTGGTTCACGGTGTAGTCGACCCGGCAGCCGGCCTCCGCGGCACTGGTGGGTGTCGCGATGAATCCGGACACCAGCAGGGCGACGGACCCGGCAGCCGCGAGGGCCGCCGTCCAGGACCGGCGCAGTAATCGCAAGTGGGGGGTGCGCACGTACGCCTCCGAGGGACGGGTGCGAGTTGTGGGAGCGCTCCCATTCATGACAGCGACCAGGGCCCCACAGTGTCAATACATGGGACGGCCAAGGCGGCCACGACACGCCGTCGCCCTGTGAAGCTGATCACCGCGAGCCCCGTTGTGGTTGAACCTTGAACTTTCAACGCATAGTGTCGGTGCCGCAAGTCGATCCCCCGGGATCCACCACCCGTTGTGAGGAAGTTCCCCCATGTCGCTCGCTCTTGACCCCGCCGCCCAGGACCTTCTCTTCCGTGAGGCCCGCACCGCGAACACCTTCACCGCCGAACCGGTGTCCGAGGAGCAGGTCCAGGCGATCTACGACCTGGTCAAGTACGGCCCGACGTCCATGAACCAGTCGCCGCTGCGCATCACCCTGGTCCGTTCCGCCGAGGCCCGCGAGCGTCTCGTCCAGCACATGGCGGAGGGCAACCAGGCGAAGACCGCCGCCGCCCCCCTGGTCGCCATCCTCTCCGCGGACAACGAGTTCCACGAGGAGCTGCCCCACCTCTTCCCGCACTTCCCCCAGGCCAAGGACGCCGTCTTCGGCGACCGTGGGGTGCGGGAGAGCCAGGCCGCCCTCAACGCCGCCCTCCAGGCCGCGTACTTCATCATCGGCGTCCGGGCCGCGGGCCTCGCCGCCGGTCCGATGACCGGCCTGGACTTCGAGGGCGTCCGCAAGGAGTTCCTGGACGACGACCACACCCCGCTGATGGTCGTCAACATCGGCAAGCCGGGCGAGGACGCCTGGTACCCACGCTCCCCCCGTCTGGAGTTCGACCAGGTCGTCACCACGGTCTGAGCCGGCCAGGCGACGGGGATCCGGACCGAGTCCGGCCGCCCGCCGCAGGCCGGTGCTCCGGGGGCGCCCACGGTCGGTAACGGGCGCCCCCTGCCTGTACTTCACCGGTTTCAGCGACTCGATCAGCGGGATGTGCCATGAACCGGCCATCACGCGGAGAAGATCCGTGCGCCGCGGAAACGCGGTGACCGGCCCGGCCCGGCGCAGGGGCCGAAGTGCGCACTCACCGGCAGCCGTTGGCACTCGCCGTGCGACCGCCGGTCCTGCGGGGGCGGCGGGAGGGCGCCGTCACCGGAGGCTCAGTGGCCCACCATCACCGTGGGGTCGGCGGCCTTGACCTTCCTGCGAGGCAGCAGGGCGGCGGGGACCAGGCAGACGGCGACGAGGACGGCCGCCACCAGGAACACCGTGGCGAACGCGTCACCCATCTGGGAGCGCACCTCGGCGGGGGAGGTCGCGGTGATGTCCTTGAGGCCATTGGTGAGGAGCACCGAGAACAGGGCGGTGCCGATCGAGGCCGCCACCTGCTGGACGATGTTCATCAGGGTCGAGCCTCGGGCGACGTTGTGGTCCGTCAGGGTGGCCAGCGCCGATGCCATGATCGGCATCATCGAAGCGCCCATCCCGAGTCCCATCACGAAGAGCGCGGCAATGATGTAGGTGTAGGAGGTACCGGCACCCAATTGCGTGAACATGCCCATGCCCACGGTGATCACTGCGATGCCGGTCATCACGATCTTGCCGGGGCCGATCTTGTCGGCGAGCATCCCGGCGATCGGCATGGTGATCATCGCGCCTATGCCCTGCGGGGCGAGGAGAACACCGGAGTGGAGCGCCGACTCACCGCGCACCTGCTGGAAGTAAAGCGGGAACAGCAGGCTGGCGCCGAAGAACGCGATAGCGAACAGCGACAGTGCGATCACCGCGATGCTCATGTCCCGGTTGCGGAACAGGCGCAGGTCGACCAGCGGGTGGGCGTTGCGTCGGTGCAATGCCCACGGCACGAACGCCGCGATCAGAACCAGCCCGATGATTGCGGGCACGAGCACCTTGGCATTCCAGACCGTGCCGGTCTCGGGGATGGTCGAGACGCCGTACAGGAACGTCGCCAGTCCGGGCGAGAGCATCACCATTCCCAGCCAGTCGAAGGACTCCGACGGCTGTACGTGGTCCTTGGGCAGGACTTTCGCGGCGTAGACCAGCGCGATCACACCGACCGGCACGTTGATCAGGAAGATCCAGTGCCATGAGGCGGCGTCGATCAGCCAACCGCCGAGGATGGGGCCGAAGATCGGGCCGAGCAGCATGGGGATACCGAGCACCGCCATCACCCGGCCGACCCGCTCAGGACCGGCGGCACGGGTCAGGATCGTCATGCCGAGCGGCATCAGCATGCCGCCGCCCAGGCCCTGGACGACCCGGAACGCGACCAGCATCTGGAGGGAGGTGGCCGTCGCGCACAGCGCGGAGCCGGCGGCGAACAAGGTGATCGCGAGCAGGTAGAGCCGTTTGGTGCCGAACCTGTCGGCGGCCCAGCCCGTGAGCGGGATGACACTTGCCAGAGCGAGCGTATAGCCCGTCATCGTCCAGGCCACCTGGGCCGAGGTCGCGCTGAACTGCTTCTGGAACGTCTCCAGCGCGACCGACACCACCGTGATGTCGAGGATCGACATGATCCCGCCGAGCACGACCACACCGGCCACGAGGAGAACCCCGCCGTCCAGTCTGTCGCGGGACTTGCCCACAGGAGGGCTGCTCTCACTCCGTTGTGACGTGGTCACTACTCAACCTTTCGAAGGAAAGACAGAACCACCCGAGCCGCGTGGCCCGTCCACCGCCTGCGACTGCCGGACAGCGGCGAGCGTCCTGGACCCCCTCGCCGAGGCACAGGCCTCCGACTCGTTCAGGGCAGCCTGAACTCGACCGACGTGCCCAGCCCCCACAACGGACGACTTGATGGCTCGGTATATCGATGATCCGTTCTGGAACAGGACTGTACCAGCGCCGGTGGGCCAGTATGGTTTCGATCGATGACAAGAAACACGCGCCTCCGCGATCGCGTCGCGGCGGCGATTCTCGATGCCGCGGCAGCGGTGCTCGCCCAGCGAGGGGAAAGCGCCAGCATGACCGAGGTCGCGGCGGCGGCGGGCGTCGGCCGGACCACCTTGTACCGCTACTTCCCCAGTCGCGAGGCTCTGCTGGACACCCTGGCCGAGGAAGCGTTCGACGAGCTGATCGGTGAACTCGTGGACGCCGACCTGGACAGCGTTCCGGTGTCCGAGGGGGTGGCGCGGGTGAGCAGGATCGCGTTGGGCCAAGCCGCCAAGTACCAGGCGCTGATGTGCGTGCAGGGCAAGCCTGACGTCTCCGACGAGACGGTCCGTCAACTCATGGCGCCCCTCACTTCGCTGTTCGCCCGCGGAGCGGCCGACGGCACGTGGCGCACCGACCTCAGCGCCGGCACGCTCCTGGGTGTCTACACGGCGCTTCTGGAAGGAGCGCTCAACCAGGCACTGCACTGCAAGCTTGGCGTGGAACCCGCCGCTGCCGCCATCACCTCGGTCTTCATCCACGGGGCAAAAGCGCGCCGTCCGGTGTTCAACGCCGACGCGACCAGCTCTTTCCCCGCGGAGCCCTGAGGGTGACACGGCCCGTCGGACCGTCCTGGCGGGGCCGCAAACCGTCAAGTCGGCACCGTGGGTTGCTGTCAGGGGGCCGCCAGGCTGCCTTGATCACTGGTAGGGAGCAAGGTCGTCGTGGTGCTGCTGCAGGGCCGGGGAGAGGGCGACGCGGTCGGGTTCGAGGAGACTGCGGGCCATGGCGGACGCGGCGGGTTCGCCCCTGCCGAAGGCTTCGGCGATGTGCTGGGCGTGGGTAGGCTGCAGGGACTCGCCGAAGGGCGCCTCGTAGGGGTCGGTGACCGCTTCGATCAGGCACGGCCCGTCGAAGGCCATCGCCTCGGCGAAAACCGTCTCCGCCCGGGAAGGGTCCTCGATGCGGTAGGAGCGCAGGCCGCAGGCGCGGGCCACGGCCGCGAAGTCGATGGGGTGCAGTTCGCAGCCCATCTGCGGATTTCCCAGCAGCGCCGTCTGTTCCCACACCTCCAGGGCGAGGGAGTTGTTGCGCAGCACGACCACCTTGACGGGCAGGTCGTACTGGGCGAGGGTGGCCAGCTCACCCATGCCCATGCTCATCGAGCCGTCACCGGTGAAGGCGATCACCGGTCGGTCCGGGTGGGCACACTGGGCGCCGATGGCGTAGGGCAGGGCGGAGCCCATGGTGCACAGAGTGCCGGAGAAGGAGTACTGCATTCCCTTGCGCAGTCGCAGCCGGCCTCCCCAGGCGGTCACGGTGCCCGCGTCCCCGGTGACGATCGCCCCCTCCGGCAGTGCCTTGGACAGCTCCCAGGTCACCACCTGCGGACGCATCGGGGTACCCGAGCTCGAAGCCTGCTCGCCGATCAGCTCCCACCACCGCCGGTAGGTGTCCTGGGCGCGCTGAAGGAAGGAGCGGTCGCTCTTGCGCTCCAGCAGCGGCAGCAGGTGTTCCAGCACCGCGGTGGCGTGGCCGACAAGGCCGACCTCGACGGGGTAGCGCATGCCGATGCGGTCGGCGTTCAGATCGATCTGCACCCCGCGTGCCTGCCCCGGCTTGGGCCAGAACTCGTAGTACGGCGTGGCTGAGCCCACGATCAGGAAGCCGTCGCAGTTCTCGAACGCCTCGTGCGAGGCGCGGGTGCCGATCAGTCCCATCCCGCCGGTGGTGTAGGGGCTGTCGTCCGGCACGCAGTCCTTGCCCAGGCCGGCCTTGACGATGGGCGCGCCCAGCAGTTCGGCCACCTGTTCCAGCAGATCACCGGCTCCCCGGGCGCCCGCGCCGGCACAGATCGCGATGCGCTCACAGGCGTTGAGCACCTCGGCGGCGGACCGCAGTTGCTCCTCGGGCGGGACCACGATGAACGGCTGGGCGGCCAGGGACAGGTGTCCGGGGACGTTCTTGGGCGAGGCGGTGTCCTGGTCGAGGGTGAGGGACTGGACATCGATGGGGATGGCCAGGTGCGAAGGAGTGCGGTTCATCAGGGCGCTGCGAACAGCGAGGTCGGTTGCCGGCAGCGCGTGCGTCGGGCCCATGATCCGTTCGGAGAACAGGCAGGCGTGCTCAAACAGCCGGTCGGAGGGAAGGTCCTGCAGGAAGTGAGCGCCGATCGTGTCGTGGTAGGACAGGCCGGTGATCGCGACCACGGGGGCGCCGTCGATCCGGGCGTCGTACAGGCCGTTGAGCAGGTGCACTGCCCCGGGCCCGGCCGTGGCCACGCACGCCGCGGGACGGCCGGTGAACTTGGCGTAGCCGACGCAGGCCAGCGCCGCGTTCTCCTCGTGCCGGACATGGACGAACCGCATCTGCGGATGCGTGCGCAGCGCTTCGAAGAACCCGTTGACCTGATCGCCGCAGATCCCGAAGCAGGTGTCGATCCCCCACTCCAGCAGTCGTTCGACGACCAGGTCCGATGTCGTCCTGGCACCCGAGTCGTCAGCCGACTGCCCGCTCATGGAAAACCCCGCTCTCCGGAGGCTGCGCGGCAAGGGGCCCTCCCGCCGGCGCATGGCTCTCCCGGGCGAGATGCCACGGTCGGCACAGGCGTACACACCGGCTGACGGGGATCCACTGGATTGGCTGAGTCCACCGTGCGGAAACCGTCAGGAACCCATCCGGCACGCACCCCACCTTGTCGCCTTCGCCCCCCGCCGGCGCCCGCTTCGCACGCGGTCAGTTCGTCGGGCGACCCGAGAACGGGCGGCATGACCGTCATCGGCCTGCGGCCGCCCACCGGCTTCACAGCGGCTGAGCGCCCTACTTGGCCCGTTTGGCCAACTGCAACGCTCGGGAGCAACAGGGCGACGGCCCTACGGTGCCGACAGGGCTGTGCGCTCGGCTTCCTCCAGCCAGTCGGTGTACCAGCGGGCGAAGGTCACCGGCGTACCGTCGTCGCCGAGGAGCGGTGCGAGGTCGATGTCGTCCGCCCGGTAGTCGGACCAGATCGTGCCGCGGTGGCTGCCGCTGACGATCAGCCACTCCCTCTGGGCACAGCCCAGGTGGGAGATGACGATGGCGCCGGCGGTGCGCTCCGGGGCGAACATGACAGCCTCCCACCGCTCGTCCCACGCCTCGATGGCGTCGTCGAAGTCCTCGATGTCGTCGAAGTGCTCTTCCTCTGGGCGTTGGGCAATGAGGTCGTCGAGCAGCTTGGGGTCCGGGCCCTGGTCGGGAAACGGTTCGGCGAGCCTCGACAGATCGGCCGGATCCGCGCCGTCGCCTTCCCAACGCCAGCGGCCCTGCACACGCCGAACCAGGAACAGGCCGTACGCGGGGCCGGCGCCGCCCGCGCCTACGTGGAGCAGGAAGGCCCGGGCGGCAGCCCAGCGAGGCGCGAACGGGCACCCTGTCGGACACGCCGGCAGGCTGCCGTAGCGAGGAGTCAGGGCCACCCGTTCGGCTCGGCTCCGGGCCGGTCCATGCCACGGCTGAGTGAGTTGACGGACGTGGCGTGGCGTCGGATAGCACCGTCGCGTTGCCGGGTGTTGACGGGCGGGGTCCTCCGCGGCGGGATCAACGGGGTGTTGTGGCGGTTGCGGACGGTGCCCCCTGGCGTGACCGGCCGGAACGCTGTGGGCCGTGGCTGGCTTGGTTGATCTCCAGGAACAGCCTTTCTCGACGGGTTCAGGAGTCAGTTGGTGATCACTGGGTCCACGGGAGTCGACCAGAAATGACGGCGTTGCCGTGGGCGCGGCGGGAAAAAGGAAGGCGGGTGCCGACGGATCGTTGGCAGGATGTCCACGCTCAACACTCGATGGGAAAGGACCCGACGACCGTGGCTCATGCCATCACTCTGATCCGCTCCGCCTCCCTGTCCAACGTCGCCGAGTACGCCTACGCAGCTACGGCGCCCGCCGACTCCCGCCTGATCTTCCTCGCCGGGGCGTGTCCCCTCAACGACGACGGCTCGACGGCAGCGGTCGGGGACTACGCGGGTCAGGCGCTGAAAGCCGTCGAAAACATGCGGGCTGCTCTCGCTGCCGCGGGCGCGTCGCTCCAGGACGTCATCAGTACAAGGGTTCTCGTCGCATCGGCCCGGCAGGAAGACCTGGTGTCTGCCTGGAAAGTAGTCCGGGACTCGTTCGCCGACCATGACGTCCCCAGCACCTTGATGGGCGTCACGGTCCTCGGCTATAAGGACCAGCTCGTCGAGATTGAGGCCGTCGCCGCCGTGCTCGACTCTTGAGGTCCATTGACACAACGCGGCGGCCGGGCGCGGCCTGGACCGGCAGTGCCTGGCGGTAGCGCTGCGAATCCTTGCCGGACTCGACCAGGATCTCGGCTTCCGCCCGGCGAGGTAGTAGCGCGCCATCCCGTAGGAGACATCCGCCCCGTGCTCCTCGACCAGCCGGTTGAAAGATCCGGGTGACCGTGTACCGCTGCTTGCACGGAGCGTCCGGATCCGCCCGCAAGATCTCATCGATCACGTACTTGAACGGGTCCAGAGAACTCGTCCGGGGCGGGAGCTTCTTACGAGGCTCCCGCCAGGACGAGTCCAACGCCTTCCGCACCGTCCGCCACGTCACGCCGTGCCTGCGCTCAAGCTCGTGGCCCGACTCCGTCCCCGCGACCGTCATCGTGTCGGAGAGGACCCCGTTCGACGGATCGCCCGAGGACGCCCAGCGCTGGCGGGACGCCGCCGCGTCGTTCGTACGACAGGGGCCGGACCGGACCCTGGTCACCGCGAAGGGAAGCTCGCACGACGTTCCGGCTGACACGGCGACCTCTGCTCAGTTTCAGGTGGGGCGCAGACACGAAGGACTAGGGTGACCGGCTGGTGGACGAGCCGCTGGAGAGGAAGTCTCAGCACCGTGAAACCCACGACGAAGGTCACCCGCGGGGCCGGCAGCGCGACCGCGGCCATGACTGCCAAGTACGACGTCAAGCGCGAGCTCAAGAAGTGCTACTCGCCCAAGAACACCGACTGGGAGCTCGTCGACGTCCCCGAACTCCGTTTCCTCGCCGTCGACGGGCACGGCGACCCGAACACCAGCGCCGCGTACCGCCAAGCGGTCGAGGCGCTCTACGCGGTCGCCTATACCGCCAAGTTCGCCAGCAAGGGCGACCTCGGCAAGGACTACGTCGTGGGGCCGCTCGAGGGACTGTGGTGGGCGGACGACATGAACGACTTCCTGGCCAGGCTCAAGGACAACTGGCGATGGAGACTGCTCATCAACGTACCCGGCTGGATCACTGACGCCATGATCGAGGACGCCAAGCACACCGCCCTGGTCAAGAAGAACCATCCGGCCATTCCGGACGTTCGGTCAGAGACGCTGCACGAGGGCCCCAGCGCCCAGGTCCTCCACATCGGCTCCTACGACGACGAGACACCGATCCTGACCCGGCTGCACCGCGATTACCTCCCCGCCAACAACTTGCGGGAGGCGGGTTTGCATCACGAGATCTACCTCAGTGACCCACGCAGGACCAGTCCTGCCAAGCTCAGGACAATTCTGCGGCAACCCGTCGAAGTGCAGTCTGGTTGAGGGACGTCGGCGTGTCAGGGGAGGCCGGTTCCCGCGAGCGAGGTTGGAGCGCGTCAAGATCTGTGGATCGGCTCGCTCCGAGGTGGCCGGCTGGACATCCTGATCTTGATGTTGTTCTCGCCGTGCCGGGTGACTTCGTGCAGACCCATGCGCAAGTAGAGGGCGTGCGCCCGTTGGTTGACCGCGAGGACGTCCAAGGTGAGGTCCTGGCCTTGCCGGCGGGCCTGCTGCAGGAGGTCGCGGATGAGTCGGCTGCCGATGCCGCGCCCCTGGTGGCCGGGGTGGAGTTCGATCCGGGCAAGGTAGATCTCCACGGGCCGGTACTCGATGTGGACCATGCCGGCATCACTGCCGTCGACGGTGACGATCTGCCATCGACCGGGGCTGAACGCGCGGGTGTGGAAGCCGCGTTGGGCGTGTTCGTCCCAGCCCCAGATCTGGGTGATGTAGGCGCCCATGGCGGCCTTGTGCAGTTGGAAGCAGTACTCGCCGTCGTCAGCGGTGGCCGGCCGCAGGCCGATGACGGTCATGCCGCCCACCCCTGGGGTCGCTCGACGAGCTTGGAGACCATCCGACACTTCCATGGCACCAGCCTCCATCGACGGCACACTCAGCCGAGCCACTGCTTCCAGCGGGCACGGGGCGGATCGCAGCGACCCGAGTCAACGGCCTGCTTGTATGCGCGATCGGCGAGTTCCTCGTCCGACCACACTTGGCCGTTCACATCGGGAAGTGTGCTCCCGTTGCCGTCGGTGAGCTTGGAGATGCCGACGACACAGTCCGGCCGCACGGTTTGTCCTGCATACCAGCCCAGGAACACAACGGCCAGGGCAGCAACCATGCAGGCGATGACGAGCAACTGCCGCGGGCCGCGGGCTCTGGGCGAGATCACCGACGCATCGTACTCAGTGGAACTGCCCCGTGACTCACGAGCCTTCGGGAACGGCTTGCAGGGGCAGCGCACGTTCTCAGGCTTCTTGTGCCGGGACTTCGCGGTGGCCGGCTGCTGCTCGGCCCGGCTACGCCCTGGCCCTCGGCTCCTCCCTGGTGCTGGGGGCCCGGCGCGGAGACCGGTACGGAACGCGGCGGCTCTTTCTCATCGGGCTGCTTGGCTTCACCGTGGCTTCTCTGGGCTGCGCCGTGGCCACAGGTGCGGTCACGATCGTCTTGGCCCGCATTCTCCAGGGCGCCTTCGGAGCCCTGCTCATCCCGCAGGGCTTCAGTATCCTGCTCGCCGCCTTCCCCCGCGATGAACTGGGCAAGGTCTTCGGCTTGTTCGAACCCCTGATGGGCGTCAGCTCCATCAGCGGTCCAGTGCCGCAGCTTCGTCGCCGGTCTCCTGGTGGGGTCGGTCTTCTTCGCCGCGACAGCGGGCCTGCTCTACGTCAGCTCGCTCTACCTGCAGGAAGGGCGAGGGCTCGGGGCGTTTCCGACGGCTGCGATCATGGCACCGATGTCCCTGGGCATCATCGTCGCCTCCTTCACCGCTCGCGGCTTGATCGAGTCCCTGGGGCGTCGACTCGTCGAGACGGGCCTCGCGCTGGTCGGTGCCGGAGCGCTGGCGTTCATGCTCACCGTGCACGGCGAGCCGAACAGGTCCTGGCTCCTGTGCTTCCCCTTGTTCGTCTGCGGGCTCGGGATGGGCTGCTGTTTCGGCTCCGTGTTCGCGGTCACTCTCGGCGATGTCACCCTGGAACAGGCAGGCAGCGCGTCCGGGACTCTCAACGCGGTACAGCAACTCGCCAACTCCGCCGGCTCAGCCCTGATCTCGACCCTGTATCTCGCACGCGCCACGGGCGACAGCCCCGGCGACGCCGTCACCACGAGTCTCGTTGCGGTGCCGGCCATCATCGCCGTCCGCCTGGCGTGCCTGCCGCTGCTGCCGCCCAGGGCGGCTCCGGACAGTAACTGACCTTCGAGGTCCAGGTCGCGCGACAGACGCGCGGCCTGGACCCGTGCCCCGCGCGGACGCCCCTGGGGGCCGGAATCCGGGCTCCGAAGCCACGCGATGCTAAAAAAGAAGCATGGTGGGACTTTCGAGGCATTTGCCGGTCTCATGGTCGCAGCGTCGGCGGCACGCCCGTTCCTCAGCCCCCGGTCCTGCGATCGCCCATCACGAGCGCTCCCAGGAGTCTCCTCGCCGCGCCCCGTCCCGGTGGTCGCGTGTCCGGGGGCTCGGGCGCAGCGTCGCCGGGCAGGTGTTCCTGCTGCAGGCGGCGGTCGTGGTCGCCCTGGTCATTGCCGTGGTCGTGGCCCTGGTGCTGCAGGCCCGGCGCGACAGCACGCAGGACGCGCGTGCTCGCACACTGGCGGTGGCCCACACGTTCGCGAACGCACCGGGGACGGCGCGGGCGCTGACCAGCCGCAATCCCACCGCGATTCTGCAGCCGCGTGCCGAGGCGCTTCGTAGGCAGACCGGCGTCGACTTCGTCGTCGTCTTCGACCGCAACGGGATCCGTGTCACCCACCCCGATCCCTCCTTGATCGGGAAACGCGTCTTCGGCCCGTATCAGCAGCAAACGATCCAGGGCCTCACCGTCACGAGAACCTTCACCACCTCCCGCGGCCCGGCCGTGGACTCGGGTGTGCCCGTCTTCCGGGCAGACGGGAAGATCGTCGGTGCGGTGTCCGTCGCGATCACTGTCCAGCACGTGAACGCGGTGGTGAACCGGCAGGTGCCGGTGGTGCTGGGGGCGGCCGCCGTCGCGCTCGCCCTGGGCACGGCCAGTTCGGCGCTGGTGAGCCGACGGCTGCGTCGGCAGACCCACGGCCTGGGCCCGGCGGAGGTGACGCGCATGTACGAGCACCACGACGCCGTGCTGCACGCCGTGCGGGAAGGCGTGCTGATCACCGCCGCAGACGGGCGGCTGATGCTGGCCAATGACGAGGCCCGGCGGCTCCTTGATCTGCCCCCGGACGTGGAGCGGCGGCCCATCGCCGCCCTGGGCCTGGATCCGGGAATGGTCGCCCTGCTGACGGCGGACCGTCCGGTCACCGACCAGGTGCAGCTGGCGGGGGAACGGCTGCTGGTCGTCAACGTAAGGCCCACCGCCCCCTACGGCGGACAGGCCGGCTGTGCGGTGACGCTGCGGGACGCCACCGAGCTGCGGGCGCTCGCGGGCAGGGCCGAGCGCGCCCAGCAGCGGCTGCGGCTGCTGTACGAGGCGGGCATGCGGGTAGGCACCACCCTGGACGTGACGCACACCGCGGAGGAGGTCGCCGAGGTCGCGATTTCCCTCTTCGCGGACTACGCCACCGTCGAGCTGCTCGAGCCCGTGCTGCACGGCGCCGAGCCTGAGGAGACCGCGGGTTTGCTCCGTGCCGCGTGCCGCGGCGTGGGGCAGGGTCCTCCGTTGCCCGCAGCCGGCGAGTGCGTGGTCTGGGACGCGGCCACCCCGATGGCGATGGCCCTGGCCGGCGGGCACGCGGTGCTGGAGCGGGATGCGGCCGTCTCCCCCAGTTGGCTTGCGCGGGTACCGGAGCTTGCCCGCCCGGTGCCCGACTTGGGACTCCGTTCGCTGATCAGCGTGCCGCTCAAGGCCCGCGGCATGGTGCTGGGCCTGGTCACCTTCTGGCGTTCGCAGCACAGCGACCCGTTCGAGGAAGAAGACCTCCCGGTCGCCGAGGAGCTGGCGGCCCGCGCCGCGGTGTGCATCGACAACGCCCGCCGCTACACCCGCGAACACACCGTGGCCGTCGCCATGCAGCACAGCCTGCTGCCCCGCGTTCTGCCCCGGCAGAACGCGCTGGAGGTCGCCCACCGCTACCTGCCCGCCCAGGCCGGGGTGGGCGGCGACTGGTTCGACGTCATCCCCCTGTCCGGAGCCCGCGTAGCCCTGGTGGTCGGTGACGTCGTCGGCCACGGCCTGCACGCCGCCGTCACCATGGGGCGCCTGCGCACCGCGGTGCTCAACTTCTCGGCCCTCGACCTGCCCCCCGACGAACTGCTCGCCAGTCTCGATGAGTTGGTCACCCGGATCGACCAGGAGGGACCTGAGAATGAACAGGACGTCACTGGGGCCACGTGTCTCTACGCCATCTACGACCCGGTGGCCGAACAGGTCACCCTGGCCAGGGCCGGCCATCCCGGACCCGCCCTGGTCCATAGGGACGGCACGGTCGCCCTCCCCGACGTACCCGGCTCCCCGCCCCTGGGCCTGGGCGGCGGCCTGCCCGTCGAATCCGTCGATCTGCGGGTGCCGGAAGGTTCACTCCTGGTGCTGTTCACCGACGGCCTGATCGAGACACGGGAACGGGACATCGACACCGGCCTCGCGCTGCTGCGGCAGGCCCTCTCCGAACCCCCGCACACCCCGGCCCGCGATCCGGAGCACACCTGCCGGGCAGTCTTCGACGCCCTGCGACCGGACGACCCCCGCGACGACATCGCACTGCTGGTGGCCCGCACCCGCCGGCTCGACCTCGCCCGGGTGGCGGCCTGGGACGTGCCACGGGACCCCGTGGCCGTCGGCCGTGTCCGCGCCGAGGCCGGCCGCCGGCTCGAGATGTGGGGCCTGGAGGAGATCGCCTTCACCACCGAGCTGATCATCAGCGAGCTGATCACCAACGCGATCCGCTACGGATCCGATCCCATCCGCCTGCGCCTGCTGCGCGACCGCACCCTGATTTGCGAGGTCGCCGACGGCAGCAGCACCTCCCCCCGTCTGCGCAGGGCCGCCACCACCGACGAGGGCGGACGCGGCCTCTTCCTTGTGGCCCAGCTCGCCCAGCGCTGGGGTACCCGCCACACCCACGGCGGCAAGGTCATCTGGACCGAGCAGGCCCTTCCCGGCACGCCGGACGGCACCGGCCCCCTCGTGGCCGACGCGGCAATCGTGCAGTGAGACGGGCACGACGCCCGTCCCAGCCACCGGTGCGGACGCCGGCCTCGTGTGGCGTCAGTTGTGTCACGAGACCGCTCTCCGGACAGCTTCGGGCGCGAGCGATCGACGGCGACCACTCGGCCGGCTCGAAGCACCGTCCGCTGCTTCGGCCGGTCCATGATCGCTGACGTCACCGTCTCGCCGGGCAGCAGCAGAAGATCCGCGCGATCGCCTTGCCGCAACCCCGGGCAGGTGTCCGCGGTGTCGGTGCAGGAAGCGGCGGTGGGTTCATCGGCGCCGACGACGGCACGCCCTCCGACGGTCGCGATCGCCATGCACCGTTCGATCAGACGATCCTGGCGGAGCTGCTGAGTGAACGCCAACTGCCATGTCCTGCCCAGCATGTCGCCGTCACCGAAAGGGGACCAGTAGTCCCGCATGCCGTCCTGCCAAGACCGAGCCGGATCCCCGACGCCGCCAGTCGGTCAGCGGGCAGAACGCGCTGCCCGCTCGGGGCGATGGTCGTCAGCGCGATGTCGGGCTCCGCGAGCTGTTCGATCACTGCCTGGATCCGAGGGGCTGGGGCGGTCGCCAGCGCGAAGGCGTGCGAGACGGTCACTCTGCCCTGCATACCGAGACCGCGCACTCGGTCGCAGATGAGTTCCATGGTGAAGCAGCCCAGTTCTCCGGGCTCGTGGAGGTGGATGTCGACGCCGACCCCGTGTCTGTGCGCGATGTCGAACACGATGTCCAGATGCTGTGCCGGGTCCCGGTCGAGGGCACACGGGTCGATGCCGCCGATGAGGTCGGCGCCACTGGCCGGCGCGGCTCTCAGCAGGTCGACCGTGCCGGGGGCGCGGACGATTCCCGCCTGGGGAAAGGCGACGATCTGCACCTCGGCCCGGTCGGCGTGGGCCTCCCTGGCCGCCAGGACCCCCTCCAGCCGGTCGAGGCCCGAGGAGACGTCGATCTGAGCGTGGCTGCGGACGACCGTGGCACCGGACGCGATCGTGATGCCGAGCGTGCGGGTCGCGCGCTCGCTGACGCTCTCTTCGGCGTCCCTCCAGTTCTCGAGGTCGTTGTCGATGAGCCCGAGAAGTCCCTCCTGTACCGTATGGGGCCGGAAGGGGAGGCCCAGACGTGTGGAGTCGAGGTGAGCGTGGACATCCGCGAACGCCGGTAGCGCCAGACGGCCGTGACCGGCGATCACTTGTCCGTGGCCGGGTCCGGCCGAGTCGAGTGTGTGCGGGACGACCTCGCGGATGACGCCGTCCTCGATGAGAACGTCCGAGACGGCACCGCCCCAGGGGCGAACGGCTCGGACGCAGGTGGGTTCGCTCACGTTGTACTCCCTCGTCACTTCGGTTGCGGGCGAACCGCACCGGCTGCTTCCTCCCGGTGGCGATCCTCAGGTCACGGGTGCTCAGGGGGCTCCATGCGCGCGACGATGGCGAGGGCCAGCTCCGTCGCGCCTTCGGTGTCGCGTCGTTCGATGGCCCGGTACACAGCCTCGTGTTCCTTGGTGCCCTGTCCCATCGCGCTCCCCAGTGACTTGCGGAAGGGCACGTTGAGGCTCGCGTAGAGGTCGATCAGCAGCTCGTTGTGAGAGGCCTGGGCCACCGCCATGTGGAACCGGAGGTCCGCCTCGACGAAGGAGTCGAGAGCACCGGCCTCCGCGCTTCGTTGACGGTCGTCGAGTGCTTTGCGCAGGGCCGTCAGATCGGCTTCGGTCCGGCGCACGGCCGCAAGCGGCACCGCGGAGGCGTCGAGTCCGCGCCGGACCTCAAGCACCTCGCTGGTCTTGCTGCTCATGATCTTGCGGCTGAGCGTGACGGCGGCCCCGTCGACGGCGACGAGGTAGGTGCCGTCGCCCTGCCGCACCGCCAGCAGTCCCGAGTGCACCAAGGCCCGGGTGGCCTCCCGCAGTGAAGCGCGGCTGATGCCGAGCATCTTTGCACTGTCCGCTCACCTCGCTCCGGTACGGGATGGCGCTGCGATCCTTCGACCGATACCGCGCCGCCGGCATCAACGTCGCACTGGGCACGGACAGTTATCCGCCAGACCTGATCAAGGGCATGGACTCCGGCGGCAACATCGCCAAGCTCGTCGACGGCAGGCTCGACGCGGGCGGCGCGGCCGACTACCTGCGATCCGCAACACTCAACGCCGCCAGGGCTCTTGGCCGTGACGACCTCGGAAGACTGACGCCCGGCGCCCAGGCAGACCTCGTCGTGCTGGACCTCAGCGACTTCAGACTGGGCGTCGTGGACGATCCGCTGCGTTCGCTCCTTATGAGCGGCTCCGCACGCGACGTGCGCATGACGGTGGCCGCCGGCCGGACGGTCGCCGACCAGGGAACCGTTCCGGGGCTGGACCTCGTGGCCATGAAGGCCAAGGCGCAAGAACTCTTCGAGCGGATGCGATCCGCCTACACCGAGCGCGATCTGCACCGGCGAGCACCCGACGTCCTGTTCCCGCCCACCTTTCGCATGGCTGGCGGGGCCTGAGCCTGGCTCCACCGCGTGACAGCCGCGCCCCAGGTGTTCCCGGCTTCTTCCTTTCTGGCTGATGAACCGTCAGGTACGCCTCGTCGTGGACTGCTCCTGGATGCCGGTCCCGCACGTCAACAGGGTTGGAAGCTCAGATGTCTCCCCAGTCGCCCGGTCGAGCCGGCGTGTCGTGGCCGGAAAAGGTTTGAGTCCAGGCCATTGACATCCCTGTGTGTCGTACGCCACTTTGTTCGCCGTCGTCCCTCGTCGATGAGGAGTCGCGGATGGCTGCGCAAGAAGAAGTCCAGCCAGAGATAGAGCTGGACGAGGATGCGGCCCGTCTCGCAGAGATGGGCTACAAGCAGGAACTTCATCGCGGTATGACCGCGTTCTCGAATTTTGCCGTGTCGTTCTCGATCATTTCGATCCTGGCGGGCTGCATCACGTCGTACGGGATCGCGCTGAAGTCGGGTGGTCCGTCGACCATCGTGCTCGGCTGGGCGGTGGTCGGTGTCTTCGTGACGTGTGTGGCACTGGCCATGGCCGAGGTGTGTTCGCGCTACCCCACCGCGGGTGGTCTCTACTTCTGGGCCGGCGAGCTTGCCAGGACGAACAAGCGTGCCTGGGCCTGGTTCGTGGGCTGGTTCAACTTCATGGGCGAGATCGCCGTGACCGCCGCGATCGACTTCGGGTGCGCCACGACCTGGATGGCGTTCATGAACCTCGTCTGGGGCACCGAGGTGACGGTCGGCCGTACTTACCTGCTGTTTCTCGCGATCATTCTTGTGCACGCGCTTCTCAACACGTTCGGCGTGAAACTGGTCGCGTTCCTGTCGAACGTCTCTGCCTGGTGGCACGTGGTGGGCGTCCTGGTCATCGTCGCCGTGCTGTGGGCGCTGCCCGAGCACCACCAGTCCGCCGGATGGACGCTGACGGGCTGGCACAACGCCACCGGCTGGACCTCCGGCATCTACGTCTTCCTGATGGGCCTGCTGATGGCGCAGTACACCTACACCGGGTACGACGCGTCGGCCCACGTGGCCGAGGAGACCAGGGGAGCGGCCCGCAGCGCACCACGCGGAATTGTGATGAGCGTGGTGATCTCGGTCATCGGCGGTTTCATCCTGCTCTACTCGATCACCGCGTCGATCCAGGACAAGAGTGCGGCGGGGCTGGACGAGCTGGCCGCGTCCACTACCGGGCTGCCGCCGGCGCAGGTCTTCCTCGACTCGCTGAACAGTCCGGACACGGCGAAGTTCCTGCTGTTCATCGTGTGTGCCGCGCAGTTCTTCTGCGGGATGGCCTCGGTGACCGCCAACTCGCGGATGAGCTACGCGTTCTCGCGCGACAACGCCCTTCCGGGGTCGAGAATCTGGGCGAAGGTCAACCCGCGCACCGGGACGCCCACGAACTCGATCTGGTTCTGCGTGACGCTCTCGGCGCTCCTGACGGTACCGGCGCTGTTCAACACCACGGCATACCTGGCGGTGACCTCGATCGCGGTGATCGGCCTGTACATCGCCTACGTCACGCCGGTGCTGCTGCGCCGCCTGCGCGGCAACGAGTTCGTTCCGGGCCCGTGGCACCTGGGCAAGTGGAGCGGCCCGATCGGCTGGGTCGCGGTCGTGTGGGTGGTGGTCATCTGCGTGCTGTTCGTGCTGCCGCCGACCCGGCCGGTCAACGTGGACAGCTTCAACTACGCGCCGATCGCGGTGGCCGTGGTGGGTCTGTTCGCGCTGGTGTCGTGGTACGCGGGCGGCCGCAAGCACTTCATGACCAGCCGTGACAACCTGGAGGAACTGTGACGCCGTGACGCCTGCGGCCTCGGTGGATCCAGGCGGTCAGGGCACGGGCGGTGTCGGTCACGGCGCGGGCCCAGCACTCGGGCGTGGGCAGGGCGGCCCGGGCCGGCACGGCGGCGGATACGAGCGAGCCGCAGCGTCACGCCGACGCCGGCAGGAGTGCAGGCACTCGCCCGCGCCCGGGTCCTGCTCGCCGACGCCCACGAACGCGTCCACGAGGCCGCCACCGGCCGCCACCGGCCGCACCCGGCTGCACATCGGTCACGCCTGGTCCGTCTTCGGCCGCCACACCAAGGAGTTCCAGCGCCGCCGGCACGAACAGCACCCCGACACGGACCTGCGCCTGATCCGCCGCAACACCCCCACCGGGGGCCTGGCCGAGGGGCTGTGCGACCTCGCCGTCATCCGCGCCCCGATCGACTTGAAGCCCTGGGGCAACGCCGTGATCGGTCACGAGACCCGCTGCGTCGCCCTGGCCTCCGACGACCCCTGGGCGCGGCGCCGCAGCATCCGTCTGGCCGAGATCCCCGCCCGCACCCTGGCCATCGACCGCCACACGGGTACCACCACACTCGGCCTGTGGCCGCCGGACCTCAGGACCGGGGTCGAGTACACCCAGAACATCGACGAATGGCCGGCCGCCATCGCCACCGGACGCTGCATCGGCCTCACCCCGCAGGCCACCGCCGCCCAGTACCGACGCGACGGCATCGCGCAGCGACTTTGGAGCGTGACGGCGAGCCTCTGACCCGGGGCCGCGTGATCGGCTTGAACTCTGGTGAGGCAGGATGCACGCCGGACCATCACGAGAAAGCGGGGCCGGCGGTGACCGAACCAGGTGCGGTGGATCTGATCCACTTGGAGGACGTGGACGGTGACCGCTGCATCGTCCGCGTGACCGGCCGCTTCCAGCCCGGTGTGCTGACCGGCCACGACGTCTCAAGGCTCAGCTCCTGGCGCACGCCGACTTCGTCGATGCCCGACTGGAGCTCCACCTCTTCCAGCGGGACCTCGACGCCTGGCAGCAGAAGCTGACCGGCCTCGTCCCGGGCAGGGACGTGCGCATCGGCGGGGATCGCGGGCCGAGTCTCGATCTCCACATGCACGAGGACCACTCACTGGCCGTAACGATCCACGACCCCGACCGCCTCAGCGCAATGCTGTGGATCCGACCGCCGGAGAACTGGGTGGACGAGCACCACGACCGACTTCAGCAGGTCCGACGCACCTGGCCCAGCGAGGTCGTGGAAACAGCCCCCATGACCTACGGATGGCGTCCCACTCACCTGAGCTGAACAGCATCGCCACCGGCGACGGCCCCGGACCAGCCTGTGTCTCAGGCGGTGCCCCCCTGCTCGCTCGGCCGGGCCGGGTGAGGGCCGGTGTCGTCGGCGGTGGTCTCCGGTGAGCTTCAGTACCACGGAGCTGATGGGGACGATGGCGATCATCAGCAGGCCGCAGCCGACAAGGATGGCCGGTGCGCCGGTGCGGTCGAGGAGGAAACCGCCGAGCGCCGCTCCGAGGGGCGAGGCCGTCAGGAGTATGGCGCCGCGTACGGCCAGAACCGTCGTGAGCGACTCTGCGGGTGCACGCTCCTGGAGCAGGGTGAAGGAGAGCGCGGAGTAGGGGCCGTAGACGAGTCCGGCGAAAGCGAAGCCGATCATGGAAGGGAGGCTGGTGTGCGTGAGGGCGAAGGGGAGCATGCCGATGCCGTGGCCGGCGATGATGCCGAGCATGGCCGGCCACAGGGGAAGCCTTCGGACCGCGCCCAGCGCGAGAGCGCCGATGACAGCTCCGACGCCGAAGGCGGCCCAGTAGGCGCCGAGCAGCCCGGCGCCGGCATGGAGTTCGCCGGAGACGAACAGAGGCAGTGCGACTTCGACGGGGCCGAAGGCGAGGTTGAACACCCAGGTCACGACGAGCAGGCCAAGGAGTTCCGGTTGACCGCGCAGAATGCTCAGCCCCCGCTTTGCGCCGCCGTTCACTGGTACGAGTACTGCTGCCGGTGACGAAGGCAGGGTGGTGCGCCCGGTCTGGAAGGCAAGTACGGCGAACGTGGCGGCGTCCAAGCCGATGATCCATGCCGGGGACACCACTTCCACGAGCAGGCCCGCGAGAACCGGGCCCACGATCGTCGCGGTCCACAGACTGGTGCTGAGCACACTGTTGGCCGCCAGACGCTGGTCGTTGGAGAACAAAGGAGCGAACAGGGCGTGCTTGCCTGCCTTGCCCCAGGCGTGCAGCAGCGAGGAGGCGCCCAGGAGCCCGACGTACACGGCCGGTGTGAGCAGCCCCACCGCGTGCGCGAGCGGAACCGTTCCCAGCAGTACGGCGCGCAGCGCGGAGTCGCTGACCAGGAGTCGCCGCGCGGGAAGCCGTCGCATCCACCTGCCCAAGGTCAGTGCGCCCAGCGCGCCGGGCAGAACGTAGGCGGCGACAGCGGTGCCGGCCAGCGCGCCTCGGCCGCCGTCGGGCCCCAGTGCGAGCGCGAGCCACGCGACGGCGACGACGGTCATGCCGTCGCCCAAGTCGGACAACGCGAAGACCGGCATCAGCCGGCGAAACGTCCGGTCGGCGCACAGCGAGCGGTAGGGGCCGGGCACCAGGCGTCCCTGTGGTACTGAGAACATGCAGGTCACAGTCGTCCTTCAAGCACGCTTGAAGTCAAGGCGCCGGAACGGGAAAGGGGTGGCCGTGCGCTATCTGCCCATTGGTGAGCTCGCGGACAGAGTCGGCGTGCGCGCTTCGGCGCTGCGCTATTGGGAAGAGCGCGGTCTGCTGCCCGGTGCGCGTCGCGAAGGCGGGCGCCGGGTGTGGCCGGCGACCGCGGTCCGCAGGGTCGCCCTGATCAGGATGGCGCAGCGGGCCGGGTTCACCCTCGCCGAGATCACGCAGCTACTGGCCGACGACACCACGCCGTCCGCCACCCGCCAATGGCGGGAAATGGCCACCCGGAAGCTTCCCGAACTCGATCAGCACATCGCACAGACCCAGGCGCTGCGACAGGCAGTCGCGGACTGCCTGGAGTGCGGCTGCATGAATTTCGATCAGTGCGTACTGCTCGGTGCCACGGACGCGGCGCCCTGAGCACCGAGCGCGGCGCAGCACACGAAGGAGATCCTCGGGGCCCGTCACCGGTGCTGCGGGCGCCATTCGAAGAGCAGGATGGTCGCGTCGTCGTGCAGTTGGTTGCGCTGGTGGTCGAGGATGGCGTGGATGAGTAGCCGCAGCACCTCGGCCGGGCGCTGGCCGGCGGCGGAGGAGCGGATGATGAAGTCGGTGAACCGGTCGAGGCCGAACTCCGCACCGTCCTTGTCACGGGCCTCCACGACACCGTCGGTGTAGAGCAGCACGCAGTCGCCCGGTTCCAGTGTCGTCTCGTGAACCTGCCGGGCGGCCGGGGCGAGTTGCCCGGCCAGGCCGATCGGCGGCTGCGGGGGGCTGTCCAGCGCCCCGTCGAGCACCCGCTCGGCACGGATCAGCAGCGGCGGCGGGTGACCGCAATTGACCCAGCGCAGCACCCCGGTCCGCGCGTCGAGCCGGCACAGCACGCCGGTGCAGAACTGGTCGGGTAGCCACCGGGCGAGCGCCTGGTCGATGGAGCCGACCGCGTCGGCCAGGTCGCGCCCGCCGCGGCGGGCGTTCCGCGCCGCCGCCATGGCGACCGACGCGGTCAGGCCGGAGGTCAGATCGTGCCCCATGGAGTCGAGGATCAGGGCGTGCAGCACGTCCTTGACCACCGAGTGGTCGAAGGCGTCACCGGCGACGTCGTACGCCGGTTCCAGGACCGCGGTGGAGACGCACCTGCTGCTGCCGATGGTGCGGGGTGGCAGGAAGGCCCGCAGCATCTCGGTGGGCAACTGCATGGTCGCGGTGCGGGTACGGGCGACGAGCCAGTCGCTGTAGGCGCGCTTGGAGGTGATCAGCATGGCGAACAGACGGGCCAGCATCCGGCTGCGGCGCATACGCGCCCCGTCGAGCGCGGCGGTCCGCACCGCCAGCACACCCAGCCGCTCCACACCGTCGACCAGAGGCAGCCAGATGGTCACGCCGTCGTCGGCCTCGGCCACCCGCGGGGAGACGGTGCGGTACGCCCAGCCGGCCGGAGAGTCGGCCACCGGTAGCGGCTCCAAGGTCTCGTCGAGTGGGATGAGCAGCCTTTGTTGCAGGTCGACGAGGTACATCAGCGCCGTGTCCAGGCCGAGGGCCGCGGCGCACCGGTTCGCCAGGGCGGGCAGTTCGACCGGCAGGGCCGTCTGCGCCTCGATGATCAGCTCCTCCAGCCGGTTCTCATCGACGGCGGTGTCGGTACCGGGGGACGCGTGCGGCGGGTCCGACACGGAACTCACCCCTTCCGTGCCCAGTCTCGCACCGATCCCGCCCAAGCACGGCCTCGACAGCCGGCACCTGGTCGCCTCGCACGGCAGCGTGTCCCGGCGTGCATGGGGCTCAAGGGCAGCGGCCTGCCGCGCCGAACGGGCGTGCCGGCCGGACAGTCGAGGGGGAGCTGTTGCCTGAGAGCGGCCCGGACATTGGTCAGCCTGCCTGGTTGCTGTCCTTGTACGTGCCCCAGCCGTGCCAGCGCTCGACCTCGATCCAGGCGCTGACCCGCGCCCGGTCTCGTTGGGCATAGGGCTTGCCGACGTACTGCCGGCTGAGCCGGTCGATACCAGCGAGGTCCGAGTCGTTTCGGATCTCGCTGACCCGGCCGACGAGGCTGATGTGGTTGTACCAGTTGGCTTCGTCCAACACGGTGAGGGTGACCCGTGGATCATTGCGCAGATGCTCCAGGCGCTTGCGGCCCTCGTCCATGTTGACCAGGACGCGGCCGTCGTCCTCCCAGAGGTACCAGGTGGCGGTGGAGACGGGCTGGCCATCCGGCCGGAGCGTGGTGATGACCGCCGGATTGGCCTTTTCGACCATGGCGATCGCATCGGGGGTAAGCGGAGGCTTCGACATCGTGCTTCTCCTCGACAGCCGGTACTGGTTGGGGTCCAACTGCTGTGACCCCGTACACGCTGTCACATTTCACGCGGAGACGAGCCGTCGCACGACGCTCGCCGACAAGACGGTGCTCGTGTGGGCGAACGAGGTCCCGCAGATCCCGGCCGAGGCCGAGCTCCGCCGGACTGGCATGACATGGCGGGGCTGCACGCGGCCTGGGCGGCGGTGCGAGCCGGGCGTCCTGCGACGCCCGGTTGTCGCAGTGGTGGCCGCGGGGGGCTACAGCGGCGTGACGTACGCGCCCGAGATCCCGCCGTCGACGAGGAAGTCGGTGGCGTTCACGAAGGACGAGTCGTCGCTCGCGAGGAACGCGACCGCGGCCGCGATCTCGTCGGCCTCCGCGAACCGCCCGACCGGGATGTGCACGAGGCGTCGCGCCGCCCGCTCCGGGTCCTTCGCGAACAGTTCCTGGAGGAGTGGGGTGTTGACGGGCCCCGGGCAGAGCGCGTTCACGCGGATGCCCTCGCGGGCGAACTGCACACCCAGCTCCCGGGACATGGCGAGCACGCCGCCCTTGGACGCGGTGTAGGAGATCTGCGAGGTGGCGGCGCCCATGATGGCCACGAACGAGGCTGTGTTGATGATGGAACCGCGGCCCTGGCGCCGCATGTAGGGGATGGCGGCCTTGCAGCACAGGTACACCGAGGTCAGGTTGACCTCTTGGACCCGCCTCCAGGCGTCCAGGCCGGTCTCCAGGATCGAGTCGTCGTCCGGCGGCGAGATGCCCGCGTTGTTGAAGGCGATGTCGACGGAGCCGTAGGTGTCGAACGCGGCTCTGAACAGCGCCTCGACCTGCTCGGCGTCGGTCACGTCCACCTTCACGAAGGTGCCGCCGACCTCTTCGGCGGCGGCCTTGCCCGCGCTCTCGTCGATGTCGCCGCAGACGACGTTCGCCCCCTCGGAGGCGAGGCGGCGCGCGGTGGCGAGGCCGATACCGCTGCCTGCGCCGGTGATGACGGCGGTACGGCCGACGAGTCGGCGGCAGACGTTGCTGGTGTCGGTCATGAGTGCTCAGCCCTCCGTGGTGTCCGTGCTGGTGGAAACGTCGCTGATGAAGACGTTCTTGGTCTCGGTGAAAGCGGCGAGCGCGTCCGGGCCGAGTTCGCGGCCGAGTCCCGACTGCTTGTAGCCGCCGAACGGGGTCCAGTAGCGAACGCTGGAG
Source organism: Streptomyces sp. NPDC014889 (assembly GCF_043081205.1). NCBI lineage: Bacteria > Bacillati > Actinomycetota > Actinomycetes > Kitasatosporales > Streptomycetaceae > Streptomyces > Streptomyces sp. NPDC014889. The sequence goes on from NZ_JBIBWH010000013.1 coordinate 70,272, forward strand.
TGGGAGTTGACGGAGAGGTTCCCGGCCGCGACGGCGCCGGACACGCGCAGCGCCCGGCCCACGTCACGCGTCCAGATCGACCCGGACAGGCCGTACTCGGTCGCGTTGGCGAGCCGTACCGCGTCGGCCTCGTCCTCGAAGGGCAGGACGACGGCGACCGGGCCGAAGACCTCTTCGGCGGCGAGGGGCGCGGCCGGGTCGACGTCGGTGACGACGGTCGGCGGGAACCAGAAGCCGGGCCCTTCGGGCGCGCTGCCGCGGATCGCCTTCAGGTCGTCGGTGACGTACGACCGTACGCGCTCCAGCTGGGCCTTGGAGATCAGCGGGCCCATCTCGGTGCGCTCGTCGCTCGGGTCGCCGACGACGACGGACTCGATGCCGGGCGCGAGCAGGTCCAGGAAGCGGTCGTAGACCGAGCGCTGGACGAGGATGCGGGTGCGGGCGCAGCAGTCCTGCCCCGCGTTGTCGAGGAACGACATGGGCGCGGCAGCGGCGGCGGCCTCGATGTCGGCGTCGGCGAAGACGATGTTGGGGCTCTTGCCGCCGAGTTCGAGGGTCACGCGCTTCACGCGAGCGGCGCACCTGGCCATGATCGCCTTGCCGACGCGGGTGGATCCGGTGAACACGATCTTGGCCACGCCGGGGTGCTCGACGAGTGCGTCGCCCGCCACGTCCCCTGCGCCGGGCAGCACTTGGAAGAGGTGTTCGGGAAGGCCTGATTCCAGGGCGAGTTCCGCGAGCCGGAGCGCGGTCAGCGGGGTCGTCTCCGCGGGTTTGAGGAGAACGGCGTTGCCGGCCGCGAGGGCGGGTGCGGTCCCCCACGCGGCGATCGGCATCGGGAAGTTCCACGGCGCGATGACACCGACGACCCCGAGCGGTTCGAGGATCGTGATGTCGAGTCCGCCGGGGACGGGGATCTGGCGGCCGGACAGGCGTTCCACTCCCCCGGCGGCGAAGTCGAGCAGATCGCGGGCGTTTCCCGCCTCCCAGCGCGCGTTGCCGATGACGTGCCCGGCCTCGAGCACCTCCAACTGCGCCAACTCTTCCAGGTGTCCGTCGACCGTTGCGGCGAAGCGGCGCAGCAGCCTGGCCCGGTCGGCGGGCGCGAGGGCGGCCCAGCGGGTCTGTGCCACGGCCGCCCGCGCGACGGCCGCGTCGACGTCCGCGGCACTCGCGGCGGGGACGGTCGCGACGACTTCTTCGGTCGCCGGGTTCAGTACCTGGTGCTCGTGCACGTACGTGTCCATGTCCTCGTGGTCCTCGTGGTCCTCGTGGTCCTCGCGCTCGTACGACAAGAAGGGCCTCACATGCGTTCGAAGGAGCGGCGGAGTTCCCAGTCGGTCACCGAGGCGTCGAAGGCTTCGAGTTCGACGCGGGCCATGTTGCGGTAGTGCGCGACCACTTCGTCGCCGAAGGCGGCCTTGGCGATCGCGCTGTTCTCCCAGAGCTCGGCGGCCTCGCGCAGCGTGGTGGGGACGTGTTCGTAAGGGGCGGTGTACGCGTTGCCCGGACATGCCTCGGGCAGCTCCAGGCGCTGCTCGATGCCGTGGAGACCGGCGGCGATCAGGCCCGCGACCGCGAGATGCGGGTTGACGTCGCCGCCGGGCAGCCGGTTCTCGAAGCGCAGCGAACGGCCATGGCCGACGACGCGCAGCGCGCAGGTGCGGTTGTCGTGTCCCCAGGCGACGGCGGTCGGCGCGAAGGAGCCGGGCTGGAAGCGCTTGTAGGAGTTGATGTTGGGGGCGTAGAGGAGGGAGAAGTCGCGCAGCGCGGCCAACTGGCCGGCGAGGAAGTGCCGCATCACCGGGGACATGCCGCCGGGCCCCTCCCCGGCCATGGCGCTGGTGCCGTCCGCGTCGGCGAGTGAGAGGTGGATGTGGCAGGAGTTTCCCTCGCGCTCGTTGTACTTCGCCATGAAGGTGAGGGCGTAGCCCTCCTGTGCGGCGATCTCCTTGGCACCGGTCTTGTAGACGGCGTGCTGGTCGCAGGTGACCAGGGCTTCGTCGTAGCGGAACACGATCTCGTGCTGGCCGGGATTGCACTCGCCCTTCGCGGATTCGACGGTCAGGCCGGCCCCGCTCATCTCGTTGCAGATGCGGCGCAGCAGCGGCTCGATGCGGCCGGTGCCGAGGACCGAGTAGTCGACGTTGTACTGGTTGACCGGGGTGAGGCCGCGGTAACCGGCGTCCCAGGCCTGTTCGTACGAGTCCTTGAAGACGATGAACTCGAGCTCCGTGCCGACGTTGGCCGTGTAGCCGAGCTCGGCGAGCCGTTCGAGCTGGCGGCGCAGGATCTGGCGGGGCGCGGCCACGACCGGGGTTCCGTCCTCCCAGGTGAGGTCGGCCATCAGCATCGCGGTGGCTCGATGCCAGGGCACCCGGCGCAGGGTGGCCAGGTCGGGGCGCATGGCGAAATCGCCGTAGCCGCGGTCCCAGGAGGACATCTCGTAGCCTTCGACGGTGTTCATCTCCGCGTCGACGGCGAGAAGGTAGTTGCAGCACTCCGTGCCGTGCTGGAGGACTTCGTCGAGGAAGAAGCGGGCAGCGAACCGCTTACCCTGGAGCCGCCCTTGCATATCGGGGAAGGCCAGGACGACAGTGTCGATCTCGCCGCTCGCGACGAGGGCGCGAAGCTCCTCGACACTGAGCGGGGGTGTGCGGTCTGCCACGGGAAAGCCTCCTTCGGTCAGCCGAGACCCATAAGGTATTGCCGAGAACCATTGCTTGGGAAGGGGTGCGGCCAGATGTCGCAGACGGAGGCGGGCGAGGGTGCCTGCACGGACGACCGGCTGTCTCCGGTACTGCGGCCGGTGCGGGCGGGGAACGGTTTCGAGGAGGCTCTTGAACAGATACTCCAGGTCGTACGGCTGGGCCTGGTGCCCGGCGGCGAGCGACTGCCGTCGGAGCGGGAGCTGGCGGACCGGCTCGGCATCAGCCGGGTGACGCTGCGCGAGGTGCTGAAGGTCCTCCAGGACCAGGGTCTGGTGGAGTCGCGGCGTGGCCGCTACGGCGGAACGTTCGTCCTGCCGAAGGCGGCCGCCCCCGGCGAGGACGAGCTGCGCCGCCGGATCGAGGAGGTCGACGTCGAGGACGTCCTGCGGTTCCGGGAGGTGCTGGAAGTGGGCGCGGCCGGACTGTGCGCGGCACACGGGCTCACCGACGAACAGGCGGGGCGGCTGCGGGACGCGCTCGCCCGCACGCACGACGCGCCGCTCACCGAGTACCGCCGGCTCGACACGCTGCTGCACCTCACACTCGCCGAGCTGTCCGGATCGCCGACGCTCACCGCGCAGTACGCGGCCGTGCGCGCGACCGTGAACGACCTGCTGGACTGCATCCCGCTGCTGGTGCGGAACCTGGAGCACTCACAGCGCCAGCACACCGCAATGGTCGAGGCCGTACTCGACGGGGACGCCGACGGCGCGCGTGAGATGACGCGGGAGCACTGCGCGGGCACGGCCGCGTTGCTGCGCGGCTTCCTGACGTGAGCAGGGCGGTTCAGCGCGACGGCGCGCACGGGTCTTGATTTCCCGGCACCGCCGACACAAAGGTATGAATCCGTTCCATGGAGTGCTTCGTGGCGCTCACCGCGACGGAAGCCGAGTGGGAGACGCGACGGAGGACCGTGAAGGAGCACACAGTGGGCAAGCCGCTCATCGGCGTCAGCACCTATCTGGAAGCCCGGGCGTCCTGGGGGGTCTGGGAGCTGCCCGCGGCGCTGCTGCCCGCCGGATACCCGCGGCTGGTGCAGGCCGCGGGCGGGCTCGCGACCATGCTGCCGCCGGACGATCCGTCCCACGCGGCGTCGGTGGTCGCCCGCCTCGACGGGCTGGTCGTCGCGGGGGGCCCGGACGTCGAGCCGGAGCGCTACGGCGCCGAGCGCGAGCCGCGCACCGGGCCGCCCGCGCGGGAGCGTGACGCCTGGGAACTCGCCCTGATCCGGGCCGCGTTGGACTCCGGCACACCTCTGCTCGGCATCTGCCGCGGCATGCAACTGCTGAACGTCGCACTCGGCGGCACCCTCGTCCAGCACATCGACGGACACACCGAGGACGTCGGCGTCTTCGGCTCCCACCCGGTGACCCCCGTGGCGGCCACCCGGTACGCGGCCGTGGTGCCGGAGGAGACGTACGTCCCGACGTACCACCACCAGGCGGTGGCCCGCCTGGGGGAGGGTCTGCGCGCCTCGGCCCATGCGGCGGACGGCACGGTGGAGGCGGTCGAACTGCCCGGCGACCGTTTCGCGCTGGGCGTGCAGTGGCACCCCGAGATGGGCGAGGACGTACGCGTGATGACCGCACTGGTGCGCGCCGCGTCGGGCGGCTGAATCCGGGCGCCAGCGCCAGAACGCGCCGACACCGGTGGGTCTAGTGCCGACCGCGGTCCGGGATCCACGGTGCCCGGTGCCGCGGGCGGAACCTCCGTTCCGCCCGCGGTGTCGTTACGCGCGGTGGTACTGGACGGGGGCGGAGACCTCGCCACCGAGTTCGGCGGCGGCGTGACGCGCCCAGTACGGGTTGCGCAGGAGCTCACGGGCCAGGAGGACGGCGTCCGCCTTGCCGGAGGTGATGATGTCCTGGGCCTGGGCCGGTTCCGTGATCATGCCGACAGCCGCCACCGGCATACCGGTCTGCCTGCGGACCTGCTCGGCGAAGGGCACCTGGTAGCCGGGGCCGGTCTCGATCTTCGCGTCGGGGGCGCTGCCTCCGGTGGAGACGTCCATCAGGTCCACGCCACGTGCCTGGAGTTCCTTGGCGAAGCGGACGGTGTCGTCGACGGTCCAACCCTCGCGGTCGTCCTCCGGGTCCTCCGTGAGCCAGTCGGTGGCGGAGATGCGGAAGAAGACCGGCAGCTCCTCGGGCCACGTGGCGCGGACCGCTTCGACGACCTCCAGGGCGAACCGGATCCGGCCCTCGAACGAGCCGCCGTACTCGTCGGTGCGTCGGTTGCTGTGGGGGGACAGGAACTGGTGGATCAGGTAGCCGTGCGCGCCGTGGATCTCGGCGACCTCGAATCCGGCCGCCAACGCGTGCCGGGCGCCGTCGGTGAACTGCTGGACGATCTCCGCGATCTGCTCCTTGCTCAGCTCGTCGGGCGTCGTCGACGACTCGGCGAAGGGAAGGGCGCTGGGGCCGACCGGCTTCCAGCCGTAGGGCTCGTCCGGGGTGATCTGGCGTCCGCGGTCGACCCAGGTGCGCTCGGTCGAGGCCTTGCGCCCGGCGTGCGCCAGCTGGATGCCGGGAACGGTGCCCTGCGTCTTCAGGAACGCGGTGATGCGCTGGAAGGCGGCGACCTGCGTGTCGTTCCAGATGCCGAGGTCGTAGGGGCTGATCCGTCCCTCGGGGCTCACGGCCGTGGCCTCCGTGATGATCAGGCCGGTGCCGCCGGAGGCGCGGGCGGCGAGGTGGGCGAAGTGCCAGTCCGCCGGGGCGCCGACCGTCTCACCGTCCGGGGCGGCGCTGTACTGACACATCGCCGCCATCCAGATGCGGTTGGGGATGGTCAGCGACCTGATGGTGTAGGGCGTGAAAAGGGTGTTCAAGTCCAACTCCTCGCAAGTGACCCAAGGGGCTGCGGTGAAGCACCGGCGGTCAACTCCCGCTGACCCGGTCCAGCCCCACCAGCATTAATTGCATCCGCCGCCATTTTACCCCAGCCGCATACTCGCGTGCGCAAGGAACCGTGGAGGTGGGGGCCCCGGGACTCGCCGAGGCGAAGGCGGAGACGCGCAGCAGGGTGCGCGGGGTCACGGGGCGCTCCCAGGCCGGGACGTCCCGGGCAGGCTGGGCACAGGTCATGATCAGGCCTTTCGGGGGGTGCGTTCGGCGAAGTCGGTGGCGGTCGCGTCGAAAGTGGTCCACTGGACGCCGTCGCGGGAATTGATGTGCTCGATCAGTCGCTCGAGGGCCATGAGCACCTGCAGCCGGCCGGACACGTCCGGGTGGACGGTCATGGTTGTTGGGGCTGGCCTTGATGAACATCATCGGAGGCAGGTCGTCCCGGTACCAGTTGGCCCGGATCTCGACCCGCGGGAGATGTCGTCGGGAGAGCCCTCTCCGCCGTAGGAGCCGAGCCGGCCGGCCACCGCGTCGATGTCCACGCCGAAGGACACGAAGATCTCTTCACTCATGATTCTCCTTCCTCTCCGCCCTAGCGCACCGGCGCCGCACGGCGCTGGGCCGACTGTGAGGTCCGCGCTGAATGTGAGGGCTCAGGCTCCGTCGGGTGAGGGCTGTCCGAGCCACTGCGACACGACCGATCCCGGGTCCTCCGGCTTGTGGGCGAGGGCCACGGACAGCAGCAGCCGGGCCTGCCACGGGCTGAGATCACCGGCGAAGACCGCACCGGCACGGTCCAGGTCCGCACCGCCGCCGGCGGTGTACAGCGGGGTGACCGGCCCGCTGAACGCCCGGCTGCACACCAGGACCGGAACGCCTCGGTCCACCAGCCGCCCCACGGCCTGTGCCACTGCGGGGGGGGCGGGATCCCGCCGCCACCACCCTGCGCACCGGCCGCAGCAGCATCTTCGGCGTACTGGCCCCCCCGCCTGACCGACTTCGTCCTGGCGCGCATCTACGAGGGGCTCGACGCGGCCGCCGCCCGGCACGGCTTCAACACCTTCGTCGCCAACACCACCGACGACCCGGCCCTGCGGCGTGACCGCCTCGAAGAGCTCCTGGCACGGCGGGTAGCCGGCATCGTCCTGGGGGACGCGCGGCTCGACGGCTACGACCTGGTGAAGCTCCTCGACCGCAGGCACATCCCCTACGTCCTCGTCTCGCGGCGCCTGACAGGACACCTGTCCGTCACCACCGACGATCTCCTCGCTGGACGGCTGGCCGCCGAGCACCTCCTCCAGCTCGGTCACCACTGCGTGGGAGTCGCCGCCGGGGAGCCCTACGCGAGCACCGGAGTCGAGCGCACTGCCGGTTTCGTGCGCCGCTATGCCGAAGCCGGCTTCCCCCTCCCCCCGCAGTACGTTCTCCCGTCCCGCTTCGACACCGCAGGGGGCCACGCCGCGGGCGCGGCACTGCTCGCCCTCGTCCCGCGCCCCACGGCCATCTTCGCGGTCAACGACACCGCCGCCATCGGCGTCATCGGGGCTCTGCGGGAGTACGGACTGCGCCCCGGCAGCGACGTGGCCGTCGTCGGATACAACGACATCCCCGTCGCCGCGGACATGCCCGTGCCCCTCACCACGATCCACTCACCGATGTTCGAAATGGGTGAACAGGCCATGAGCCTGCTCATCGATCGCCTGCACGGACGACGCGTCCGCTCAAAACGACTGCGCCCCCACTTGATCGCCCGCGACTCGACGCTCGACGACTGACCAGCGGCCCTGACGTGGCGTCATCTGGGTCGCAGTCGACGTTCGGGGCGGGTTACCGGAGTGGTCCTCGCTCGTTGACGAGCACCGTAGGCGCGGACAGGAACACATCGGGCTTCGTCGGACCGTAGGCAATGTTGAACGTGTCCAGCCAGTACGACCAGTCCCGCACGCCCGCTGCGCTGCTGAATCGATAGTTGAGCTGCCAGCGCACCCACTGACCTGGGACAAGTCGTACCGCTGGGGGCCGTCTCGGCCGGGGCGGCAGAGCAAACAAGGGCTGCACCCGGGGGAAGACCCGCAGTCGTCCGTCGGTTTCCCGGAGTTGGACATCGACCTTGCTCAGGTCTTCCTCGTTCTCATGCGGCTCGAAGCCGTCTCGCTCGTGCATGCGGATCACATGGGCGGCAGCGCCCTCTATGTGTGGGAGAGCGAAACCGATCGGAGCCGCGTTCCTGCGCGCGGCGGCCTCTCCTCCCCTGGAACGCTTCGTCCAGGACGTCCTTGTCCACTGGACGGTGATCTCCATGGCGTGTCCCCGCCGCTCGTCGAGGAGTTCACTCTATGCCGGTGCTCTGGAATCACCGGGCCTGTCCGGCAGGACGTGGCTGTAGCACCGTCGACGTCAGGATCATGCCTGACGACCCTCGCACCACGCCGCTCGATGTACGCCGATCAGCGCGCCCCTCGCGGTGAACACGCCCGCAGGGCACGATCGGTGACGGTCAGGCGAGCCTCGCGCGCCCTGCCACGGACGCGGTCGGCACCGGTGCTGACGGTGAGTGCGAGCGGCGCGGATCCGGCCGCCGCCCGTCGAGTTGTCCGCGAACTCCCCCGGAATTGTCCGTGATCGGTAACGGACGCATCCCGTGGCTGCTGTCCCTCGTCCTGCCAGGTGGCCGGAAGGCGGCCGAGGGTGGCGAGGAACTGCGGGAAAGCGGGGCGGACATGGCACGGCACGGTGGCGGGCAGGGCTGGTACGGCAAGGTGGCCGGGGCGGCGCTCGGGGTGACGGTGCTGGCCGCCGGCGCCTCGCTGTGGACCGCGCAGGCCGATGCCGTGCGCGGCCCGTCGCCGAAGGCCGCCGCGTCGGCCGCGCCGGGCGGTGGCGTCGAGCCGGTGGCGGCGACCATCGCGCACGCCTCGGACAAGGGGGCGCGCGGCGTCAACATCACCATCGACGACGGACCCGACCCCGTCTGGACCCCCCAAGTGCTCGACGTGCTGCGGGAGTACGGTGTGAAGGCCACGTTCTGCATGGTGGGGACGCAGGCGCAGGCCCACCCGGACCTCGTCAAGAAGGTGGTCGCGGCCGGGCACCGGCTGTGCGACCACACGGTGTCGCACGACACCACCATGGACACCAAGTCCCAGGCCTACCAGTCGCAGCAGATACTCGACGCCGAACACATGATCACCAAGGCGTCCGGGGGCGTACGGCCGATGTACTACCGGGCGCCCGGTGGGGCCTTCACCCCCTACAGCCGCAAGCTGGCCGCGTCCCGTGGCATGCGCCCGCTGGGCTGGAACGTGGACTCCAAGGACTTCGAGCGGCCGGGCACGGATGCCATCGTCGCCACCGTCCAGCAGGAGTTGCCGAACGGGCCGACACTCCTCTTCCACGACGCCGGCGGCGACCGCTCCCAGACCGTCAGCGCCCTGCGCCGGATCCTTCCCCGGCTCAAGGAGCAGGGCTACTCCTTCGGCTTCCCCGAGCGCTGAGCCCCGGCCTGGTCGGTGGAGGGAGACGACGGACCCGAGTGGTGCCGTCGGGGACGCCGCCCTCACCGCTCCGCGCCGGACACCCCTGTCATCAGCCGGGCGTGCAGCAGCAGGCGTTCCTCGACCTCCTCGGCCGTCGCCGCGGCGCCGGGAACCGCCCGAGTTCCACCTGGACGCTCCCCAGCAGAAGGCCCCGGTGACCACTCCGGAGTGAGCGCGGGAGCGCCTCCCCTCTCGCCACGCCGCGCCGACCGGGCTCCCCGCCCGGCCGGCGCGGACCAGCAGGCCGAGGGGCTCCCCTCCGACTCGTCCACGCGCGTCCTACGCGGGCCAGTCCGGCCAAGGGTCCGGCGCGGAGCGGGCAGCCGTGCGTCACAGCACGTGACGTCGTCCAGCGCCACGGCGGGACGCTCACCCCCTCCCAGGCACCTCGCGGCGGCGCGCTCTTCCACGTAAAAACTCCCGCGCTGTACCGGACCGCCGGGGTTGCGTCACGCTGGATGAGAGGGCGGCGCGGCGCCCGTGCCGTTCCAGTCGGTGAACAAGGTGAGGCAGGTGAGGTGCACATGGCAACTCTGGACATCCGCGACCTGCACTGTTCGGTCCACACCGACGCCGGGCCGCGCGAGATCCTCCACGGGGTCGACCTGGCTGTGCGGCAGGGCGAGACCCACGCCATCATGGGCCCCAACGGCTCCGGCAAGACCACCCTCGCCTACGCGCTCGCCGGCCACCCGAAATACCTGGTCACCTCCGGCAGCGTCACCCTGGACGGCGAGGACGTGCTCGCGATGAAGGTCGACGAGCGGGCGCGGGCCGGAATCTTCCTCGCCATGCAGTACCCCGTCGAGGTTCCGGGCGTATCCATGTCCAACTTCCTGCGCAGCGCGGCCACCGCCGTCCGCGGCGAGGCCCCCAGGCTGCGCACCTGGCTCAAGGAGGTACGCGAGGCGATGGAACGCCTTCAGATCGATCCCGCCTTCGCCGAGCGCAACGTCAACGAGGGCTTCTCCGGAGGGGAGAAGAAACGCCACGAGATCCTGCAGCTCGAGCTGCTCAAGCCGAAGATCGCGATCTTGGACGAGACCGACTCCGGCCTCGACGTCGACGCGCTGCGCATCGTCGCCGAGGGCGTCAACCGCGTACGCGCCACGGGACAGGTGGCCACGCTGCTGATCACGCACTACACGCGCGTCCTGCGCTATGTCCACCCCGACCACGTGCACGTCTTCGCCGACGGTCGCATCGCCGACTCCGGCGGCCCGGAACTCGCCGACCGGCTGGAGGACGAGGGCTACGAGGCCTACGTGAAGGGCGCGGCGCAAGGCTGAACAACCCGCTCCGCGCCCCTTCTCCCGGCGGCTGCCCCGGAGGGCCGGGCCGGCGACCGTCTCACACAGGGGACTTTCGCGCGAGTTCCGTCTCGATGAGACGGTTCAGATGCCGGCGGGCGTCCTCCGTCGTCAGCGGGGGTGTCTGGCGCAGGTGCTGCAGGGCCAGGCCGTCGGCGAGGGCGGCGAAGCGGACCGTGAAGCCGTCGGGGTCGTCGCAGGTGAACTCGCCCTCGGCGACGCCCCGTTCGACCAGATGGCGGATCTGGAGGTGCCAGGCCTCGTAGCGCTGGGCCTGACCGCGGGCGAAGGTCGCGTCGGCGCCCTGCTCCCCCGCGTTCCAGTAGTCGAACCACATGCGCCAGTGCCGGTCGGTGTCCTCGGTGAACAGGGCGTCGACCATCAGCCGCAGACCCTCGGCACCGCTGGTGGCCTCCTCCGCCGCCTCGTTGAGCGCCGCGTAGTACCGCTCGATGTGCAGGATCATCGCCTCCGACAGGATCTCCTGGACGCTGCCGAAGTGGTACGTGACGGTGCCGACCGACACCCCGGCCGCGGCGGCGACGTCGCGCACCCCCACCGACGCGTAGCCGCGTTCGGCGATCAGGGGGACCGCCGCCTCCACGATGAGGCGGCGGCGTACCTCGGTGGGCTGGCGAGTGCGGTCCGCGGCGGCTACGGCACGGCGCGGGCCCTTCGCCGCCGTCATCCCGACGTCCTCGGGGTGGTGCGGTGCCATGCGCGCTTGGCCACTGTCTCTCCGTTCGCACGTGCTTCGATGCGGCTGTCCATCACGAAGTCCGCGGCCGTGGCCCGCAGCTCCGTACGCGCCATGATCTCAGCGTCCCAGTCGTCCCCGCGACGCAACCGGATGTGCCACTCGGAGACGGCCCGCGCGGACAACGGGTCGTCGTGGCGGATGCGGTAGGTCTCGCGCGCGCTCTCCTCGTAGCGCAGTCCGTCCGGGTACGTACGCGATCCCCCGTAGTTCGGGTCGACCTCCAGCGTCCACTCCCCCTTCGCCACGTCGTGGGTGACCAGCCGCTCGGGGCGCGGCTTCGCGGGTGCGTCGTACGTCACCGGCAGCGGTGGCGCCTGCTCGGGCTCCTCGAAGCGGATCTCCGGCTCGTCCCCCGGCTCGCGTACGGGCAGCAGCAGGGCGCTGTCGGCGGGAAGCACGGTCAGCTCGCCGCGTTCGCCGTGCGGCCAGACCCACGGCCAGTACGCGTCGGAGACGGCGACCCGGATGCGGTGTCCGGGCGGGAACGCGTAGCCGATACCGGTCAGTTCGAACTCGACGTCCTCGTATGTGCCCGGCGTCCACTCGGCCACCCGTTCCCGTCCGTGCCTGCTGAGCAGGTTGAGCACCCCTCGGGTCACGAGCGTCGACGAGCCGTCGGGCGCGACGTCGCAGAGGCGGGCGATCACGTTGGCGCGCGGGGTCGCGCTGTCGAGCCGCAGTCTCAGCCGCGGACGGCCGAGTATCTCGACCCGCTCCTGGAGCGCCTCCGAGTCGAAGCAGACGGACCGTCCGTCCTCCTCGCGCTGGTCGGGCGGCAGGTCGCTCGCGTTGCCGAAGGGGAAGAAGCGGCCGGCGTCGACGCCGGTGTGCTGCGGGGAGCGAACGACGACGGGACCGGGCTCCGTGCCCAGCGGGCGCTCGCTCCAGGTGATCTTCCGGGACGGCCGGTCCGTGTCCCCCACCCAGCGGCCGGGCATCGCGTCGTACGAAGTGGCGGGCGGGAACGGGTCGTTGACCCAGGCCCTCAACAGGGGCTCCGCCATGACACCGGTGTCCTCGTCCTTCAGCCAGTGGTCCCACCAGCGGAGGGTCTCCTGGAGGAAGCCGATCGCGGGGCCGGGCGGGAGTCCGCGGTCGGGGTACTGGTGGGACCAGGGACCGACGATGCCGCGGACGCGGTCGGCCGGCAGGTGTTCGACGAGCCGCAGCACGGTGTCGCGGTACGGGTCGTTCCAGCCGCCCACCGCCAGCACCGCGGCCCGCAGCGCTCCGTAGTCCTCGCACACGCTTCCGTGCCGCCAGTAGGCGTCCCGCTGCTGGTGGTCCAGCCAGGTGTGCAGGAAGGGTTCGAGGGAGTCGAGGCGTTCGCGCCACATCGGCAGCCACCGGTCGTCCCCGACGACCTGTGGGTCCGGCGGCCGTGAGGCGAAGGCGAGCATGGTGCCGGCCCAGGCGGGCATGTCGATGCCGAGGACGGCGCCGCCGCTGTAGTGGACGTCGTTGTCGTAGCGGTCGTCGGTCGAGCAGACCGTGACGATCGCCTTGAGCGGTTCCGGGGCGAGGGCCGCGATCTGCAGGGAGTTGAAGCCGCCCCAGGAGATGCCGAACATGCCGACCCGGCCGGTGCACCAGGGCTGTGCGGCGAGCCAGTTGACGACGTCGACGCCGTCCGCGAGTTCCCGCGCGTCGTACTCGTCGCCGGGCGTGCCCTCGCTGTCGCCGTGGCCGCGGATGTCGACACGGACGGAGGCGTAGCCGTGGCCCGCGTACCAGGGGTGGCGCTGGGCGTCGCGGGGTGCGGTCCAGTCGCTCTTGCGGTAGGGCAGGTATTCGAGCAGCGCGGGGACGGGGGACGCCTCCGCGTCGGCGGGGCGCCAGACGCGGGCGTGCAGACGGGTGCTTCCGTCGCCCACCGGGATCCATACGTCCTCGCGCACGACCTGGCGCTCGAACTGCTCGCGGTACCTCACGCGGCTCCTTCCGTGGTCACCGTGCGCTTGGCCGGCACGGATCCTTGCGTCGTCGCCGGGCGCCAGCGGCGCACTCGGTGACCGTGTCCGTGGTCTGTCCAGACCTTGTCCGGTTCGGCGGCGTCCGCCCAGTGGACGACGTCGGCGGCGAGCGGCCGTGCGTCCGGGTCGGGTTCGAGGGCGGCTGCCATCAGCTGTCTGGTGTAGGGGTGGCCGGGCTCGGTGAACACGGCCTCCGTCGGGCCCTCCTCCACCACGACGCCGTGCCGCAGGACGACCACCCGGTCCGCGATGCCGCGGACGACGGCCAGGTCGTGACTGATGAACAGGCAGGCCAGGTCGCGCTCGCGGCGCAGGTCGTCCAGCAGCCGCAGGACGTCGGCCTGGACCGACACGTCGAGGGCGGTGGTGATCTCGTCGGCGATCAGCACGTCCGGTCCGCCCGCAAGCGCGCGTGCGATGCCGATGCGCTGGCGCTGGCCGCCCGAGAGCTGGGCGGGCAGCCGGTCGGCGAAGGCGGGGTCGAGCCGTACGTCGGAGATCAGTTCGCGGGCGCGGTCCGCGGCCTGCGCACGGCCCTCGACCGTGCCGAAGAAGCGCAGCGGCCTGCGGATGGCGTCGCCCACCGAGCGGCGCGGGTTGAGGGAGGTGTCGGCGTTCTGGAAGACGAGCTGGACGCGGCGGCGCAGATCGAGTGGGCGCTTGCCCGCCGGGCGGGCGAGGTCGCCGCTCTCGTGGGTCATCGTCCCGCCGGAGGGGGTGCGCAGCCCGGCGAGCGTCCAGGCGAGCGTGGACTTCCCGCTGCCCGACTCCCCGACCAAGGCGAGGACTTCGCCGCGCCGGACGTCGAAGGACACACCGTGCACCGCGCGGGAGGAGCCGTAGTCGATCGTCACGTCCCGCGCGGAGACGGCGACTCCGGCCTCGGGGGACAGCGCCGCCCTGGGCCTGATCTCGCGCTCCCCCGTCTCGCTCACCAGGGCGAGACCGGCGTCGTCGAGGCGTGGCACGCTCGCCAGCAGCCGTTTGGTGTACGGGTCCTGCGGCGCGGTGAAGAGCCGTCGGGTCGGCGCCGACTCCACGATCCGGCCCGAGCGCAGCACGGTCACCTCGTCGGCCATGTGCGCGACCACGCCGAGGTCGTGGCTCACCAGCACGGCGGCCAGGCCGAGTTCGTCGCGCAGGGCGCCGATCAGGTCGAGGACGCTGCGCTGGGTGACGACGTCCAGGCCGGTCGTGGGCTCGTCCAGGACGAGGACCTTGGGGCGGGCGGCGATGGCCATGGCGATGGCGACGCGCTGCTGCTGACCGCCGGAGAGTTCGTGCGGGTAGCGGCGGGCGAGTTCGGCCGGGCGGGGCAGCCGGACCTGTTCGAGCAGGTCGAGGACCGGGACGTCGCCGCCCGCCTCCCCGATCTGCCGCCCGATGCGCATGGAGGGGGTCAGCGCGTGGCCGGCGTTCTGCGCGACCATGGCGACGGTGCCGCCGCGCAGCCGTCTGAGCTCGCGTGCGGGAAGGGCGAAGACGTCCTTGCCGTCCACGCGCACCGAGCCGCCCGTGATCCGCGATCCGTGCCGCAGATGGCCGAGCAGCGTGGCCGCGACGGTCGACTTGCCGCTGCCGGACTCGCCGACGAGGGCGAGCGTGTGCCCCTCGGCGACCTCCCAGGACACCTCCCGCACGACGGGTACGTCGCGGCCGCCCGAACGGTAGGAGACGGAAAGGGAGTTCACGGAAACGATCGAGGTCATCAGGAGCCCTCCCTGATCCGGTCCACGCCCCACGCCTTGGACAGGCCGTCGGCCGCGAGGTTGAGTCCGATCACCAGCGTGGCCAGGGCGATGATGGGCGCGAGGCTCGCCATCGGGACGACGGTGATGGCGGTGCGGTTCTCGGCGACCATCAGGCCCCAGTCGGGGGTCGGCGGGTCGGCGCCGAAGCCGAGGAAGGACAACGAGGAGATGAGGAGGACGACCCAGGAGGCCCGCATGGCGAACTCCACGCACACCACGTCGGTGATGTTGGGCAGGATCTCCCTCCGCAGGATCGACCAGGTCCGCTCGCCCCGGGCACGGGCCGCCGTCACGTAGTCGGCGGGGGCGACGGCGAGCGCCGCTCCCCGCACCACCCGGACGACCTGGGGCACGTAGACCACGGCGATGGCGAGGACGATGACCGCCGGGCCCGTGCCGAGCGCCGTCACGATGACGAGGAGCGCGAGGATCGACGGCACGGACAGCACCGCGTCGAGCACGCGGCCCAGGACGTCGTCGAACCAGCCCCCGCGCAGTGCGGCGGCGCAGCCGACGACCGTGCCGAGGGCGACGGTCAGGACGGTCGCGGCCACCGACACGCCGAGTGCGTAGCGGCCGCCGTACAGGACGCGGGCGAGGACGTCGCGCCCGTACTGGTCCGTGCCCGCCCAGTGCTCCCAGCTCGGGCCGAGCAGTGCGTGGGAGGCGTCGCCCGCGACCGGGTCGTACGAGGTGAGGAGCGGTGCGAGCAGGGCGATCAGCACGTGCACGGCGACGATCGCCAGGCCGACCAGGGCGGTGCGCGAGGAGCGCAGCGTGCGCCAGGCGCGGGCCGCACGGGTCGCGGAGGCGACCGGCGCGGCCACCGGCGCGGTGTCGAGCGTGGTCATCGGGTCCTCCCTCCCGTACGGAGCTTGGGGTTGAGGGCCATGGCGCCGAGGTCGGCGGCGAGGTTGCAGACGACGTAGACGACGGCGCTGATCAGCGCGATGGCCTGGATGACGGGCAGGTCGCGGTTCTGTACCGAGGAGAGCATCAGCTTGCCGATGCCCGGATAGTTGAAGACGTTCTCGACGACCGCGACGCCTCCGGCGAGCCAGGCGACGTTCAGCGCGATCACGTGCAGCGTCGGCAGCAGGGCGCCGGGCAGCGCGTGCCGGGTGACGACGCGCCAGGTGGACAGGCCCTTGAGCCGGGCCGTGGTGACGTATTCGCTCGCCATGACGTCGATGACGGAGGTACGGGCCATGCGCACGATGTAGGCGGCCATGACCACGGCGAGCGCGAGTGCTGGGAGCCAGACAGCGGGCAGCAGTTGGCCCACGCTCGCCTCGGGGCCGTACAGCACGACCGCGGGGAACCAGGGCAGCGCGATCGAGAAGCAGAGCACCAGCACGGTGGCGACCACGAACTCGGGGACGCTCATGCCGACCAGGCTGACGGTCGAGATCAGGTGGTCGGGCCAGCGGTCGCGGTACAGGCCCGCGAGGATGCCGAGCACGATCGACCCGGTGACGGCGAAGAACACCGTGACGAGGGCGATGAGCGCCGAGTTGCCGAGGTGGGTGGCGACCTCGCCGCCGACGGGCCGGCCGGAGACGAGGGAGGTGCCGAAGTCGCCGTGCAGCGCGCCGCGCATCCAGTGCGCGTACCGCTGCCAGGCGGGCTGGTCGAGTCCGAGCTTTCCGCGCAGGGCGGCGACGGCGTCCGGGGTGGCGTCCTTGCCGAGGATCTGGGTGGCGACGTCGCCGGGCAGGGCCTGGACGGCGAGGAAGACGATCACGGAGGACAGGACGAGCGTGCCGACGGCCGAGCCCACGCGGCGGGCGACGAACGACAGCATGGTCACGCTCCCTTCAGGCCGATGCCGAGGTAGTCGAACTCGAAGCCGTGCTCGTCGTATCCGCGCACCTGGCGGGAGATGCCGACGAGCCGGTCGGCGAACATCGGGGTCATCGCCCCGCCCCTCTCGATCACCATCGCCTGCGCCTCGCCGTACAGGTCGTGGCGCAACGCGTCGTCGGTCTCGCGTCTGGCCCGGTCGAGGAGCGCGTCGAATTCCTTGTCGGACCAGGCGGTCTCGTTGTAGGAGGAGCCGCTGCGGAAGATCTGGGTGAAGAGCTGGTCGACGGGCCGGCCGGTGAACCAGTAGGTGGCCATGAGGGGCTTCTTCATCCAGATCTGCGTGTAGTACGAGTCCGCGGACGCCGTCTTGACCCGGATACGGATGCCGGCCCGGCCGGCCGAGTCCCGGTAGGCGAGGGCCATGGGCGTGAACAGCGGGTCGTACGCGGAGGTGTAGAGGTCGACGGCGAGTCCCTCGTGGCCCGCCTGCTTGAGCAGGTACCGCGCCTTCTCCGGATCGTGCGCGGGGTGCGCGGAGATGTGGACCGGGTCGGAGGGCGGCACCGGGTTGTCCCAGCCGGCGCTGCCCGCGCCCTGCAGGGCCGCCTTCACCACGTGCTCGGGGTCGTAGGCGAGCTTCATCGCCTGGCGCACGCGGACGTCGGTGAAGGGCTTCTCGGTGGTCAGCATCGGGAGCACGTACCACTGGGCGTTCTTCACCCGGGCGACGGTGGCCCGGTCGGAGGCGGCGACCACGCGGGCGGTCGCGAAGTCGAGGTTGGTCTGGGAGAGCAGGTCGACCTGGCCCGCCAGCAGGGCGTTCGAGCGGGCCGACATGTCGGCGACCGAGTAGAAGGCGATGGCGTCGAGGACGGGGCGGCCCGCCCAGTGGTCGTGGTACGCGGTGATGCGCCCGGGTCCGGCCGGGGCGAACGACTCCAGCCTGAAGGGGCCGGTGCCGATGCCCGTGCGCCCGATGGACTTCGCGCTGCCGTCGGGGACGACGTAGCAGTTGTAGTGCGTCAGCAGGCTCGGGAACTCCGCGTTCGGGGTCTTCAGCGGGACCACGAGCGTGTGGGGGTCGGGCGTGCGCAGCGCCTCGGGGTCGATGAGCGGCGCGAGGACGGCGGCCTGCGGGGACGCCGTCGCCTTGTCCAGGATGTGGCGCAGGGTGTAGGCCGCGTCGGCGGCGGTGAAGGCGCGCCCGTCGTGGAACGTGACGCCCTTGCGGAGGCGGAAGGTCCAGGTGGCGGCCTTGTCGTCGGGCTCCCAGGACTCGGCGAGGTCGGGGGCGAGCATGCCGTCCGCGCCGATCCGGACGAGCCTGTTGTAGAGGGCGCCCAGGTATTCGTAGGCCGACAGGGAACTGGCCGGATCCAGTGTCTCGGCGTCGGACGCGGCCGGCCGCGCGATCCGCAGCGTGCCGCCGCGGGCGGGCGCGCCCTGCTGCGCGGCGGCGGGCAGGACGGGCGTGGACGCGGCCCCCGTGCAGCCGGTCAGCAGCCAGGACGCGCCGAGGGAAGCGACGCCCGCGGCGAGGACCGACCGCCGTCGAAGGTGGTGGGTGTCGGGCATGAACCGACCGTCCTTCTCGCTATTCGTTCAGCGGAACGATTGAGTGAAGTGCGTGAACGATAACGAGTGGACGGTTTCGCGCCAACCCTTGGAGTGCGGAAATTTGACTTCGGAGACGCAGTCGTTACGCGCCCCTGGACTCCTGGTACCGGGGGCGCACCCTGCAGCAGGCCGCGGTGCAGTGGTTCAGCTGTCCGGGGCTGTCTGGACCAAGGACTCCCGCAAGGTCGACAGCTCGGTGGACACGAAGGACGGCACCTCTCCGAGCGGTGCCGGGGCGGTCCCCGTACGGATCGCGCCGGCAAGGGCCGCGAGCGCTCGGTGCAGCTGATCGTCGCCGTGGGCACTGAACAGCGAGCGGGAAGCCCCGTGTGCCGCCTCGCTGCCGCTGCCGACCTGCTCCAGCGCCCAGCAGGCGGCGAGCACCCGGTACGCCAGTCGTTGGGTGGCGACCACCGCGGGCCACATCAGCTCCGCGTCACTGCGCAGGACGACCGAGGAGTTGACACTCGCGTCGTAGGCGTGGAGTACGCCGATGGCCCGCATCTGGAGATCGCGTCTGGCCGCCCGGGCACCCGGGGTGGTGACTGCGCCGTCGGCCAGATGGTCCGACACGACGCCGACTGCTTCCAGGGCACGATTGATCGCCGCCGGGATGCGTGCCGCCGCCCCGGCTCGCATCGTCACGAGGAACACCGCGAGTGCCACGGCGCAGCCGATCGCGGTGTCGACGCCGCGGGCGAGCAGCAGTCCACCGAGCCCGGGAACGCGCTGTCCGCCGCTCACGATGGTCAGCGCGATGGCGGTGATGAAGACGACGGCCAGGGCGTAGTTGCGCACCACGAACATCTCGATCGAGAACTGCAGCAGCACGACGGTCAGCGCGAGCCACAGTCCGGTGGGATGCGCGGTGAGCACTCCCAGCGCGAGAATCAGCCCGACCCAGGTGCCGACCAGACGTTCCAGACCGCGCTGCATGGTGCGGACCCAGTCGAAGCCCTGGTGCAGCATCAGCACCGCGGCGGCGATGGCCCAGTAGGCGTGGTCCAGACTCAGGGCGGCGCCGATCATTCCGGCCACCAGGGCCGCGGCGCCGACCCGCAGGGTGACGAGGAGTTGTTCCGACCCGGCCGTGACCGCTTGCCGCACCAGACCGACCGGCCCGGGGCCGCCGTGCGGGAGTTCCTCCTCGCCGGCCGCGGCACCGGCCGAGGACGGGTGCTGGGCCTCAGCGGCGAGTCGTCGTGCATGGTCGGGTACGGCGCGGTCCAGGGGTGCGTCGCGGGCTGCGGCCCGCATGGCGTCGGCGAAGACCAGATGCAGTTCGCGGTTGAGTCGGCGCAGCCTGTACAACGTGCTGTCGGGGATGGTGCGGATCGGCTGGTAGGTGACCAGCGCCGCCCACGACTCGTGCATCGCCAGGGCGGCCCAGTGCCGGGCGGTGTCCTGCCGGGGTGTGCCCACCGCCTCGGCGAACCGCGCCACCGCGTCACCGGCGGTCGCGACCGCGGACTTCTCCGGACCCCGCGGCCACAGCAGAGCGCCGGACATATGGACCAGCCAGGCGAAGCCACCGCCCCCCAGCACCAGCAGGCCGGTGTGCAAGGGGCCCAGGTGCCCCGCGTGCATCGCGGTTCCGGCGGCACAGGCGAGGGCGACCATGTAGGCCCCGGGTGGACCGACGGCCAGGGCGTTGCACAGCAGGGTTGCCACCATCGCGATGAGGGCGACCACGAGCACGCCGACCCACACGACGGCGGCAGCCCATATGCCCGTCCCCACCGCGAACGCCAGGGACGCCGCGATGAGCGCGAGCCTGCCTGCCCGATAGAGGTAGGGCAGAGCGCTGCCGTACAACGCGGTGAAGCCACCGATCGTCGCCATGAGCCCGGCCGCGGTGTCGCCGGCGGCCCAGCCGATCACGACCGGCACGCCCATGCAGAACCCCGCGCGTGCCGCGAACGGCCACCGCCGCCTCGCGTCACGCAGCGCGAAAAGGGGGCGGATCCCGATCGGCCCCGGCCCCGGAGCGGGCGGGATCGGCGCCGGTGGCGCCGCCGGTCCTTGAGGCATGTTTCCAGCGCAGCACGGACAGCGTCCCGACGCTCGCCCTGCGCCCTGGGGCACTGGGCATTCCGTCCGGTGATCGACCTGGCTCTGTCGAAGGGGAGGGGGTCAGCCGGCTCACACGAGGCATACCGCATGCGCCACGAATCCCCGCCGTCTCCACCGAGCAGCATGAGGCCGACCGGGTGACGATGGATGTGTACTGACGTGAACACGCTGCTCCCCAGAGGAGGTAGGTGTCATGACATCTCCTTCCGGTTCCACATCTCCTTCCGATTCGCCGGGCCCCGCTCCCGAGCGCGGCACCGAGCCGCAAGAGAGTCCCCTGGGCGCGGGCATGGTGGCCCTGGCCAACATGGGCTGGCAGATCATGCTCACCATGGGCCTTGCCAGCATCGCCCTGGGCGTCGTCGCCCTGGTCTGGCCGGGCGCGACGCTGCGGGTCGCCGGTGTGCTCTTCGGCATCTATCTGCTGGTCACCGGTGTCTTCCAGCTGGCCGGCGCCTTCGGCACGCACGTGCCCCGGCATCTTCGCGTACTGCATTTCATCACCGGTGCGGTCGCCATTCTGCTGGGGCTGCTCTCCTTCAGGGGCACCCTGGAGTCGATCCTGCTGCTCGCCCTGTGGATCGGCTTCAGCTGGCTGCTGCGCGGCACCACTGAGACAGCCGCCGCGGCCTCCGCTCCGGAGATGCCGGCGCGCGGCTGGCACGTGGCCTTCGGCATCATCGGATCGCTGGCCGGTGTCGTGATGATCATCATGCCGTTCGCCACGATCGCGACGCTGACCCTGGTCGTGGGCGTCATGGCCATAGTTCTGGGCCTGACCGAGGTGGTCCGCGCCATCAGGACGCGCGTCGAGATCGGCCATCTCGCTGCGGGTCCGGCCACCCAGCGGCGGCCCTTGTTCCACGCCCGTCCGCACCCCCAGCACTGACCGACGGGGCCGAACCGGACGGCTGCCGCGTGAGCGGCGGCCGACCACTGCGGAGCCGCCGCCGAAAATCTCGCCGATGTCCGACTGGCCGACTCCGGTGGCCGGCTCCGCTCCACGCCGGGACTATCTCCCGGCCATGACGAGGGCGTCAGAGCTCGGCTGCCGCTGTCAGGCCCTCCAGGACCGCTTCCTCCACGGTGCGGGGGGTGACGCAGTCCCCGGCGGTGAGGACACGGTCGGCCGGGACACCGAAGGCGACGGGGTCGAGCTCGTCGACCGGGTCGTGGCCCTGGGCTAGGACGGTGCCCGCGACCCCTTCGAGCAGCACCGGCGCCTCGGTCAGGGTGTGCTGGAAGTACACGGTGTCGCTGTCGGCGCCGTAGAGCCGCACGTTGGGCACGATCTCGATCCGTGCCCGTACCGCCTGGGCCAGCATGGCGGCGCGCACGTACTGCTGCAGGTGCTCGCCGGCCGCGAAGCCCGTGACGCACAGCGTCACCTTCCTCCCGCGGCTCGCGAGCTGGAGGGCGACGCCCAGGCCGATCCAGTCGCCGCGCCAGTCCGCCACCACGATCCGCCCGCGCGGCACCTCGCCGCCTCGGATCACCGACCATGCGTCGAGCACCACGGGATCGTCGATCAGCTCCAGCCGCGGGCGGCGGGGCCGTGCGCCGGTCGCGAGCACCACGGCGTCCGGCGCCGCGGCGGCGAGGGCCGGGCCGTCCACCCGTGAGCCGACGATGATGCGGGCTCCCGCGCGTCGCGCCTCACCTTCGAGATTGGTGATCGCGCCGCCGAACTCGGCCCGGCCGGGCAGCAGTTGGGCGAGAAGCACCTGCCCGCCGACGCGCCGTCCCGCCTCGTGCAGTTCCACCTCGTGGCCGCGTGCCGCCGCCACGGCCGCAGCCTTCAGGCCTGCGGGTCCGCCGCCGACCACCAGCACCTTCTTGCGCCGTGTGATCGTCGGCAATGCGCCGAAGCGGCGCTCCCGGCCGGTCTCCGGGTGCTGGATGCAGGAGATCGGGTAGCCGAGCTGGAAGTGGCCGATGCAGGCCTGGTTGCAGCCGATGCAGGCGCGGATCTCCTCGGCGCGGTCGTCCGCGGCCTTGGCCGGCAGGTCCGGGTCGCAGATCAGGGCCCGGGTCATCGCACAGGCGTCCGCCTGACCGTCTGCGACGATCTGCTCCGCCTCCTGCGGCTGGTTGATCCGCCCGGCCACCATCACGGGGACGCCGACGACGGCGCGCACCCTGGCGGCGAGCGGCGCGGTGTAGCCGGCGGGCTGGAACATGGGCGGGGCGATGTGCTGGGCGCCGGACAGGCTGGACGAGCTGCCCGCACACACCGAGACATAGTCGACGAGTCCCTCGGCGTCGAGCTCGGTGACGGACTGGAGCACGAGTTCGCTGCTGAGGCCGTCATGGCTCAGTTCGTCGCCGGAGATGCGCAGGCCGACCACGAAGCCGTCTCCCGCATGCTTCCGGGCGCTGCGCAGCGCCGCGCGCAGGAAACGTATCCGGCCCTGCCGGTCGCCGCCCCAGCCGTCGTCGCGGACGTTCACCTCAGGGTTGAGGAACTGCGCGGGCAGGTAGCCGTGGCTGGCGACGATCTCCACGCCGTCGAGTCCGGCCTCGCGCAGTCGGCGGGCCGCCTGTCCGTAGCCGTCGAGAACCTCGCGGATCTCGGCCTCGGTCATGGCGCGCGGCATGACGTGGAAGCGCTCGCTCGGTGTCGCGGAGGGCGCCCAGGCGACCGGTGCGCTGCCGTCCTTTGACTCCAGGATCTCCCGGCCGGGGTGGAAGAGCTGGCCGAAGACCTTCGCTCCGTGCCGGTGCACCGCCTGCGCGAGCCGGGCATAGCCGGGAACGCACTCGTCGTCAGTGGCCATGAGCACGTGGGTGGTGTAGCGGGCCGACTCGTGCACGCCCGAGACCTGGAGCACGATGAGGCCGACGCCGCCTTGCGCGCGGGCCTCGTGGTAGGCGATCAGGTCCTCGGTGACCTCGCCGTCCCTGACCAGGACCGTGTCGTGGCCCGAGGACAGGATCCGGTTGCGTACCGTCACCGGGCCTATCTGCAGCGGGCTGAACAGGTGCGGGAACCGCACTCCCATGGAATGTCCTCTCCGGAGCCTGGGGTCATACACCGAGCAGGACGCGCGCGGTGCCGAGCATCAGCTCGGCGTACCGTTCGGCGGTGAGCCCGGATCCGGACGCCACTGCCATTTCGCAGCCGTCGACCAGGGCCACCAGCGACCCGATGGCGAGGTCGGCCGGGGCGGCGGGGTCGAACTCCCCGCTCTGCAGGCCCTGGTGGACGATCTCGCGGATCAGCGCCTGCCACTCGGCATGGACCCGGTGCACGCCCTCGCGCAACTCCTCACGGCGGGAGGCGCTGGCGCAGAACTCGGTCCAGGTGGCGCAGCGCCGGGTGAGGGTGGGATCGGTGGTGAGTGCCGTGACAAGGAGTTCGTAGCGGCGCCAGGCGCTGGTCGCGTCGGCGGCCGCCGCCCGCCAGCGTTCGATCAGATCGTCGATCGACCAGGCGAAGGCTTCACGGAAGAGGGCGTCGCGGGTCTCGAAATGGTGCTGCAGCGCGCCGATGGACACACCGGACGCCGAGGCGACGTCGCGCAACCGGCCCGCGTCGAAGCCCCGTTCGGCCAGCACCTCGGCCGCCGCACGCAGGATGCGCTCCTTCTGCTCGTCCATGCCGCTCCTGTCGTTTCCACGCTCTCGCCGTCTCACCTCGGTTCAATAATAACGTATTATTGCCACCTTCCGGCCAGGACGGCCCTGACCGGCTTCTCGCTGAGGCCGGGGCAGGGTGGAGGTGGTGTTGAATATGGCCGCATGAGCCAGAGTGGGCGTGCGGCGAGCCGGACGGCGGTGCTGATCTGCCAGGGGCGGGCGGCCGCGAACGGGAAGGCCGCCGCAGGCCAGTTCGCGGATCCGGTGGCGATGGGGCTGCTGCGCGTCGCGGAACGCACGCCCGTGGACCAGGTGCGCGCGAACACCCCGCCGCAGGGCTGGCGGGAGCGCACCGCGTACGAGAGTGTGCGGGCCTGCGCCGAGGTGGTCGTGCCGCGGACGGTCGCGATCGACAAGGCGCTGCGCGCCCACGCGACGGGCCAGCTCGTCATTCTCGGCGCCGGCCTGGACACGCGCGCGTGGCGTCTGACCGAGCTGGCGCGGACAGACGTGTGGGAGGTCGACCATCCGGCCTCCCAGCAGGACAAGCGCGCCCGCCTCGCCGAGGCCGCGCCGGCACTACGAGGTTCGGACGGGGGCGATCCCCTCGCCGCCGGGCCACCGGCCACGGCCCGTTCCGTGCGGTTCACGCCGGTCGACTTCGCCGTCGACGATCTCGGTGCGGCGTTGGATGCCGCCGGGCACGACCCGTCCGCGCCGACGACATGGCTGTGGGAGGGCGTCGTCCCGTACCTCACGCGCGACCAGGTGCGCGCCACGGTGGCCGCACTCGCCGCCCGCACGGTCCCGGGCAGTGCACTCGTCGTCAACTACCAGGCGCCGTCGGCGAGGGCGGCGGCGGGGCGGCTGCTGACACGCGTGCTCGGCAGCACCATCACATCGGGCGAGCCGTGGCGCTCCCTGTGGAAGCCGCATCGGATGGCCGCGCTGCTCGCGGAGTACGGCCTGCGGGTGGTGTCGGACGACGACCTCCTCACCCTCACACACGACCTCGGCGGCCGGGCACGAGGGCGGACATCCTTGCGGTCGGGCCGTGTGGCCGTCGCAGAGAGCCGCTGACGCAAGGGGGTGAACCGGAGAGGGCGCCGATCGGGAGCGAGGGCTTCGACGACGAGCCTTTGGTATAATGGTCTGACCTTAACGGAGAGGGGCCACGGAATGTCGGGCGGAACGCTCATCGTCGGCGCCAGTCAGGCCGGACTCCAGCTTGCCGTTTCACTCAGGCAGTTGGGAGACACCGAGCCGATCACCCTGGTGGGCGAGGAGGTCCATCCGCCGTATCAGCGGCCGCCCCTGTCCAAGGAGTTCCTGACCGGAGAGACGGATCTGGAGGCGCTGGCCCTGCGCGACCCGTCCTTCTACGCCGATGCCGCCATCGGCCTCGTCAGCGGCGAACGCGTCACCGAGGTCGCCCTCTCCCCCTCCGGTCCCCCGGGCTCCGGCACCGCGGCGACCGCCGGCGGACGCTCCTTCGCCTTCGACCGCCTCGCCCTGACGGTCGGGGCCGGTCCCCGGCGACTCACCGTTCCCGGCGCCGGACTCGACGGGATCCGCTATCTGCGCGATCACGACGACGCGACGGCCCTGCGGCAACGCCTTGGCTGCGCCTCCCGGGTGGTGGTCGTGGGCGGCGGCTTCATCGGGCTGGAGGCGGCGGCGGTCGCCCGCGCGCTCGGCAAGGACGTCACCGTCGTCGAGGCCGCCGACCGGCTGATCTCCCGTGCGGTGGCGCCCGTGGTCTCGGAGTTCTACCGGCGGGCCCATCTCCGCCGCGGCACCCGGGTGCTGCTGTCCGCGGCGGTCGCGGGATTCGACGGCGCCCACGGGCGAGTCACCACGGTGGAGCTCGCGGACGGCACGACGCTGCCGGCCGATCTCGTCCTCGTCGGCGTGGGGGTGCTCCCGCGTACCGAACTCGCCGAACTCCTCGGGCTGGAGTGCGACCACGGCATCGTCGTCGACGGCCGGGCACGCACCAGCAATCCGCACATCGTGGCAGCCGGGGACTGCACCGTGCAGCCGCATCCCCTCACGGGCCTGGGCCGAGTACGGCTGGAGTCCGTGCAGAACGCCGTCGCCCAGGCCACGGCCGCCGCCGCGTCGCTGCTCGGCAGGCCGGCACCGCAGTCCGCGGTGCCCTGGTTCTGGTCGCACCAGGGGGACCTCAAACTGCAGATCGCCGGCCTGTCGGGCGGTTACGACCAGCATGTGGTGCGGGGCGAGCCGGACAGCGAGCGGTTCTCCGTCCTGTACTACCGACAGGACGAACTCCTGGCGATCGATGCCGTGAACAGCCCCGCCGACTACATGGCGGTACGCAGGGCCCTCGCCCAGGGGGCGACCTTCCCGGCGAGCGCCGCGGCCGACCGCGGCATCCCCCTGAAGACGCTGCTGGCCACCACCCGCCCTGCCGCGGTGCCTTCCTCCTGAGCACCGGGCGTCCCTCGTCGTCCCGGACGGCGGCACCCGAAGAGGCGTGAGGCCTCTGGTGTCCGCGTAGTGGTCCTTCTCGGCGGCGACCACGTCCGGGAACACCTTCCCGGGTGGCTACCGGCCGTCGCCCTTCACCCTGGACGCGGTCCGCTGCAGATGGGTGCGCATGATCTGCGTCGCGGCCTCCGCGTCGCGTGCGGCGATGGCCTCGACGAATCTGCGGTGCTCCTTCGATCCGCGCTGACCCATCCGCGGCTCGATGCTCCGCGCCTCACGCAGACTCGTCAGCAGCGGACCGTGGAAGGACTGCGCCAGCATCTCGATCGCGGCGTTGTGCGTACATGCGGCGACACGGGTGTGGAAGTCCGCGGACATCTCCATGTCGTACGTGCCCTGCTCGATCGCCTCGGCATGCTCGTCGCACAGGGCGCGGAGCGCGTCGAGGTCCTCGTCCGTGGCGCGCTCGACGACGAGGGGCACGATACCGAGTTCGAACACGAGGCGGGCCTCGGTGATCTCCGCGGAGGTCACCGGCGACAGCGACAGCAGGTCGGCGAGCCCCTCGCCGACCCGACGGGAGGACGGCGCCGTCACGAACGCGCCGCCCCGGGCGCCGAGCCGGATCTCGACGAGCCCACTGGCCTCCAGGCCCCGCAGCGCCTCCCGCACGGTCACACGGCTCACACCGAACTGCGTGCACAGCTCACGCTCACTGGGCAGCCGGTCACCGGGCCGCAGCCGCTCCTCCCTCAGGAGCATCCGGACCTGGTCGACGATCACCTGCGAGACACGGCTCGAGGAAACCGCCTTGAACAGCCCCCCGGCCGGGGTGACCGGCTCGACGCGGTTCTCGTCTGCGGTCTCAGCGCGCTGAGCCTGGCTGGGTCGCGATGACATGTACGCATTGTCCCACGGCGAGGACCTCCATTGACGCCTCTCGCCCGGCGGTGGAGCAGGGACAGAAAAGGTCGATCACGCGCGGTCGTGGAGCGTGACCTGGTAGCCGTCGGGGTCGGCGAAGGTGAAGGTCCGACCGAAGGGGCCGTCGATCGGTGCGGAGACGATGGTGTGACCGTCGGCGACGAGCGCGTCGTGGATGGCCTGGACGTCGGTGGCGTGGAGCCAGATCGCGGCGCCGATGCCGGGCTGAGCAACGGATGCGAGGTCGGTGCCGGGAATGAGGTCGCGGAGTGCGAACGCGATCGGCTTCGTCTCGAAAACGACGGCGTGCGGAGGTCCGGCCGGCGAGCGGACGAGGCCGAGGTACTTCTCGTAGAACGCCTGCGAAGCGTCGAGGTCGCGTACTTGGAGCGAGATGAAGTCGGGGCCGGTGGCGGGCATGATGGCACTCCTTCGTTTCGTGTCAGTTTCCTGACACGAAAAAACCTATGTCAGAATGCTGACATGAGTCAAGAAGGTGTCGGCGTCGACCTGGAGACGTCACTGGGCTACCTGCTCAAAGAGGCGTCGAGCGCCCTCCGCGCGGCCATGGAGGAAGTGCTGCGGCCGCTCGGGATGAGCGTGACGCACTACTCCTGCCTCGAGCTGCTGGCGCAACGACCGGGCTTGTCGAACTCCGAGCTCGCGCGGGGCGCGTTCGTGACTCGGCAGACGATGAACGTGCTGCTCCAGGCCCTGGAACGAGACGGCTACGTGACCAGGCCTGCGGAGGCACCCGTCGGGAAGGTGCTTCCCACGCGGCTCACACCACGCGGCCGGCGAAGCCTCGAGAAGGCGAGCGCAGCCGTCCGGTCCGTCGAGGCCAGAATGCTGGCCGGGCTGACCGAGACCGAGCAGTCAGAGGCGTTCCGGATCCTCCAGAGCATGATCCATTCCCTGCGCGGTGACAACGAGGGTGCATAGCTCGTTCCGCGGCGCACGTCTCGTCGCGCTCGGACAGCAGTGCGGCCGAGCGACTGACGTCTCCCGCCCAGCGGTCCTGGAACGGCACCGGCCCCGCGGTGACCTACCGATGAACCGCTGGGCCGGCGGCGGCGGGATGGTGCGCGGTCGTCAGGCGCGGTGGGTGATGCGGCCGTTCGACAGCGTGAGCGGGACGGGGGTCTGGGCGAGTTCGTCCGACGGGGTGGTGAGCGGGTCCAGGGTGAACGCGGTGAGGTCGGCTCGCAGGCCGGGTGCGATGCGTCCGGTGCGGTCGGCCTCTCCGGCCGCGATCGCGGCGTGGGTGGTGTAACCCTCGAGCGCCATGAGCGGCGTGAGCGCCTGCTCCGGGCAGACGGGCGCGATGTCGGTGCCCGCGTGGCGGCGCAGTTGGGCGTAGGCGAGGATCTCGCGGGCGTCGAAGTGGGCGATCGGCCAGTCGGAGCCGAGGGCCAGCACCACGCCGGTGTCGCGCAGGGTGCGGCAGATCCAGGCCCGCTCGGCGCGCTCGGCGCCGACCCTCGTGGACCATTCGTCGGTGTGGTCCGCCCGGGTGTAGGCGGAGTGGGTCGGCTGCATCGACGCGATGACACCCAACTCGGCGAAGCGGGCGGCTTGTTCGTGGGGAAGCGTCTCGATGTGCTCGACCCGGTGCCGCATCCGGCCGCCGGCGCCGAGGGCGGCGACGGTGTCGAGGACGTGGCGCACGCCCGCGTCGCCGATGGCGTGGGTGGCGGTGCGGACCCCCGCCGCGTGCAGATGGTGGACGGCCGTGGTGTAGTCGGCGGGGTCCAGCCACAGCGCGTCGCGGCTCTGGCCGTGGCAGTCGGGGTGCTCCAGCCAGGCGGAGCCGCCCTCGACGGTGCCGTCGATGAAGAACTTGACGCCGCCCACCAGCCAGTTGCGTCCGGACGCGGCATGCAGGGCGACCAGCTCGTCCAGGCCGTCCTTGTCGATGCCGGGCATGCACCACGGGTGCAGTCGCAGCCGCAGCGGGACCTGCCCGTGGCGCTCCTCGACGGCGCGCAGCAGATCGAGCACGTCGCCACCGGCGTCCATCACGTGCGCACCCGTCAGTCCGGACGCGGCCATGTCGGTCAGCAGCGCGTGGAGCGCGTCACGGCGCTCGGCGAAGGGCCGCCTCGGCATCACGGCGACGACCAGGTCCATCGCGGCATGCTCGATCAGGTGCCCGGTGGGGATGCCGCCGGGGTCGCAGACCACGGTGGCACGCTGGGCGAAGGAGCGCGGCCCGGTCACGCCGGCGGCGCGCAGGGCGGCGCCGCTGGCCAGTGCGGAGTGGCCGTCGTAGAGGCGGATGAAGACGGGGGTGTCGGGACCGAGGGCGGCCTCGAGGACGTCACGGTGGATCGAGTGGCCCCCGAAGGCGTTGTGGTCCAGTCCCCAGCCGAGGATCCAGCCGTCGACACGCTCGGCGGAGGTGAGTGCGGTGCGCAGCCCGTCGAGATCGCGTACCGCGGACAGGTCGGCTCCGGCGGCGAGGTCGAGGCCGAGCGCGGGGTGGCTGTGCCCGTCGACGAGTCCGGGTACGACGGTGGCGTCGCCGAGGTCCACCACCTCGGTACCCGGTCCGCGCCAGTGCCGTGCCTCGGCCTCGTCGCCCACCGCGGTGATCAGCCCGTCCCGGACGGCCACCGCGGTGGCCCGCGGCCGACCGGGGTCGAGGGTGTGGACTCGGGAGGCGAGGACGATGACATCCGGAGCGACGGACATGGGCACTTCCTAGGGGTCGTACGAGTGGGCAGGTGAACGCGGGCCGTTCGGAGCCGGCCCGCGTGGAGCGGTGTCAGGGCGCGATCGGCAGCGCGGAGTCCGCGGGCCCCGCGTTCCGGCTGCCGGCACGGACACCGGGGTCTTCGGCCGGATCCGCGGCGAAGGCGGCGTAGATCCGCGGCCGGCGCGAGCGGACCCGCAGGGCGTAGCCGAGCCCGGCCACGAAGACCGCCGGGATCAACACGATCAGAACGAGGTTGACGGTGTCGGAGGCCCCGGTCAGCAGGTCGATGTGGGCGATGACCAGGCAGAGCGCGGCGCCCAGCAGCAGTGTGGCCAGGGCCGGGGCGACGACGGTGCGGACGGCGCCCTCGCCGTGTGTGATGCGGCGGAAGAAGAAGGGCACCGCGAGGGCGGCCAGCAGTTGCAGCGTGATCAGGGCGAGGACGCCCGGGGTGTTCACCCACAGCAGGAGCTGCGTGTACGGATCCGCCCCGGCGGCGGCGAAACCGGCCACCACGACGACGGCGAGCACGCTCTGCGCGATGCCGGCGATGTAAGGGGAGCGGTGCCGTGAGTGGATCCGGCCGAGCGATCGGGGCAGCACGCCCTCCTCCGCCATGGCCAGGCCGTAGCGGTTGGTGGCGTTGTGGAAGGCCAGCAACGAGGCGATCAGGCTGGTCACGATCATCACGTGCATCACGTCGGCGGCCCAGGGGCCGACATAGGTGGTGATCGCGGAGAAGAACAGTCCGGTCGGGTCCTTGGCCGCGGTCGCGATGACCTGCTGGTCGCCGAAGGCCTGGATGATCATCCACACGATGAAGGTGTAGAACAGGCCGAGGAAGGCGACGGCGGCGTAGGTGGCACGGGGAATGGTCCGGTCGGGGTTCTTCGCCTCACGGCGGTAGATGACGGTGGACTCGAATCCGGTGAAGGCGGCGAAGGCCATGGCCAGGACTCCGGGCATGCCACCGGTGGTCAGGTTGCCCGGGGCGAAGGTGTGCAGGGAAAGGCCGTGCGCGCCGCCCCTGGCCAGCACCGCGACGGCGAGCAGGAACAGGATGGCGGTCTCCCCCAGCAGCAGCACGCCCAGGACTTTGGCGCCGAAGTCGATGGACCGGAAGCCGCCGTACCAGATGACCACGATCCCGAGCAGGGCGATGACCGGCCAGGGCACGTCGATGCCGAAGAGCGACAGCAACGTGTCGTGCGTCGCGGAGCCGAGCAGGCCGTATACGCCGATGTTCATGGCCAGGTAGCCGAGCAGGGCGAGCAGTGCCGCGCCGAAGCCGGCGGGGCGGCCCAGCCCCCGGGAGATGTAGGCGTAGAAGCCGCCGCCGTTGCGCACATGGCGGCTCATGGCGGTGAAGCCCACGGCGAAGATCGTCAGGGTGATGCCGGCCACCAGGTATCCCGCGGGTGCGCCGATGCCGCCGATGAGCAGGCCCAGCGGCGCCACTCCGGCCATGACCGTGAGCGGCGCCGCGGCGGAGACGACGAAGAAGGCGATGTCGGCGGTGCCGAGCGTGCCGGAACGCAGGGTGGGTGCCGGGGCCCCGGCACGCACGGGGGTGGTTGTCATGAAGGTGCCCTTCTGCGGCGGCCGGTGCGGGTCCGGCGCTCGAGCCATAAACCTAAAGGCTGATGGTTTCGGCACTGTAGCCCCCGCGGCTACCCTCTGAGAAGACCCTTTTTCCTGATCATGAGAGGGGACCGGCGATGCCGCGGCCCAGCAAGGCCCTTCTCGACAGGGACCGGATCGGCGCGACGGCACTGGCGCTGGTCGATGCCCACGGCGACTTCAGCGTGCCCCAGATCGCCCGGGCCCTCGGAGTGCAGACCGCGTCCGTCTACCACCACGTGGACGGGCGCGCCGGGATCATCGAGCTGCTGCGGAGCCGTATCGCCGAGACGATCGACGCCTCCACACTCGAACTGCGGCCCTGGGACCGCGCACTGGAGGCATGGGCACGGTCCTACCGTGCCGCCTTCGCCGAACACCCTCGCGCCATCCCCCTGCTGACGATGTCTCAGGTCGCCTCGCCCGAGGTGCTGGCGCAGTACGAGCGGGCCGTGGAGCTGCTGAAGGAGGCCGGCTTCGCGATGGCGGACGTGATGCCGGTGATCACCGCTCTGGACAACCTGGTCCTGGGCTCGGCGCTGGATCTCGCCGCGCCGGAGAGCATGTGGCAGCCCGCTCCGGACGGATCGACCCCCCTGCTCGAGCGTGCGCTCGCCGCCGTCGGCAGCGGACGCCGGGCCGACGCGGCGTTCGATCTGAGCCTCGCCGGGTTCCTCGACCACGTCCGCGGCCTCGCGGCATCCGTGGATCCCGTCTGACATCAGCACGGCGGGAGCGGGAATCGCCGCAGCCGTCAAACCCTCGCGGGCGTCAGGGAGTCGGCGGCACGGACGGCGACGCGGCCGTACCCGCGCCGCGCGTCGGCGTGCAGACCCTGGCGGGGCCGCCGCCCGCCCTTCGGGCCGTCACTCAGGTTTCCCCTTGCTAACCGGAACAGCGTTCCGTATTGTCGAAGTCGAACGATGTTCCGCTTAGGTGGGCGTATCGCGCCGCGGCGGGTATCCGCTGACACAAGGGAGAGCCATGAAGTACCGCACTCTGGGCCGCACCGGTATCAAGGTCAGCCCGTACTGCCTCGGCGCGATGATGTTCGGGGCCATCGGCAACCCCGACCACGACGACTCGATCCGCGTCATCCACAAGGCCCTCGACGCGGGCATCAACTTCGTCGACACCGCTGACGCCTACTCGCACGGCGAGTCCGAGGTGATCGTCGGCAAGGCCCTGCAGGGCCGCCGCGACAACGTCGTCCTGGCCACCAAGGCACACCTGCCCATGGGCGACGACCCCAACCAGCGGGGCAACTCACGGCGTTGGCTCACCCGCGCGCTGGAGGACTCGCTGCGCCGGCTGCGGACCGACCACGTCGACCTGTTCCAGGTCCACCGGCCCGCGCCCGACACGGATGTCGAGGAAACCCTGTCCGCCCTCACCGACCTGGTGCGCGCGGGCAAGGTCCGGGCCATCGGCACCTCCACGTTCCCCGCCTCCGACATCGTCGAGGCCCAGTGGGTCGCCGAGCGGCGCGGCCT
This sequence comes from Streptomyces sp. NPDC014889, assembly GCF_043081205.1. Taxonomy (NCBI): domain Bacteria; kingdom Bacillati; phylum Actinomycetota; class Actinomycetes; order Kitasatosporales; family Streptomycetaceae; genus Streptomyces; species Streptomyces sp. NPDC014889. The sequence goes on from NZ_JBIBWH010000013.1 coordinate 103,420, forward strand.
GGCACGGTTCCGCACCGAGCAGCCGCCGTACTCGATCCTCAACCGGAGCATCGAGCGCGAGGTACTGCCCGTCTGCGAGCGGTACGGCATGGGGACCATGGTCTGGAGTCCGCTCGCGGGTGGGCTGCTCACCGGCCGCTACCGCAAGGACCGGCAGGCCGACACCCATCGGGCCGCCTTCGGCTTCCGGCACCTGCGCGACGAGCACCGGCTGGACGCCACGGAACAGCTCCTCCTCGTCGCCGACAAGGCGGGGATTCCCCTGACCCACCTGGCCATGGCCTTCGCGATCGCCCACCCGGGCGTCACCTCCGCGATCATCGGGCCGCGCACCATGGACCACCTCGACGACCTCCTCGCCGGCGCCGGGACCACCCTGCCGGACGACGTCCTCGACGAGATCGACGCCATCGTGCCGCCCGGGACCGACGTCGGGACGCTCGACATGGCCTACAACCCGCCCGCCGTCGAGCACGCCCCGCTGCGCCGCCGCCCGGCCGGCGAGCGCTCCGCCGCCTGACCCCGGACTCGCAAGCCGTTCGACCTGGTGGGCCACGATCTGCTCAGGGAGCCGAAGCCCCGTGAAGCCGGTACGCATTCACTCGATCATCGACGATCTCTTCCCGCCCCTCGTCCGGAGTCACGGCGGGCCGGGCTCAGCGGGGACTGCATGACCTCGCGGCGCGCCAGATGCGTCGCATCGCCCGAGTCTTCGCACCGGCCCGGCCCGCCGGCCTCATGCCGGCGGCGGAGTCCGGGTGCTGGGGCGGTCAGGACCGTCAGACAGGCGACGACGAGCGCGACGCCGGTCCAGCCCGTGGCGGGAAGGCGTTCGCCGACGACCAGGACGGCGAGGACGGCTGCGACGGCAGGTTCGAGCAGGGACAGGGTGGTGGCCATACTGGCGTGGACGTGAACAAGTCCCCAGCCGAACAGGACGTACCCGACGAACATGGGGACCAACGCCATGTAGACGCCGACAGCCGCGTTGGACCAGGAGTCGAGGAGCGGGGCGCCGGTGGCCAGCAGTACGGGCAGGAGAAGCAGTCCGCCGAGCCCGAAGACGGTGCCCATCGCCGCGCGGGAGGGGGGCCGCCACGGAAGTGGCCCTGGCGCATACATATGAATATTTGAGCCGAATGAGAAATTCATGTGCTTTCCGTAATAGGCCGCGTTCTTTCGCATTCGTGGGTGTCGTGAAGCGGAGGATCAGCACATCTCCGGTCGAACCGGTCCGGGGAGTGGCGGGGCATCAGCCCCGGCTCACGCAGAAAGGCCTGAACATGATCAACGGATGGAAAAGGGCCGCGGCCCTGGGGGCGGCGACAGTGGCCCTGGCCGGGGGCGCGCTCGCCGGCACGGTCGGCACCGCATCGGCCGCATCGCAGCACCCCCGGCCGCCGGTCGCGCCGCAGCACCACCAGCCGCCGGTCGTACCGCAGCACCACCAACCGCCGGCCGCACCGCAGCACCACCAACCGCCGGCCGCACCGCAGCATCACCGGCCGCCGGCGCCGTCGCGCCACCAGCCGCCGGCGCGCCACTGCGTGGAAACGCCGGGCCGCTGGGAACGGGTGTGGCACCCGGGATTCCAGGACCGGCACCACCCCGGGCGCGCCGGCTACTGGACCCGCGTCTGGCATCCCGCCCACCGGGACTGCCGCCGCTGACCCCGCGGCTACCGCCGGCGCCCGCCGACAGGCGTGACGGCGATCCGACCGGCCTCCGGCTATGCCCTGCAGGCGTAGCCGGAGGCCGGTTCGTCCACCTAACCGCGGCTGGCTCCGACGGCCTCGGTGCAGCCCGAAGTGCGACAGCGGCCGGAAGCCTGGACAGTGGTGTGGAGAACGAACTGCTGTGGGCCCTCTGCCGGTGCGGAGCCGGCAGACACCTGCCGTGGCGGACCGTGATGTCCTCACGGTGAACGGTCGTCTCAGGCGGAAACACCCTTCCGACCCGGCCCTTGGCCGTACATTCGACACGCACAGGGGCATCCATGGAACCGACGGAGGCGACCGTGTCCGGGCCCGGTGACCGCCGGTCGATCGTGGTGGGCGTCGATCCTGATCCGGCCCACCGGACGGCGGTGGCCTGGGCGGCCGACGAGGCCGTACGCCGGGGACTGCCGTTGCGTCTGGTGCATGTCGAGGGCGTGCCGACCAGGGGCTATCGGCGGCAGGAGGTCCCACCGTCGTGGGAGAAGTGGAACGAGGGGCTGCACACGGCCGGGAAGCAGGCGCTCGGTGAGGTCACGGACTTCGTCGCGGGCCGGTACCCGCGGTTGGAGGTGGACGCTCTGCTGGCTGAGGGCGACCCGGTGTGGGTGCTGCGCGAGCAGAGCCGCGACGCCACCGTGCTCGTCCTGGGGTCGCGTCGTCCGAGCCGGAGGCAGGATGTGTTCGGCTCCGCGTCGGTCGCCCTGCCGGTGATGGCCCATGCGCACTGTCCTCTGGTGGTCGTGCCCGAGCCGGAACACCTCCCCCAGGAACCCGGGTACTACGTCGTCGGCGTGGACGGCAGCGAACACTCCGCCGCCGCGGTCGACCTGGCGTTCGAGGAGGCGGCCCTGCGCGGCGTCGAACTGCGGGCCGTGCTGGCCTGGGAGCCGGGACCGCTGAGAATCTTCGACGAGCACGAACCGCAGCAGGAGTGCCGCCGGTTGCTCTCCGAGATCGTCGCGGGCCGGCACGCCCGTTTCCCCGAGGTGCGGCTTCGCCACGACGTGGTCGTCGGGCATCCGGTCCAGGTGCTCACGGACGCCTCGGCGCATGCGCTGGGCCTGGTGGTGGGGACCCGTGGCCGTGGAGGCTTCGCGGGCATGCTCCTGGGCTCGGTCAGCCAAGGCGTGCTCCACCACGCCGACTGCCCTGTCATCGCCGTCCCGTCACGCGGGTGAACGGCCGGACCGTCACCATACGAAAAGCACTGCCCCGGCCGGGCGGGACGGCACGACCGGCACCCCCGGCAAGCTGCTCCCAGCCGTGCGGCCCCACGGTCAGGTGGCCGCCGCCCCCGCTGCCGCCCTGGGCCGGCCGACGCCGCTCGCGCTCGTCGAACAGGTCGGCCAGTTCCCGTTCCCGGGCCCGTCGGCGGCCCACGTGGGCGGTGGTGTCCGAGCACGGTGCTGCGTCCGGAGCGACGTGGACGCCGACGGAGGCCACGTCCTCCGCCGCCAGCCTCCGCACCAGCGCGCTGGAGCGATTCGCCTTGTGTGCGAAGTACATGCGCCCGGCGAGCCGGTGACGGCGGTGGACGGCGCGTCGCCGAGCAAGTGCAGCAGCGGTGCACCCCCAGCAGCGGGACGAGCGGGGGCGGCCGAGTTCGCCGCGCGGCTCCCGGTGGACGTTCGGCGTCCGGGCTTCACCGCCCCCCTCGCCTCCGCGGTCACCGAGGACGCCCCCGAGGGCCGCTCCTGGCTGCTCACCTCGGTCCGGTCGGCCCGCGCCGTGCGGCCGTGACAGGAGATCCGCTCAGGCTGTCAGGGGAACCACGGGGAGGCCGGGGTCACATTGCCGGAGAGGGCAAGATCACAGCCGTGTTCTGTGCATCTCCCTAGTCCCGGTGACCTAGCATCCGAGCATGACGGTCCTGTCCGACGACGGCCTTGAACTGGCCGGCGAGTTCCCCGATGTTCCCCACGAGCAGTGGCAGCGCCTTGTGGCGGGTGTCCTGCGCAAGTCGGGCAAGGACGTCGAGGGTTCCGAAGCCGAGAAAGCCCTGTCCACCGAGTTGGAGGACGGGTTGCGCACCCGGCCCCTCTACACCGCGCGCGACGCCGCTCCCGACCCGGGCTTCCCCGGGTTCGCGCCGTTCGTTCGCGGCGGCCGGGCCGAGGGGAGCACGGTCGGCGGCTGGGACATCCGGCAGCGGCACACGGCGGCCGACGGCGGCGCGGTGCTCGCGGACCTGGAGAACGGCGTCACCTCCCTCTGGCTGGCCCTCGGTGAGGGCGGCATCCCCGTGCCGGAGCTCGGCAGGGTCCTCGACGGCGTCCATCTCGACCTGGCACCCGTCGTCCTCGATGCCGCAGCGGACGTCGAGCCCGCCGCACGGGCGCTGCTGCTGCTCTACGAGGAGCGTGGCGTCGCCCGGGGCGCGGCGCGCGGCAATCTGGGCGCGGATCCGCTCGGCCACGAGGCGCGTACCGGTCAGCGGTCCGGCTTCGCGGCGGCGGATCTGGCACGGCTGTGCGCGGAGCAGTACCCCGGGCTGCGGGCCCTGACCGTGGACGCGCTGCCGTACCACGAGGCCGGTGGCTCGGCCGCCCAGGAGCTGGGCTGCTCGCTGGCCACCGCGGTGGCGTACCTGCGGGAGCTGACGGATGCGGGGCTGAGCGTCGAGCAGGCGTGTGCGCAGCTGGAGTTCCGGTACGCGGCGACCGCCGACCAGTTCCTGACGATCGCCAAGCTGCGGGCCGCGCGCCGCCTGTGGGCGCGGGTGGCCGAGGTCTGCGGGGCGCCGCGCGCGGGCGCGCAGCTCCAGCACGTGGTCACCTCGTCGGTGATGCTGACGCGTCGCGACCCGTGGGTGAACATGCTGCGCACGACGATCGCCACGCTGGCCGCCGGGGTGGGCGGGGCCGACTCGGTCACCGTGCTGCCCTTCGACCACGCGCTCGGCATGCCGGACGCGTTCGCGCGGCGCATCGCCCGCAATACATCGACGATCCTCGTCGAGGAGTCGCATCTGTCCCGGGTGATCGACCCGGCGGGCGGCTCCTGGTACGTGGAGCGGCTCACCGACGAACTCGCGCACGCGGGCTGGGAGCACTTCCGGTCCATCGAGCGGGTCGGCGGGCAGGCGGCCGCCCTGCGTTCGGGACACCTCGGGCAGGAGCTGGCCGCCACCTGGCAGGCACGCACCGACAGGCTGGCCAGGCGGCGCGAACCCATCACCGGAGTCAGCGAGTTCCCGCACCTCGCGGAGAAGCCGGTCGTCCGCGAGAGCGCACCGGAGCCCCCGGCGGGCGGACTGCCGCGGGTGCGCCGCGACGAGGCGTACGAGGCGCTGCGGGCCCGCTCCGACGCCCACCTCGCCGCGACCGGCTCCCGGCCCCGGATCTTCCTCGCCGCGATCGGCCCGGCCGCCGCCCACACCGCACGCCTCACCTTCGCCTCCAACCTCTTCCAGGCCGGCGGCATCGAGCCGGTCACCGACGGCACCTTCGCGGACAGCGGAGCCACCGAGGTCTGTCTGTGCTCCAGCGACACCCTGTACGAGGAGCAGGCGTCGGCGGTGGCGGCGGAGCTGAGGTCGTCGGGCGCCTCACATGTGTTCCTCGCCGGGCGCCCCGGGCAGTACCCGGGTGTCGACGCGTACGTCTTCGCCGGCTGCGATGCCGTGGCCGTGCTGTCCTCCACCCTCGACCGTATGGGAGTGTCGTGATGGGAATCCCGGACTTCTCCAGGATCGAGCTGGGGACCCCGGCCGGCGACGGCGGCGACGGCGAGTGGCACACGGCGCTCAAGAAGGCGACCGGCGGGGACGACCTGCTCTGGACGACCCCCGAGGGCATCCCGGTCAAGCCGCTCTACACCGGCCGTGACCTGGAGGGCCTGGACTTCCTGGGCACCTATCCGGGCGTCGCGCCGTACCTGCGCGGCCCGTACCCGACGATGTACGTCAACCAGCCGTGGACCATCCGCCAGTACGCGGGCTTCTCCACGGCCGAGGAGTCCAACGCCTTCTACCGGCGCAACCTGGCGGCCGGTCAGAAGGGCCTGTCGGTCGCCTTCGATCTCCCCACGCACCGCGGCTACGACAGCGACCATCCGCGGGTGACCGGTGACGTCGGCATGGCGGGCGTCGCCATCGACTCCATCTACGACATGCGTCAGCTCTTCGACGGCATCCCGCTGGACAGGATGACGGTGTCGATGACGATGAACGGCGCCGTGCTGCCGGTCCTCGCCCTCTACATCGTGGCGGCGGAGGAACAGGGCGTGCCGCCCGAGAAGCTGGCCGGGACCATTCAGAACGACATCCTCAAGGAGTTCATGGTCCGCAACACCTACATCTATCCGCCGAAGCCGTCGATGCGGATCATCTCCGACATCTTCGCGTACACCTCGCAGCGGATGCCCCGCTACAACTCCATCTCCATCTCCGGCTACCACATCCAGGAGGCGGGCGCCACGGCCGACCTGGAGCTGGCGTACACCCTCGCCGACGGCGTGGAGTACATCCGGGCGGGCCGGGACGCGGGCCTGGACGTGGACGCGTTCGCCCCGCGGCTGTCGTTCTTCTGGGCGATCGGCATGAACTTCTTCATGGAGATCGCCAAGCTGCGGGCGGCGCGGCTGCTGTGGGCCAAGCTGGTGAAGCAGTTCGACCCGCAGAACGCCAAGTCCCTTTCGCTGCGCACCCATTCGCAGACGTCGGGCTGGTCGCTGACCGCGCAGGACGTGTTCAACAACGTCATGCGCACCTGTGTGGAGGCGATGGCGGCGACCCAGGGCCACACCCAGTCGCTGCACACCAACGCCCTCGACGAGGCCCTCGCGCTGCCCACCGACTTCTCGGCCCGCATCGCGCGCAACACCCAGCTCCTGATCCAGCAGGAGTCCGGCACCACCCGGGTCATCGACCCGTGGGGCGGCAGCGCCTACGTCGAGAAGCTGACCTACGATCTCGCCCGCCGGTCCTGGCAGCACATCCAGGAGGTCGAGCAGGCGGGCGGCATGGCGCAGGCCATCGACGCGGGCATCCCGAAGCTGCGGGTCGAGGAGGCCGCGGCCCGCACCCAGGCCCGGATCGACTCCGGACGCCAGCCGGTCATCGGCGTCAACAAGTACCGCGTCGACAGCGACGAGCAGATCGAGGTGCTCAAGGTCGACAACTCCTCCGTACGCGCCCAGCAGATCGCCAAGCTGCGGCGGCTGCGCGAGGAGCGCGACGAGGCCGCGTGCCGGGGAGCGCTGGACGCGCTCACGCGGGCGGCCGCGGGCGAGGGCAACCTGCTGGAACTGGCCGTGCACGCCGCCCGGGCCAAGGCGACCGTCGGTGAGATCTCCGACGCTTTGGAGAAGGTGTACGGCCGGCACTCGGGGCAGATCCGTACGATCTCCGGTGTGTACCGCAACGAAGCAGGCGAGTCCCCGTCCGTGGACCGCACGCGCACCCTGGTGTCCGCCTTCGAGGAGGCCGAGGGCCGCCGTCCGCGGATCCTGGTCGCCAAGATGGGCCAGGACGGCCACGACCGCGGCCAGAAGGTGATCGCCACCGCCTTCGCCGACCTCGGCTTCGACGTGGACGTCGGTCCGCTGTTCCAGACCCCGGCCGAGGTGGCCCGCCAGGCCGTCGAGGCGGACGTGCACATCGTCGGCGTCTCCTCGCTGGCCGCCGGTCATCTCACACTCGTACCGGCGCTGCGCGAGCAGCTCGCCGAGGAAGGGCGCGAGGACATCGTGATCGTGGTCGGCGGGGTGATTCCGCCGCAGGACGTGCCCACCCTGCTGGAGATGGGCGCGACGGCCGTCTTCCCGCCCGGGACGGTGATCCCGGACGCCGCGTACGACCTGGTGCAGCGACTGTCGGCCGACCTCGGGCACGATCTTTGAAGCCATGGCCATCGACCTCGACACGTATGTAAAGGGCGTCCTCGACGGAAAGCGCGCCATCGTCGCGCGCGCCATCACCCTCGTCGAGTCCACCCGTCCCCAGCACCGGGTGCTGGCCCAGGAACTGCTGACCGCGCTGCTCCCGCACAGCGGCCGGGCCCGCCGGATCGGCGTCAGCGGGGTGCCCGGCGTGGGCAAGTCGACGTTCATCGACGCGTTCGGCACCATGCTGACCTCGCTCGGGCACCGGGTCGCCGTGCTCGCCGTGGATCCGTCCTCCAGCCGGACGGGCGGCTCCATCCTCGGCGACAAGACACGCATGGAGCGGCTGGCCGTGGACCCGGCGGCCTTCGTCCGCCCCTCCCCCAGCGCGGGCACACTGGGCGGGGTCGCGAAGGCGACCCGGGAGTCGATCGTGGTGATGGAGGCGGCCGGCTACGACGTGATCCTGGTGGAGACGGTTGGCGTCGGCCAGTCCGAGACCGCGGTCGCGAACATGGTCGACTCCTTCCTGCTGCTCACCCTGGCCCGCACCGGCGACCAGTTGCAGGGCATCAAGAAGGGCGTCCTGGAGCTGGCCGACGTGATCGCGGTCAACAAGGCGGACGGGCCGCACGAACGCGACGCCCGCGCCGCCGCACGGGAGTTGGCGGGCGCGCTGCGGCTGATGCACGGCAGGGACGCGATCTGGACTCCGCCCGTACTGAGCTGCAGCGCGCGGGAGTCGAGCGGCCTTGACGAGGTCTGGGAGCGCCTCGAGAAGCACCGCACACTGCTGGACTCGACCGGACGCCTCGCCGCCAAGCGCCGTGACCAGCAGGTCGACTGGACCTGGAACATGGTCCGCGACGAACTCCTCAGCCGCCTGCACGCCGACCCGGCGGTACGGGCTCTCACGCCGTCCCTCGAAAAGCGGGTCCGAGAAGGCGAGTTGACGCCCACGCTGGCCGCCGAGCGCATTCTCGGGGCACTCGGGAGCTCCGGGGCAGAGATTCTCTGAGCAGTCGGCGGCCACCTGGAAGCCGGCCGTGGCGGCCTCGGCGCCCAGGGCGATCAGCGGGCGGCCGGGGTCAAGGGCGGACGGAGCCCTCATGGCTGGGCTGTTCCCGGGTGGTGGCGGCCCCGGAGGCGTGGGCCGGTGTGGTTCAGGCGCACGTTGTGCTTGGCCCAGGCGGCGCGGAACTCGTCGCTACGGGTGACCAGTTCGCCGATCAGGCCGGTCAGCTCGGCATCTCCCGGGGCTCGGCCGGCTTCGGCGCGCAGCAGGGAGACGGTGGTGTTGACCGAGACGGCCCAGTCGGGCAAGAAGCCGCGGCGGTCGTAGAGGGCGCGCCCGAACCGGTTGACGGCGAGGATGTCCAGGCGGCCGTTGCGGATGAAGGCCGGGAGCCGGTCATGGAGTCAAGGACGCGCCTGAGGTTGGCCGGGACGGGTTCCTTGGTCCTGCGGACGGCGCGGCGTGATGGGCGCCGGCGCTGGGCGGCGGCCAGATCATGCAGGTGGGCGCGTTCGGCCTCGTCCAGTCGCAGGGCCCGGCAGCGGGGTGCGGCAGAGCTGGGGGGTACTGTCAGTACCTGTAACGGCAGTGCCTTCCTCGCGCGTGTGAGCTGCGGTTTCCTCGATGGTGGCAGCGGATGCGGTCCAAGCCGTGGGTGGTGGGAACCCGCCTTCGGATGCTGTCAGGCCCGTGTGGCCGACAGTGAGCAACTCCGCATCCGCGCGTTCGAACCATCACAGAGAGTCACGAGGAAAGCAGTCGTGGAACACATCACCTCCACCCCCACCACCAAGGCCCCGGCCGAGCGCTTCACCGGCGACGTCCACCTCAACACGATCGCGACGCCCTCCGAGCCGGGACGCCTGGCCGCCGCCCTGGTGCGCTTCACGCCCGGCGCCCGCACCAACTGGCATTCCCACGCCAAGGGCCAGACCCTCTACATCACCGACGGCGTCGGCCTGGTCGGTACCCGCGACGGTGACGTCGTGCGGGCCAGTGCCGGCCAGATCGTCATGTGCCCGGCGGGTGAGGAGCACTGGCACGGCGCCACCGGCACCACTTTCATGGCCCACATCGCCATGCTCGTCGGCGACGAGAACGGCGACGGCACCACCTGGCTGGAACCGGTCACCGACGAGCAGTACGCCAAGGCCCTGGACGCCGTCACCCGCTGACACCTCGCACCCAGCACTTCCCGGCCGCCCCTCAGGCAGGGCATCGGCCGTCGAGAAACAGAAAGGCCCTTCCGTCATGCGTGGAGCCGTCCTTTACGCTCCCGGGGACGTGCGCTTCGAGGAGCGCGCCGCCCCCGGCATCGAGAACCCGACCGACGCGGTCATCCGCAGCGTGGCCACCTGCGTCTGCGGCTCGGACCTGTGGGACTACCGCGGCATCAACCCGGTCGAGCAGCCCACCCCGTTCGGCCACGAGTACGTCGGCATCGTCGAGGAAGTCGGTGGCGACGTGAAGAACGTCGAGGTCGGCCAGTTCGTCGTCGGCTCGTTCTTCGCCTCCGACAACACCTGCCCGAACTGCGAGAACGGGTACCAGACCAACTGCCTGCACCGGGAGTTCGTCGGCGCCGGCGGCTGTCAGGCCGAGCGGATCCGCATCCCGCTGGCCGACGGCACGTTGGTCGCCACACCCGAGGTGCCCGACGAGACGTACGTGCCGAGCCTGCTCGCCTGCTCCGACGTGATGGGCACCGGCTGGTACGCGGCCAGGGCCGCCGAGGTGGGGCCCGGTGACACCGTCACCGTGGTCGGGGACGGCGCGGTCGGCCTGTGCGCGGTGATCGCCGCCAGGGAACTGGGGGCCGAGCGGATCATCGCCATGTCCCGGCACGAGTCCCGTCAGAAGCTGGCCCGTGAGTTCGGCGCGACCGACATCGTCGCCGAGCGCGGCGAGGATGGCGTGGCCCGGATCAAGGAGATGACCGACGGTATCGGGGCCGACCGCGTGCTGGAGTGCGTGGGCAACGAGCAGTCGATGCAGCAGGCCCTGAACTCCACCCGGCCCGGCGGCAACGTCGGCTTCGTCGGCGTGCCCCACGGCGTTTCCCTCGACGGCGCGCAGCTCTTCTACTCCCAGGTCGGCGTGCGCGGCGGCCCCGCCCCCGTGCGCGAGTACTTGCCCGACCTGATCGACCGCGTCCTGTCCGGCCGGATCAACCCGGGCAGGGTCTTCGACCTGAAGCTGCCCCTGTCCGAGGTCGCCGAGGGCTACCGGGCCATGGACGAGCGCCGCGCCATCAAGACCCTGCTCATTCCCTGACCGGCTCGCCCACCACGGCGCCGGGACCGAACTGTACTGTGATCACGTCACACCGCTGAGGCGGCTGCTTTCCGCAGGGCGGCCGCCGCGCCGTGCGAGATCGGCTCGCCGTGTCCGAAGACCGCCGTGTCGGCCTCCAGCTCGGCAAGCCGGTGCAGCGACTCGACGACCCGGGCGCGGTCGGTGTTGAAGACACCCAGCATGACCCGGCCGACGTGGACGACCGCGTCGCCGGTGAACAGCACCCCCGGCCCGGGCAGGTGGAGCGCGATCGACCCGTCCGTGTGCCCGGGCACCGCGACCACCACCGCCCCGCCACCGAACTCCAGCACATCGCCGTCCTCCACCTCCCGGTCGACCCGGCACGGCGGGGCGGGCGGCAGCGGCGGAAGGGCCGCCCGGATCGGCACCTCGAACTCCTCCAGTACCGGCGGCGCCCCGGCCGCCTCGCCCCGGATCACCGGCGCCTCCAGCCGATGAGCCACCACCTCCGCGCCGTGCCGGGCGGCCAGTTCGGCAGCCGAGCCCGTATGGTCCTCGTGCCAGTGCGTCAGCACGATCCGCCGCAGCTCGCCCTCAAGTACTTCCTCGATCTTCGCCGCGCAGTCCGCCGTCCCGGCGTCGATCAGGGTCAGCCCGTCGTCGTCCCGCCACAGATAGGCCGCCCCCACGGGGAAGCGGAGCATACGCAGCCTTGGCAGCACCTCGATCACATCCATGCCCCCAGCCTGCACGGTCACTCCGGCGACCACGCCCTCGTTCGCTGACGGCTCACCAGGCGCACGGGACAACCAAGCCGCCAACGCGCGCCCTCCACACGGTCGAGGTAGAACGCCGGGCGAGACGGGGAAGGCTTTCTGCCGGGCGTGGGCACGCTTCTATCGCTGCACACTCTTGGACAGGTACATGGACGAAACTTCATAGCCATTGCATTGATACATGGCAATGGCTGCCTCGTTGTCCCCGACGACGTTCAAATTGAGCGACGTCTTGCCCTCGCGGGCAACGAGTTCCTCTGCGGCGGCGAGGATGGCGGATCCGTATCCGCGGCGCTGGAACTGCGCGAAGACGTTGATGTCGTACAGCCAGGCTGAGTTGATGGTGCCGGAACCATGGCGGGGATCCGGACCGATCCACGCGTTCCCCACAACCTCGCCCGAGCCGTTCTCCGCCACCACGAGATGATGACCGGCCGTGTCGAGCCCGTCCGGGAGGAACTGAGCCGTGCCCTGATGAACCCGCTCTCGCGCCAACTCCTGGGGCATGAACTTACTGAGTTCACGGACCGACTCGGCTTCCCGGCGCCCGGTCGCCACGTCGTACTCCGACGGCGTCATTTTCCGCAAGGTCACCTTCTGTGCGTCCATGCCACCATCTTCAGCATGTCACAGGCGAGAGCGGTACCGAGTTTCCAGGCCCGACACGTGCAACCGGAGCAGAGACCCCCACTCGCTGAGGCCGGCCCGATGGTTCGGGGATCAGCCTCGTGCTCTACTGAGGGGGTTGCTGCCCTCAGGCCGGGCGGAGTTGCCTGATGGTCTGCTCGGTCGACCACACCGCGCTGGCCAGGAAGCGGAAGTTGATGAGGGCGGACAGATAGCCGTCGCCTTCGGGCAGCCGGGGTCCGGCGGTGGCGTCGCGGACGACGGCGACTTCGAATCCCTGCTCGATCAGCTCCCGCAGGTGCCCTTCGGTGCACAGGTTGGCCGCCATGCCGGCGAGAATCACCTGCGAGACGCCGCGCTTGCGGAGTTGGAGGACGAGGTCGTTCGACTCCGGCCCCACGATCTTGTGCGGGGAGGCGATGACGGTCTTCCCGTCCAGGATACCGCGACCTCTCCACCAGCTCCGTGCCGCACATCACGGCCGACGCCCACAGCGCCGGGTTCGCCGACCCCGCCACCCACACGCCCGGGCAGGCCGCGGCCTTCGCCGAACGCCTGCGGCTGATCGAGGAGTTGGAGAGCGCGGACGCGGTGCTGATCGGCGCCCAGAACTATCTGACGGCGGTCCTCTCCGACATGCTCGGTCTCGACCTCGATTTCATCGTGCCGGAGCTGACGATGGCCCCGCACAACCCGGCCATGACCGAACTGGTGCCGCTGTTCGAGTCCTCCCGCGAGCGCGCGCTGCAGGACGCGGCCACCAGGGCGAAGAGCCTCGCCGAACGCTTCGCCGCGGGGCAGCGGTCCGGCCCAGGGTTCGACCGACCCCGGCTGACGGGCGGGCCGGGCTGCGCAACAGCACCCGGCCTTCCTCGCGCACGCTCTCAACCGCCGTCGCGGGCCGGTTCGTCACGGTCGGACAGACGGCGAAATCCCATGTGCGTCGATGAGTTGGTCCACGGCCGCCGCGACCGCCTCGGGGCTGGAGATCATCGTCAGGTGCCGGGCGCCCGGGATGAGCGTCGGAGGCGGTGCGCCGATGCGCCGGGCGGTCTCGTACGGCGCCTGCCGGGTGAACACGTCGTCCTGCGCCCCGAACACCACCGCCTTGGGCAGGTCGAGACCGGCGAGCCGCGCGACCCGGTCGGCAGGCAGGCCCGGTACGCCTTCGGCCAGCATGCTCCACAGGGCGCCCTCTCCGCCCGGCACCTGGAGCGGGCGTCGCCATTGATCCAGGCCGGCGGCGTCCAGCGGCGGGCAGGCAGGCCCGCACTGCGCGTCGTACAGGCTCCGGATCACGGCGTCGATCCCGAGTCCGATGCGCAGCAGGCTGGTGCGGTAGGGGTCGATCAGCACGTACTTGAAGGCCGGCGGCGGGCCGGCACCCGTGTCGAGGGCGTCGCCGTCGAGCAGCATCACGCCCCCCAGCCGGCCAGGAGCGCGCAGCGCGGCCTCGGTGACCACGGCGGCTCCGCTGGAGTGCCCCACCAGCAGCGGGCGCTCGCCGGGGCCGCCGAGGTGCATGGCGTCGAGGAACCCCAGCAACTGCCGGGTGAAATGGTCGACGGTGTACGGGCCGTGGCGTTCGCTGTATCCGTCGCCGGTCAGGTCGAGCGCGTATACGCGGTGATTGCCGGCCAGCAGCGGGGCCAGGCGCGACCAGGTGTCCACGGTCTCGAAGGCGCCGTGCACCAGGACGACCGGTGAGCCCGTCGCGCCCCAGGTCTGGTAGCGCGTGCGGATGTCGGCGGCCTGGACGTACCTGAGTCCCGGCGGAGGCGCGGCGCGGCCGGCGGTGAATCCGTTGTAGGCGAACGAGGCCGCCGTGACGGCCACCAGCAGCATGGCGCAGCCCAGCGCGGCGCGCCGCAGCCACCGCCGCAGCCGTGAACGGCGCGGCCGGGGCGCGCCGTCGGCAGGTGGCGCCGGCGAAGTGGGCGCCGGAAGGGCATCGCCACCTGTGTGGAGATCAGCTGTCACACACCACAGGATCGCCCACCGGCAGGGCCGTGGTCGTCCTGCGGGAGGAGTCCTTGTGACTACTCCGCCGGTTGTACGGGCCTCGGTTCAGGCCGCGCGGCTGCCCGGCCGGTCAATGCCCGAGCCGGGCCGTTCGCACAGCCGCCGAGCCGGCCTGCTCGGCCTATTTGTAGAAGACGGCCACGCCTCCGTGGTGCGAGCAGGCGCCCTGATGGTGGGCGGCATAGGAGTAGGTGCCGTCGTTGCACAGAGCCGTGGCGCCGTTTCCGGCACTGCTGGAACCGCCCGAGGAACTCGAGCCGCCGCTCCCCGACGAACCGCCCGACGAACCGCCCGACGAACCGCCGGACGAACCGCCACTGCCTCCCGAACCCGCCGCGGCGGCCCTCGCGGTGACGGTCACCTTCACCTCGACGGTCTCCGTGGCCGTAGCCGTCACCGTCGGTGCCGGCTTCGGGGTCGCGGTCTCCGTGGCGGTGGCTGTCGCGGTGACAGTGGCCGTCGGACGCACCTTCTCGACGACGGGCTTCACCGTATTGCTGCCCTGATCGCCGGCGCCCGCGCCGATTCCCATGAAGAAGGCGAGGCCCATCACGGGCAGCACATAGCGCTTCCGCGCCCACTTGGGGGCAGGCCGGACAGGTTGTGGCGGAATGGCGTACGGATTGGTCATAGGTCCCCCCAGAACGCGTTGGCAGCGCCGGCCGTGGCGTCGGCTGTGACATCTTGGCGTGCTGCTCGGTGCGGCGGTTGCCCGTTCGTGACGTCGGCCGAGAGCCGCAGAGGACTCCGCCGCCGCAACGCAGCGAGGCCACATCATGCCACAAGTCCGCCATGCGATATGCACACTTCGTTCACATGCATGACCGAGTGATCTGCTGGATGCGTGCGCGGAGGTGACCCCGTACGACGGCGTCCGTCGCCCTACCCGGTGAAGAGTTGCTTGGCCTTCAGGACGAGTTCGTAGAGGCCGTAGCACAGGGGCGCACCCACCCACAGCCAGGAGAAGAGGATCAGTGCTCGCCGGTCAGGCGTGCTGCTCGTGTCGGCCATCGGCGGCCTCCTTCGGTGCGTGGACGTGGTGGCGTGGGTGGACGGGACGTACGAACTCGTTGGCGACGAATCCGACGACGAGCAGCCCGATCATGATCATGAAGGAGAGGCCGTAGAGGGACGCACCGTGCTTGCCCGCCTCCTCCTGGCGGTCGGCGATCCAGTTCACGATCAGCGGGCCGAGGACGCCGGCGGTCGACCAGGCGGTGAGCAGCCGGCCGTGGATCGCGCCGACCTCGTAGGTCCCGAACAGGTCCTTCAGATAGGCGGGGACCGTCGCGAATCCGCCGCCGTAGAAGGAGAGGATCACGAGCGCGCAGAGGACGAACAGCGGCTTGGACGAGTCGCCGAACGACGCGATGAGCAGGTACATGAGCGCGCCGACGCCCAGGTAGACGCGGTAGATGTTCTTGCGTCCGATCAGGTCGGAGGTCGAGGACCAGCCGATGCGGCCCGCCATGTTGGCCGCCGACAGCAGGGCGACGAAGCCGGCGGCCGCGAACGCCGACACCGGGGTGGAGGTGTCCGCGAAGAAGTCCGTGATCATCGGGGCGGCCTTCTCGAGGATGCCGATGCCGGCGGTCACGTTCATGCAGAGCACGAGCCACAGGCACCAGAACTGCGGGGTGCGTACGGCGCTGCGGGCGGAGACCTGAACGCCGGCGACGGCGCTCGGACCGTTCTCGACGGGCTTCCTGGCGCGAGGCACCCGCACCAACAGGACGCCCAGGGACATGAACACCGCGTACGTCAGTCCGTGCACGAGGAAGGCGAGGGCGATCCCCGAGTGGTCGGCGCCGAACGAGTTCAGCATCTGCGCCGACCAGGGTGACGCGATCAGCGCGCCGCCGCCGAAGCCCATGATGGCGATGCCGGTGGCCATTCCGGGCCGGTCCGGGAACCACTTGATCAGGGTGGAGACGGGCGAGATGTAGCCGATGCCCAGTCCGATGCCGCCGACGAACCCGTAGCCGAGGACGATCAGCCAGTACTGCTCGGTCTGCGCCCCCAGTGCGGCGAGCAGGAATCCGGAGGAGAAGCAGACCAGGGCGACGGTCATCGCCCAGCGCGGTCCGTTGCGTTCCACGAGCGTGCCGCCGAACGCGGCGGACAGACCGAGCATCACGATGGCCAGCTGGAACGGCAGCGCGCTCTGCGTGCCGTCGAGGTGCAGCGCGGACTCCAGGGGCGGTTTGAACACGCTCCAGGCGTAGGCCTGGCCGATGGACAGATGGACCGACAGAGCGGCGGGCGGAATCAGCCAGCGGCTCCATCCCGGGGGAGCAACAGGAGCACTCATGATCCCGGACGGTACGAATCCCGTGCCTTGTTGAACACCATTCGGTCTACCGTATGCGGTAAGCGGCATCCCTCGTGCGACGAACGGTCGTACCCCCCGGTTTTCCCCGGTCGACGAGGCCACCGCCGGTGGGTCGTGGCACCGGTGGTGGCCGGTAGTTGTCGGTCTACGGTGTGGGTGTCAGTTCCGCGCGGCCGAACAACAGGGCATAGCCCGGTGGGAGTTGGGTCAGGACACGGTTCACGAGTTCGTCGCCGACCAGGCTCGGCAGGACGCTCAGGACCGAGCTGACGTCCCAGCGGGCCGTGGCGGGAGTGGCCCCCTCCATTCGGACCGCCACCGAGTCGACGAATTCCTGAGCCGTGAGCGGGCGTGTGGCCGGGATCTGGCCGGCGACCACCCGGGCCGCTTCCTCGGGCAGGGCGCGCGCGAGGTCGACGCGCTCGTCCCCGACCACATGTCCGCCGAGGGCCGACAGGACGATACGGGTGACTCGTTCCGCCTCCGCCCGGGTGGGGTACCGGCCGGAGTCCCGTACCTTCTCGGTCAGTTCGACCCATCCGGCGTCGTGTCCCGGGCTCCCGGCCGGCGTGCGCGGGGTGTTCACTGCGGTGGGCGCCGTCGTCGCGGTCACCTGTGGGCTCTCCTCCTCTCATGCGCGCGGGGTACCGCGTCCCGCAGCCGAGCGGCGCGCGGCTGCGGGACGCGTGGCGCGATGTGCGGTTACTTGCCGAGTTCCTTGCGTCCTGCGCCGCCAGAGATCTGGATGCGGCGCGGCTTGGCCTGTTCGGCCACCGGAATGCGCAGCGTCAGCACGCCGGCGTCGTACGCGGCGTCGATGCGTTCCGTGTCGAGGGTGTCGCCGAGGAAGAGCTGCCGGGTGAAGGAGCCCGTGGGCCGCTCGGCGACGATCACTTCCGCGCCCTCGGGGGCGGGGTTCTTGCGCTCGGCGCGGACGTTCAGGACATTGCGCTCGACGTCGAGTTCGATCGTCTCGGGGTCGATGCCGGGAAGGTCGAAGTGGACGATGAAGTCGTCCCCCGACCGGTAGGCGTCCATCGCCATCGCGACGGGGCGGGCGGCGGAGCCGAGGACCTGCTGCGCGAGTCGGTCGAATTCGCGGAACGGGTCGGTACGCATGAGCATCACGGGTCACTCCTCTCTTTCAGGCGCTGAGGTGCGATGCCCTACGACTTCTTATATAGCCCGAAGGAGGAAACTTGACAAGCCTCGACTCAGACAAGAGGTCTGCGCAGGTCAGGTCGGGGAGCCGGGGCCGGGAGGGATGTGGACGGTCATGATCAGGTGGCAGGTGCCGGCGCCCGAGCCGCGGTAGGTGTGGGCGGTGTCGCCGTCGAAGGTGGCGGTCTGTCCGGCTTCGACGGGATGCTCGGTGCCGTCGACGATCAGCGTCATCCGGCCGGACGTGACGCTGACGGTTTCCACGACGCCGGCCTGGTGGGGGTGGCTGGGGTATTCCTCGCCCGGCTCCAGCCTCCAGCGCCAGACCTCGACCGGAGCCGGTCCGGAGGTGGTCAGCATGAGCCGGGCCTCGCTGCCCAGTTCCCCGGCCCACAGGGGCATGACGGCGTCGGCGGACACCACGCGGACGCGGCCTTCGGCCGGTCCCTCCATCAGCGCGGACACCGAGATGCCGAGGGTGTCGGCGAGGCGGACCAGGGTGGCGAAGTTCGGGTTGCCCTGGGCTTTCTCAAGGCCGACCAGGGCGCCCTTGCTGACCTTGGCGCGGCGGCCCAGTTCGTCCAGGGACAGGCCCGCGCGCGTGCGCGCGGCTCTGACGTTGTGCGCGAGCGTGCGCAGGGCTGCTTCGGCCTCGGACACCTGATCACCGTCCTGACGAGTGGAGCACTGGAATGGACCGTCCGGTCGTTTGGTTGACAACACGCGGTCGTTTCATTGTACGGTCGAGTCGTTCCGATGTGAAAGTGAAGGAATTGCCGTGCTCGCTCTGCTGCTGGCCCTGGGCAGCTCTCTCGCCTACGGATGCGCCGATTTCCTCGGGGGCGTCGGCGCCCGCAAGGCGCATGTGCTGCGCACCGTGCTGGTCGCGGCTCCGGCCAGTCTCGCCGTCGAACTCCTGCTGTGGCCCGTCCTGGGCGCCTCGTTCACCTGGGCGAGCGTCGGGTGGGGCGCGGCCTCCGGGGTCGCGTCGGCCGCCGCGTTCGTCCTGCTGTACAAGACCCTGGCGATCGGCCCCATGAACGTGCTGTCGCCGCTCACCGCGCTGGTGTCCGCCGCGCTGCCGGTCGCGGTCGGGCTGCTCCAGGGCGAGCGCCTGGGCGTGGCGGGCCTCGTGGGTCTGCCGCTGGCGCTGGTGGCCGTGGTCATGGTGAGCGCCGGGCACGGAGCGCGCTCGTCGCGTCCGTCGCGGACGGCTCTGCTGCTGGCCTTCGGCGCGGGTGCCGCCATCGCCCTTCAGCTCGTCTGCCTGCACCAGGCGCCCTCCGACAGCGGCGTGGCCCCTCTGATCACCGGCAGAGCGGTCTCCTCGGCCGTCACCCTGGCCGCGGCCGCGGCGATGCACCGCCGGCTGGGCCCGGAGAGGCCCGCCTACGCGATCTCCGCGGCCGCCGGCGTACTCGACTCGCTCGCGAACCTGCTGTTCCTGCTCGCTGCCCGCAGCGGCGACCTCACCATCGTCGCCGTGATCACCGCCCTGTATCCGGCCGGCACGGTCCTGCTCGCCCGTGGCGTGCTCGCCGAACGCATCCACCGCGGCCAGCTCGTCGGCCTGGGCACCGCCGCCCTCGCGGTCGGCCTCCTCGCCCTCACCTGACCAACCGCCCTTCCCCTCAAGGAGAACCGCATGTTCATCCAGCCCTGGGACGCCTCCCTCGACGACACCGAATGGCAGACCTGGATCGCCGACGACCACGACTTCGGCCAGCTCAGCGTCAACGGCCTGCCCGGCCAGGCGCCCGTCGTCGTCCCCACCCACTTCACCACCGGCAACGGCGAACTGCTGATCCACCTCGCCCGGCCCAACCCGGTCTGGAAGGCGATCGAGCACGACCCGAACGTCACCTTCACCGTCTTCGGCGACTACGCCTTCGTCCCCGGACCCTGGCGCGCCCAGCCCGGCATCCCGCCCACCGAGGGCGTGCCCACCAGCTACTACGCGGCCGTCCAGTTCACCTGCCGCGCCCGCATCGTCGACGACCCCGAGGCCAAGGCCGACCTGCTGCGCCGCCAGATGGCCCATTTCCAGCCCGATGGCGACCACGCTCCCGTCGACGTCGACCAGCCGCCCTACGGGCGGATGCTGCCCGGAATCCGCGGTCTGCGCCTGGAAGTCACCGAGGTGCGCGCCAAGTTCAAGTACGACGACCACAAGCCGGTCGAGCACCGCACCAGCGTCGCCGGCCGGCTCACGGAGCGCGGCCAGGGCCTTGACGTGCCCACCGCGCGCCAGCAGTTGCGCCGCCTGGACCGCATCGGCTCCTGGAAGCCCTGACCCTCACCGGCCGGCACGCGCACAAGACAGGACCTCGCCCATGACCGCCTTCCGTATCAGCCCCGCCGTCGCCGACGCCTTCCCGGACACCCTCATCGCCCTGGTCACCGCCACCGGGCTGCGCGGCCACGAGCCCTGGCACGACACCATCACCGCTGTCGAGGACCTGGAGCAGCAACTCGCCCTCGGCATATGGCGGCCTGCCGACGAGAGCGACCAACGCGTCGAGGCGTGGCACACCGCCTACCGCTCCTTCGGCACCAACCCCCGGCGTATCCGCCCCAGTGTCGACGCCCTCGGACGGCGCATGGCCAAGAAGGGCGCGCTCCCCCGCATCAACCCGGCGGTCGACTCCTACAACTCCGTCTCCGTGCGCCACGGACTGCCCGCCGGCGCCTTCGACCTGGGCCACGTCACGGGCGACGTCGACATCCGGTACGCCGACGGAAGCGAGGATTTCACCCCGCTCGGCGAACCCGGAACCGTCGAGCACCCCAAGCCCGGCGAGATCATCTACGCCGACGCCGATGGGGTGCTCACCCGCCACTGGAACCACCGCGACGCCCACCGCACCCGCGTCACCGAGGACTCCGCCCACGTCGCCTTCGTCCTGGAAACCCTCCACGCCACCCGCGACGGCGACATCCTCAAGGTCGCGGCGGACGAACTCCAGGGTCTGCTCGCCCCGCATGCCGAGCAGACCACGGTGCACTACCTGAGCCCCGCCCGCCCCGACGCCGTCACCTGACCGCTTGCGTCCGGTGCGGGGAGAGCCTGGACAGTCCGGCCCTCCCCTTGTGCGGAGCGGGAGTTACTCGGTTACTCGGTGACCTCGTGGTCGTGGCCCTCGTGCAGGCCGCCGCCGCTGCCCGCCGAGCCCTTGGTGTTCTGCGGCGTCACCGGCTTGCTCAGGAGGCTGGTGTCCCAGGCGTACTGGCCCACCGCGTTGGCGATGACGTCGATGTTGACGTCGAATGCCTTCATGTTGATGTTCTTCAGGGTGTCGCAGGCGGCGTGGTAGCAGGCGTCGTACGCGACGCCCGCCTTACCGCCGTACACCTTTGCCTGCACGGCCGTCTTGATGCCCTCGGCGCCGGTGAACGTGCCGCCCGAGGGGATGCCCACCTCGATGAACGGCCCGTAGTCCGACCGGCCGGTGAAGTCGGTGCCCTCGTGCGGGATGCGCCTGCTGTCCAGGTAGTCGGTGATCTGCCGCTCCAGCTGCGCCGAGCCCTCAGGGCCGGGGCCCGCGCCGACCTGGTCGGAGTCGTCGCCGTCGTAGACGAACTGGGCGTAGTTCGGCGAGGCGATCATGTCGAAGTTCAGGTACAGCTTGACCTTCGCACGGTCCGCCGCGGAGAGGCTGTCGACGTACGCCTCCGAGCCCAGCAGGCCGAACTCCTCGGCCGACCACCAGGCGAAACGCACCTTGTTCTTGACCTTCTCGTGGGCGAGGTTCAGGGCCACGTCGAGGATGCCGGCGGAGCCGGAGCCGTTGTCGTTGATGCCCGGGCCGGCCGCCACCGAGTCCAGGTGGGCGCCGAACATCACCACGTTGTCGGCGCTGCCGGTCCTGGTCTCGGCGATCACGTTGTAGGTGTGCCGGGTCTCCGCGAAGGTGCGGATCTCCAGGTTGACGGTCACCGCGCCGGCGGCGGCCCTGGCCGCGAGCGCCTCGCCGTCCGCCTGCGTCACGCCGCCGGCCGGGATCCTGGCGGCGGACGGGTCGCCCAGGGTGCCGTTGAGCGCGCCCTCGGTGTTGTTGTAGATGATCGCGCCGACCGCGCCGGCATCGGCGGCGGCCTCCTGCTTCTCCGCGAAGGTGCAGCCGCCGCGCTTGATCAGCGCGATCTTGCCGGTGAACGTCCCGGAGGCGTAGTCCCCCGGCTCGCAGCCGGTGGTGTCGTCGACCGGCACCACCGCGACCGGGGCGGTGAGGCCGCCGACCGGGCTGCTGGCCGAGTACGTCATGGCGATCAACGGGACGTCCTGCTGCTGCGGCGACACCACCCGCAGGTTCTGCGCCAGCGTCTCGGTGAAGGGGTAGTCGAACTCGTTCCGGGTCACCGAGTACCCGGCCTTCCGCAGCAGGCTCTCGACGTACTCGGCCGACTGCCGGTGCCCCTCCGACCCGGCCACCCGGGTGTTGCCGTTCTTGTCCGCGATCCGCTGGAACTTCTTCAGATGCTCGTAGGCATCCTCGGCGTTGCTCTTCTTGACGAGCTTCTTCGCGAGCTGGGCAGCCTCCTTGGCAGGGTCACTGTGGGCGGAGGCGGTGCCCGAACCGATCAGCAGCAGCGGCGCTATGAGCCCTGCGGCGGATACGGCGGCTACCGTGGTACGGCGGTTCCGAGCGTTCAAGACGCTTCCTTCCGGCAGTCCATCAGAAATGGGCGTAGTGGCCGAAAACAGGCCGAGGGACGTGCGGCGGTACGCCGGGGCAGGCAGAAACGACCGGATCGCACCGTTCCCCTGCCACCGGCAAGGAGAAAGGTATCTGCTCAGTAAACGCTTGGTAATGGGTTGACAAGAATCTTCGACGCCGGCGCCGTCCACACAGGTGCGGAAGTCACCGGTCGGCCGTCGGAGCAGCGGTAGTTGACCTGATGTCACCGGTGCTGGCTACAGTCCACGGCATGTCGAAGGTTGATGTCGGCCGCTATCTGGAGCGGCTGGGGGTCGCGGCTCCCGGCGCGCCGTCAGTGGCGGGGCTGCGGGCGCTGCACGCCGCTCATGTGGCCCGGGTGCCGTACGAGACGCTGGAGATCCATCTGGGGCGGGCGACCACGGTGGATCCTGAGGAGTCGGTGGACCGGATCCTGAGGGGGCGCGGCGGCTACTGCTTCCATCTCAACGGAGCCTTCGCCACCCTGCTCGACGCCCTGGGGTACGCCGTGACGTGGCACCGCGGCGGAGTCCAGGGCAGTGCGGCCGCCGACCCGCCCGGAGCGAACGCCAACCATCTGGCGCTCACGGTGGTCTGCGAGGGCGAGACCTGGTTCGTCGACGTCGGGCTCGGTGACGGGCTGTACGAGCCGCTGCCGCTCCGTGCCGGGGAATACCGGCAGGGGCCCTTCGCCTATCGGCTCTCCCGGTCGGCGGTCGAGCCCGGCGGGTGGCGCTTCGACCACGATCCCCGTGGCTCCTTCGCCGGGATGGACTTCACCATGGCGCCCGCCGGTCCGGAGGACTTCGCCGAGCGGCACCGGGAGTTGTCCACCTCGCCGAGTTCGGGGTTCGTCCGGGTCGTCTCCGCGGTCCGCAGGGACGCGGCCGGCACGGACGAGTTGCGGGGCTGCGTGCTGGTGCGGACGGACGGCGACGGCCGGTCGGAGCGCGAACTGACCATCGAGGAAGCCTGGTTCGCGGCCCTCGCGGAGGTCTTCGGGCTCACCCTCACGGATGTGGGCGAGGACGAGCGAGCCGCGCTCTGGGCCAGGGTGCGGTCGGCCCACCGGGCGTGGCTCGCCGCCCGCGCCGGCTGACCGGACGGCCCGTCACCAGCAGTGCGGGAGTCCCGCCGGGCGGTGGCCGCCCGGCGGGATCGGTGCCGTGGTGCCGGCCGGGTCAGTCGAAGTACTCCGGCTGGGTCTGGACGTTCAGCTGGTCCAGGTGGATCTTCCGGGCCGGGTCGGTGCGCCGGTCGTTGACCTTGAGCACGTCGAAGCCCTTGGCGATGTCGTTCGAGTAGATGTAGCCGTTGTAGTAGTACGCGGACCAGGAGCCGCCCACGGTCAGCCTGTCGGTGCTGAGCGGTCCGCGCTCGAAGTAGCCGATCTCCTTCGGCTTCGTCGAGTCGGTGAAGTCCCAGACCGAGACGCCGCCCTGGTACCAGGCCTGGACCATGAGGTCGCGGCCCTTGACCGGGATCAGCGAGCCGTTGTGGGCGACGCAGTTCTCGGTGTCCGCCTGGTGGCGGGGGATCTTGAAGTAACCGCGGAAGACGAGCTTGCGGTGGTCGCCCTTGCCGACGATGTCGTAGATGCCGTCGGCGCCGCGGTTCGGGCCGATGGCCGCGTTGCAGGTCGCGGCGCCTCCGCCGCCGAGTTCGTCGGTGAAGACGACCTTCTTCGCGGTCTGGTTGAAGGTCGCCGAGTGCCAGAACGCGAAGTTGACGTTGTCCTGGACCTGGTCGATGACCTTCGGGTGCTCCGGGTCCTTGATGGACATCAGGATGCCGTCGCCCATGCAGGCGCCGGCGGCCAGGTCCTTGGACGGCAGCACGGTGATGTCGTGGCAGCCGGTCGTCTTGGAGACACCCGGGTTGGTGGGCGCGCCGGGGTTGCCGCCACCGTCGGGGCCGTCACCGGGGAAGAGCACCGCGAAGTTGACGAGCGCGGCCTTCTGGGGAGCGTCGCGCGGAACCTTGATGATCGAGATGCCGTCGTGCGGGGGCTGGCAGTCGGGGAAGGACGGGCTCGGGGAGTACGAGGACACGTAGATGTAGACGTTGCGGCCATGGGGAACGAGGGAGTGCGTGTGCGAGCCGCAGTTGGTCTCGACGGCCGCGACGTACTTGGGGCTCTTCTTGTTGCTGATGTCGAAGATCTTCATGCCCTCCCACGACGACTTCTCGGTCGCGGGCTGCGACGTGCTGGAGCAGGAGTTGTCGCTGCGTGAGGAGTCGGTCGACAGGAACAGCAGGTTCCCGTAGACGGACACGTCGTTCTGCGATCCCGGGCACAGCACCTGGGAAACCGTCTTGGGCGCCTTCGGGTTGCTGATGTCGAAGACGCGGAAGCCGTCGTAGTTGCCGGCGAACGCGTACTTGCCCTGGAAGGCGAGGTCGGAGTTCAGGTCCTTCAGAGCGTCCTTGGGGACGTTGGCGAGGTGTTCGATGTTGTCGGAGTGGACGATCTCGTCCTGCGCGGGTATCTCGCCGTTGGCGATGGCCGTTCTGGTCTCGGCCGCGTCGCTCTTCGACACACGCTGGGGTGTGGTGGTGGCGTCGCCGGGGTCGGGCGTCGCCATGGCCGGAGCCGCGGTGAGCAGCGCCGCCAGCAGGCCGGTGGCTGCGGCCACAACCCCCAGGCGCCTCCGCCGTGTTCGGGGACTGTTCAACAGGTTCACTGTTTCCTCCCTGGTGTCCGTTCGCAAGGGAACGGTTCACGGACAGCCGCAGTATCGTACGCTTCATGTACAGATCAAAAGATGGCAATGCGTTCCGTGTGAAAGTCTTTGATCGTTCCAGGTGGCGGGCAGTCACCGCTCTCACCCTTGTCGCTCTCACCGTCGGCGCGTGCAACTCGGGCGCGGACTCCCCGGAGAAGAGGAGCGCGCCCGGTCCCTCGGTGATCGCTCCCGGCAAGCCCGGCGAGCCCGCCCGGACCCTGTCCGCGGAGGACGCCGCGAAGGAGATTCCCGACGACTCCCCCAACGCGGCGGACTTCGAGTACGTCCAGATGATGATCGTCCACCATGGCCAGGCCCTGGAGATGACCGAACTCGCCGCCCACCGGGCGAAGTCGGGCGATGTGAAGCGGATGGCCTCCCGCATCGCCGCGGGGCAGGGGCCGGAAATCGACGCCATGAAGGGGTGGTTGAAGAACCACGGCGGGGAGCGGCGCACAAGTGGCGGCGCGGGCTCGGAGCACGACCACGACCATGCCACGATGCCCGGCATGGCGACCGATGCGCAGTTGAAGCAGTTGCGCGCGGCTCGGGGCGTGGCCTTCGACGAGCTGTTCCTGACCCTCATGATCGCGCACCACTACGGGGCGATCACCATGGCCACCTCGGTGCTCTCGGACGGCAACAACGTACAGGTCGAGGAGATGGCGAACGAAGTGATCGCCCAGCAGACCAGCGAGATCAGCCGGATGCGCGAGATGCCCTGACGCCCGGCACGGCGTCCCGCCGGCCGCTCGGCGGCGCGATGAGCGACCACGGTCGCCTCACGCCCCCGGGCGGCACGGCGCAGGAGCCCTGTGCTGCGGGTGGTGGCCCTCGCCGACGGGCGCGGCCGGAGCCCCGCGCCGGCCCGGTTGATTGCCCGGCTCAGGCCCGGTGGGGAGTGGCGTCGCGGGTCGGCCCATGATGGCCGTCATGGAGAACGCGGTCGAAAAGATCAAGGTCTGGTTCCGGTTCGTCCCACGTCAGGGATGGCTTCCCCAGGACACCGAGGGTCTTTGGGCGACGAAGCTCGACGGCAGCACGGCCAGGGTGCGGAACGTCCCCTTCCTTCAGGACGGGGTGGCCGAGGGTGACGTGGTGCGGTACCGGACCGACCCCGACGGGCGCCACTGGGCCGTCGGACGGGTCAGTGCCTCCGGGAACTGCACGATCCGCGTGGTGCCCGTGCCCACCGGCCCCCTGGGAAGCGGTCCGCAGGCGGTGCACCAGCGCATTTCGGCGTTCGGGCTCGGGGGCGAGGTGTTCAGCGAGGACCTCCCCCTGGTGGCCTTCACCGCACCGGCGGGCGCGGACTTCGCCGGACTCAAGGCGCTGCTGAACCGAGGGCGGGAGGAAGGGTGGTGGCACTACGAGGTCGGCTGCGGCACCGACGAGTGGTGGAGCGCCTGAGCCTCGGGAGGCTTCGACGGCCAGGCCACCCGCGAGAAGTTCGGCCGCGGCCTGGCCCTGGTCGGCCAGGACAACCTGCGCCGCATCGTCCTGCGCGAACGCGACCGGCCCGGCGCGGCCGACATCGGGCTGATCGACCTGACCGCCCGCTACGCCCTCGAGGCCGGCTCCCACGTCGTGGTGGAGGGCATCCTGTACGCCGACCGGCACGGCGACATGCTCGCGGCGCTGCACGCCGACCACCGCGGTCCGACGCACGCCTGCTACCTGGACGTGCCGTTCGAGGAAACCCTCGCCCTGCATGCCACCAAGCCGCAGGCGGGCGAATACGGCGAGACCGAGATGCGCGCCTGGTACCGGGACCGGGATCTGCTGCCCGGCGGCGTCGAGACCGTCATCGGCACCGACAGCGCTCCCCCCGCAACCGTCGACCGGATCATGCTCGAATCCGGCCTGGCCCGGCTCCCGGCCCCGGACCGCTGACGCCCCCCCCGGCGCGGTGGCGGGAATGCGGTGATGCGTTATGTTCCCGCCATGCACACCGTCGCCGTCCTGGCGCTGGATCAGGTGATTCCCTTCGACCTGTCCACGCCGATCGAGGTCTTCTCCCGTACCCGGCTCCCCGACGGGCGCCCCGGCTACCAGGTCCGCGTGTGCGCCGAGCGCCCCGAGGTCGACGCGGGCACGTTCACTCTCCGCGCGCACCGCGCGCTCGACGGGCTCAAGGGTGCGGACACGATCGTCGTGCCGGGCACGGCCGCCCCCACGGCACCGCTCACGCCCGAGGTCCGCGAGGCGCTGCTGGCCGCCGCCGCGGGCGGCACCCGGATCGCGTCCGTCTGCACGGGCACCTTCCCGCTGGCCGCCACCGGTCTGCTCGACGGGCTCCGCGCCACGACGCACTGGATGGCGGCCGACCTGCTGGCCGCGCTGCATCCGAAGGTGACGGTCGACCCCGATGTGCTGTACGTCGACAACGGCCGGATCCTCACCTCCGCGGGCGCCGCCGCCGGCCTCGACCTGTGCCTGCACATGATCCGCGGCGACTACGGCTCGGCGGTGGCCGCCGACGCCGCCCGGCTCTCCGTCATGCCGCTCGAACGGGAGGGCGGACAGGCGCAGTTCATCGTCCACAACCGTGCTCCCACACCACAGGGATCCGCCTTCGAACCCCTGCTCACCTGGCTCCAGGACAACCTGCACCGGAACCTGACCCTCGCCGACATGGCCGCGCACACGGGCGTGAGCACCCGCACCCTGATGCGCCGCTTCCGCGAGCAGACCGGCACCAGCCCGCTCCAATGGCTGCACCGGGCGCGCATCCGGCAGGCCCAGCACCTCCTGGAGACCACACAGCACCCGGTGGAACGGATCGCGGGACAGGTCGGGTTCGGCTCACCCACAGCGTTCCGCGACCGCTTCAAGCGGACGACGGGCGTCAGCCCGCAGGCGTACCGCCGTTCATTCAGCTGAAGCCGCACAGGAATAGCCACGGCCCCGCCCCGTGTTCCCGCGCACATGACGACGAACGCGCCGCGGCCCGAGGTGCTGCGCTACACCGCCTTCTCCAGCGACCCCGCCGGGGGCAACCCCGCCGGCGTCGTCCTGGACGCCGCCGCCCTGGACGAGAGCGACATGCTCGCCATCGCCGCCGACCTCGGGTACTCGGAGTCCGCGTTCCTGACCGCGCCCCCGGAGGGCCTCGGTGACGCGGAGGAACGGGCGTACAGCATCCGCTACTTCAGCCCCAAGGCCGAGGTGCCGTTCTGCGGGCACGCCACCGTCGCGACCGCCGTCGCGCTCGCCGAGCGGACGGGCCCCGGGAAGCTGGTGTTCGCGACGCGCGCCGGCACCGTACCGGTGGAGGTGGCCGAGGAGGGCGGGACGGTCAGGGCCACACTCACCAGCGTCGAGCCGCACATCGAAGAGATCGGCCGTGCCGGCCTCACGGAGGCGCTCGCCGCGCTGGGCTGGCCGGTCACCGACCTCGACCCGGCCTTCCCTCCCCGCATCGCGTTCGCCGGCGCCCGCCATCTCGTCCTCGCGGCGGCAACGCGCGCACGCCTGGCGGATCTCGACTACGACTTCCCGCGCCTCGAAGCCCTGATGCACCGCTTGGACCTGACCACTGTCCAGTTGGTGTGGCGGGAGTCGCCCACCGTCTTCCACGTCCGTGACCCGTTCCCCGTCGGCGGCGTCGTCGAGGACCCGGCGACCGGCGCCGCGGCCGCCGCGTTCGGCGCGTACGCCCGTGAGATCGGCCTGGTCCCCGAGGAGGCCGTCCTCACTCTGCATCAGGGCGAGGACCTCGGCCGCCCCGGCGAACTCACGGTGACCCTGCGCGCGGGTGACCCGCGCGTCCGCGTCGGCGGCACGGGGGCCCGCATCGGCTAGTGCCACGGTTGCACGTCAGGTGCTGGTGACGGTGGTGCGGGGGGACTCGTCGACGTGGAGGGTGAAGACGTCGGGGCGCGCGTAGTGGCCGGTGGGGTCGAAGTCGAAGCGGGCCCGTGCGAGGTCGTCGAGGTCAAGTTCGGCGGTCAGGATCCCCTCGCCGTCCCGCAGCGGGCCGGCGAGGACCTCGCCGAGCGGGGAGACGATGACGGAGCCGCCGCCGATCAGGACGGTGTCGGGCGCGTCGCCCTGGACGGGGTGGAGGTCGGCGGGCAGGGCTTCCCGGCGCAGGTACTGGGCTGCGCTCAGGACGAAGCAGCGGCCCTCCAGGGCGATGTGTCGCATGGTGGCCTGCCAGGCGTCGCGGTCGTCCACGGTCGGCGCGCACCACAGGTCGACGCGCTTGGCGTACATGGCCGTACGGAACAGCGGCATGTAGTTCTCCCAGCAGATGGCGGCGCCGAGGCGGGCGGTGCCGGTGTCGACGACCGGGAGGGTGGAACCATCGCCCTGACCCCACAGATAGCGTTCGGCGGCGGTCGGCATGAGCTTGCGGTGCAGGCCCAGGTAGCCCTCGGGACCGAAGAACAGGGCGACGCAGTAGAGGGTGCCGCCCTGGCGTTCGACGGCGCCGACGACGGCGTGGCAGCCGAGGTCCCGGGTGAGGGCGGCCAGGGTGTCGGTCTCGGGGCCGGGGACGTCGATGGCGGCGGCGTGGTAGCGGCGGAAAAGTTCACGGCCGGCCGGGGTGCGGCTGCCGACGGTGATGTCGAAGTCCAGACCCTTGGGATAGCCGCCGAGGAACGCCTCGGGCAGGACGACGACCTCCGCGCCCCGGTCGTCGGCGGCCTCCCGGATGAGGTCCTCGGCGCGTTTCAGCGCCGCCCGGGTGTCGAACAGCGGGGCGGCCGCCTGGACGACGGCGGCGGTCACGGTACGGCGGGACTCGGGGACCGCGGCGGCGGCTGAGGGCAGCGAAGTCATGGCATCGAGACTAGGACGCCCCGATCGTGCGGGCGGGTCCCCGAGCCGCGTACGGAACCAAGCGGTTCGCGCCGGGGCACGGGTCCGCGTCCGTCACGGCTTGCGGCCGACCCCGCACCACATCGGCAGCTCGCCGGGGGACGGGCCGTCCACCGGGTCGGGATGCCATTCCGGCAGTTGGACGACGCCGGGATCCAGGAGATCCGTGCCGTCGAAGAACCGGGTGACCTCGGCACGGGAGCGGGGCGTGGCTCCCGCGTGCCGGGCGGCCCGGTCGTTGTACACGCGCATCGACTCGGCGACCTCCTCGGCCCCGATGTCCGCGGCCGGGTGGGAGAGGACGATGTGACTGCCGGGGGCGAGCGCGTCGAGGAGCCGCCGGGCGATGCCGTGGGGGTCGTCGGCGTCCGGAACGTACTGCAGGACCGCCACGAGCATCAGGCCCACGGGCTGGGACAGGTCCAGCGTCTCCCGAGCCGCCGTCAGGATGCGGTCCACGTCGCGCAGATCCGCCTCCAGACAGTCCGTCGCTCCTTCCTCGGTGCTGACCAGCAGCGCGCGGGCATGAGCCAGGACGATGGGATCGTTGTCGACGTAGACCACCCGGGCGCCGGGATCGACGCGCTGCGCCACCTCGTGCGTGTTGCCGGCCGACGGGATGCCGGTGCCGATGTCGAGGAACTGCCGGATCCCCGCCTTGCCGGCCAACTGCCGCACCGCCCGCCCCAGGAAGGCCCGGTTGGCCCGGACCGCCGGAACGATCTTCGGGTTGGCCGCGGCGGCCAGTTCGGCCGCCTCCTGGTCGACGAGGTAGTGGTCCTTGCCGCCCAGCCAGACGTTGTAGACCCGCGCGGGATGCGCCACCGAAGAGTCGATCGGCACCGAACCACCCGCCGCACGCTCGTCCATCCGCACTCGCTCCCCTCACTTGACCGGTCGGCTGACCACCGTAGCCGACATAGGGAACTCCCTTGCACGTGGGCCCCGTTGCGACGGGCGATCCTGTCGCGGCCGCGCGACGCACGCGGTGAGCCGGCCGGACCGATACGAAGCCTTCACCCGTTCGGCCCATCGGCCCGCCGCCGCCTCCCCCGCCGCGAGCCGCCGGAGCCTGGCCGGACGTGTCCGCCCCGACGGCGTCGGCGGCCTTCCCCGGCCGTTGTCGCCGTAGGACGACACGCCATACTGGGATGAAAGGGGTGAATCATCCGTCGAGCTCGCGGAGGTGCAGGGATGCACGACGACGCCGAGAACGACGAGGGTCCCGTCGAGGAGCCCGAGCTGTACGACGAGGAGGAGGCCGAAGACTCCGACGAGTACGCCGAGCCCGGGCCGTACGACGAGGACGAGGACGAGGACGTTGAGGAGGAGGACGCCGCCGAAGAGGGCGCCGTCCTGCCCGGCGGCGAGGCGGCGGCCGGGAGGGGCGGGGCCGATGCGGCTCCCGACGTCTTCCTCGACGTCCCGCTGCTGAAGGTCGACGAGATCGACCTGGACGTGGAGAACCTGCGGGCCCACGTCTCGCTCCAGGCCGAGGTACTGGACCTGCTGAAGCTGAACGTGGGCGCCGACGTCACCCTCGGGCGGGTGCACCTGGCCATCTCCGGCGTGGAGGCGCAGGCCCAGCTCAAGGTGAGACTCGACAACGTCGCGATGATCATCAACCGGGTGCTCACCACCCTCGACCGCAACCCGCAGATCCTGGAGGAACTGGCCCGGGGCGTCGGATCGGCGGTGCAGGACGTCGGCGGCGGCGCCCGGCAGGCCGTCGGCGAACTCGGCACCGGGGCGGGAAGGGCCGTCGAGGACGTGGGCCGGGGCGCGGGCTCGGCCGTGGAGGACGTCGGTCAGGGGGCAGGATCCGCCGTACAGAATGTCGGGCGCGGGGCAGGCGGCGCCGTTGAAGGCGTGGGGCGAGGTGCCGGCTCGGCGGTGGAGGACGTCGGCCGGGGAGCAGGATCCGCCGTACAGGACGTCGGTCAGGGAGCGGGCGGCGCCATCAAGGACGTCGGCGGCGAGGCCGGGCGCGCGGTGGGGGATGTCGGCGGCCGGGCGGGACGGGCCGTGGGCGACGTCGGCGAGGACGTCGGCGGCGCGGTCCGGGAGACCGGCCGGGCCGCCGGGCGCACCGCGGCGAAGGCGGAGGGCGCTGCCGGCGCAGGGGTCGGCGAGGCGGCCGGCAGGGCCGCCGACACCGCGGGCGAGGCAGCCGGTCGGGCGACGGGCAGCACGGCCCGCCGGACCACCGACACCGCCGGTGACGCGACCGGGCAAGCGGCGGATGACACGGCTCGGCGGACCGCCGACACCGCCGAGGACTCCGCGGAGGATGCCCCGAGGGCAGCGCGGAGCGCCGCTCGCGATGCCGCGCCGGCCGGACGCGGGGCGACGCGGCGAGCGGCCGGGCCCGCGCGGAGGGCCGCCGCCGGAGGCGGCAGCACCGAAAGGGGGCGACCCGTTCGGGGCCGCCGTCCCCGTCACGACGACGGCGATGCCGACGGCCACCACGAGAAGCCGGCCCGACCCGCCCGCCGCCGTGCCCCGGAACGGGGGGACGAACCACCTTGAACGCCCGGCGGCCGAGGGTCGGGCGACGCCGCCACCGGATCGACGGGCCGGTCCCCCGCCGGGCGCGGCTCCGGCGGATCACCGGAGCCGGACATCTCGTTCGAGGCAACGGTCCGCGGTGACCGCCTCCGCTTCGAGGAGGAACCCCGGACGGCCGTCGGTTTCCCCGGGTCCGGCGAACGGGAGTCGTCGTCCCGCAGCGAGCGGACCAACCTCCCCGACAAGGTCGCCCCCGGCCGGGAGTACCGCGACGTCCTCGTCGGCTACCGCCTCGCCACCCGTATGACCCGTGGGACGGCGCGCGACCCGGACGACGGGGGCGGCGGAGGCGCGGCCGGCCGCTGATCGCTCACGCCCCGGCCTCCGGATAGTCGTCCAGAATGGCGAGCGCCGCCGCGGTCGCGGCGACCGGGTCGGCGGCGCGCACGGCCTCGAACAGCGCCGTGTGGAACGGGTCGTCGCCGGCGTCGACCATGCACTGGTTGGCCTTGACGGTCTCCCACAGGGCGTCGCTCATGTTCCGGTACAGATCGCTGAGCAGCGGGTTGTGGGACGCCTCGGCGATGCGCAGATGGAAGTCGACGTCGGCGTCGGTGAAGGCGTCCAGGTCCCCGGCCCGGCCCGCGGCTTCCCTGCGTTGCATGGCTTCGCCCAGCGCGCCGAGGTCGTCGTCGGTGCGCGTCATGCCGGCGAGGCGGGCGGCGACGATGTCCAGGCCGCGGCGGACCGCGAGGATGTCGGCGGTCCTGGCCCGGGTCTGGCCGGATCCGACGACCCCGTGCTCGCCGCGCGCGGGCGCGAGTTCCTCCCCGTACTGCGGCAAGCCGTGCGCACGGCACACGAGTTGGGTGTCCCGGTGGCGGCGGGCACCGACTCCTCCGGCGGGCAGATCGATCCGATCGGCGGCGAGGTGGTACTGATGCACGAGGCCGGCCTGCCGGCCCTGGACGCCATCCGCACCGCCACGACGACCGCAGCCCGGCTGACCGGGCTGAGCGGCAGCGCCGGGCGGCTGGTCCAGGGCTTCCGTGGCGACGCGGTGCTCCTCGACGGCAGTCCTCTGGAGGACCTCACCGTGCTGAGGAAGCCGAGCGCGGTGATCGCCAACGGCGTCGTCGTCGGCACCTGACGGCCGGCCGCGCGAGCGGCGCCTCTCGGGCGCGGCTGAGCGTGCTGTGCGGCCACGGTGGCCGCACGGCGCGCTTCGTCCCCGGGCAGAACCAGATTCCCGGTCGGCCGCGTTGTTTCCGAACATGCCGACGTAGGTGGCGATCAGCCCTTGTTTCCGGCCGAGTTCGGCGCGCCGCTCCTCGTACTCCCGCGGTCGCCGCTCTCCAACGCGTCGGACCATATAAGCGTGACGAAGGGGCCCGCAAACTCAGCTGGGCCCAAGCGCAAGGGTTCAGGCGTCCGGCGCGCAGGACGTGGCGGACCTCAGCCGTGCCGCCGACCAGGCAGATGATCACAATGCGGCAGCAACAAGCCACGACAGGTGGCGGATCACTTGACTACCGGACGTCACACGCGGTTGGCTCCGGCTGAACGAGAGCCATCCGCCCGGTCGTACGTCCGCAGGCCCTCCGCCCCGTCCCTTCCTCCGTTTGCTACATGCTCGGCTGCACAGTGAGGTACCGCACCCTCATGACGACTCCTCCCCCACACACGTTCCGCAGATCCTCCCCCGGCACCGCCGTGACGGCAGCCGTCGCCGTCTGCCTGCTCCTGGCCGGCTGCTCCGGCTCCGGCGACTCCGACTCCGGCACGCGGGCGTCCGGCGGGTCCGGGCTCAAGGTCGCCATGGTCACCCACGAGGCGGAGGGGGACGCCTTCTGGCAACTGGTCCGCAGGGGCGCCGAGGTGGCCGCCGCGAAGGACGGCATCGAGCTGACCTACGTGAGCGACCCCGATGCCGCCCGGCAGGCGGAGCTGGTGCGGGACGCGATCCGGGACGGGGCCGACGGCATCGCGCTGACCCTGGCCAAGCCGGACGCGATGAAGGGGCCGATCGCGGAGGCCAAGGCGGCGGGCATCCCGGTGGTCGGGCTCAACTCCGGTATCGACGCCTGGCGTTCCAGCGGGGCGCTGCAGTACTTCGGCCAGGACGAGAGCGTCGCGGGCCGGGCGGTCGGTGACAAGCTGGACGACCTGGGGGCCAAGCACGCCCTGTGCGTCATCCACGAACGGGGCAACATCGCCCTCGAGGCACGCTGCGCCGGCGTGAAGAAGGCCTTCGACGGCAGGACCGACCTGATCTACAGCGACGGCACCGACATGGACGCGCTGACCGAATCGGTCGCGGCCCGGCTGCGGTTGGACCCGGACATCGACGAAGTGGTCACCAACGGCGCCCAGTTCGCGCTGGCCGCCGTCAAGTCCGTCCACAAGGCGGGCAGCAGGGCGCACGTCGCCACCTTCGACCTGAACAAGGACCTGGTCAAGGCGGTCCAGGACGGGGACGTGCAGTTCGCGGTGGACCAGCAGCCCTATCTCCAGGGCTACCTCGCCGTGGACGCGCTCTGGCTCTACAAGTCCAACGGCAATGTCAGCGGCGGCGGTGTCGCTCCGGTGCTCACCGGTCCCGCCTTCGTGACCAAGGCGAACGTCGCGTCGGTGGCGAAGCTTGCCGCCGGCGGCACGCGCTGAGGACATGCCGTGGCACGGGACGCCGGTGACATGACGGAACGATCCTTCGCCGTCCGACCGGACGTCCGCGCGCACGACGTCCCCCGCGCCTGCCGTCCCGTACCGGACGCGCCGTCACCCCCGCCCGCTCGTTACCCCGCCCCTGTCTCCTCGCAGATCGCTCTAGGACGATGATGTCTCCACGGACACCGAAAGGTCCCCGGCGCCGTCTCGGTTCCATACGGCTCTCGCTGATCCTTCTGGCCCTGGTCCCCACTGTCGCGCTCGCCGGCATGTGGGGTGTGACCACGACCCAGATGTTCTCCGAGGGGCTCCGGCTGCGCTCACAGACGGCGCTGAGCAGGTCGACCGGCGCCATGGGCACCGACGCGGCCCTCGCCCTCCAGCAGGAGCGCGGGCTGTCGGCGGCGTGGCTGGCGTCCCCGCACGGTTCCCGGGCCGCTCTCGACGCGCAGCGCAGGACCACGGACAAGGCGGTGGCCGAACTGCTCCGTCAGGCCGACTCGATCAGGCAGGCCCCCGCTCGCATCAAGAACCGGATGTACTCGGTCGTCGCGTCGGTGGGCAGCCTGGAGTACTACCGGGGCCAGGTGGACAAACCGTCCGACATCACCGGTGAGCAGGCCCTGGACCAGTACACCGCGATCATCGACGACCAGATCCACGCCTTCCAGGAGCTCTCCCAGGTCGACGACGGCGACCTCACCTCCCAGGCCGGTCCGCTCGTGGCCCTGGAGCACGCCGCGGAGCTGGTCTCCCAGGAGGACGCGCAGCTCACCCTGGCCTGGTCCGCCGGGCACATGGACAAGGAGGCGTGGGACAGGTTCGCCCAACTGGTCCACACCCGCCGCTGGCTCGTCGAGGACCAGATCGTCCCCTCGCTCCAGGGCAGCACGAAGACCCAGACCGAACGGATCCTGCGGTCGCCGGAGTGGCGGACGCTCGAGGCCACCGAGGACCGGGTGCTCTCGGCCCGCGACAAGGCCGCCGGCGCGCGCGGGATCCCGCTGCCGGACGCACGCGAGCGATGGACCGCCGCGATCGACAAGCTGTCCGTCCAGTACTCGGCACTGATCCGGCAGCAGACGGCCGAGCTGCTCGACCGCAGTGCCGACCGGGCGCACGGGCTGCTGCTGAAGGCCGCCGTCCTGAGCGCGGCCGGCCTGGCCGCCCTGGTCCTGTGCGTCGGGATGTCCTGGCGGATCACCCGGTCCCTCTCCCGGCGTCTGCTGGGGCTGAGGATCGCCACGCTCCGCCTCGCGGAGGAGCGTCTGCCCGACGTGGTGGCCCGGCTGGAGCGCGGCGAGAAGGTGGACGCGGAGTCCGCGACGCCGCCGCTGGACTACGGCACCGACGAACTCGGCCAGGTCGCCCAGGCGTTCAACACCGCGCAACGTACGGCCGTGCACACCGCGGTGGAACTCGCCGACACCCGGCGCGGCTTCCAGAAGGTCATCCTCGGCATCGCCCGGCAGAGCCAGAACCTGATCAACCTGCAGCTCAGCAAGCTCGACGCGCTGGAACGACGGCACCAGGACCCGGAGTTCCTCCAGGGCCTGTACGAACTGGATTCCACGGCCAGCCAGTTGCGCCGATACGAGGAGAATCTCGTCATCATCAGCGGCGAGCAGCCCCGGCGCAGCTGGACCGAACCGGTCGCGCTGATCGACATCCTGCGCGGCGCCGTCGGCGAGGTCGCCGAGTACCAGCGAGTGGAGGTGCACACCGAGGAGGAGGTGTACCTAGCCCCGCCCGCCGTGGCCGACGTGATCCACCTGCTGGCCGAGCTCATCGACAACGCGACCGCGTACTCCGCCGCACCGAGCCCCGTCGGAGTGCGGGCCGCGATGGTGGCCAAGGGCCTGGTCATCGAGATCGAGGACCGCGGCCTCGGTATGTCCGAGGAGGACTACGCCCAGCTCAACGCCCAGTTGGCCGAGGCCCCGCAGTTCGATGTGGTGGCGCTCGCCGACGACCTGCGGCTCGGCATGTTCGTGGTCGCCCGCCTGGCCACCCGGCACGGCATCACCGTGACCCTGCGCTCCTCGCCGTACGGCGGGACCAGCGCGATCGTGCTCGTCCCGCACGACATCGTGGTGCCCGAGGCAACCGGCTCGCCGCGGACCCGGCCTCAGGCGTCCGAGCCCGCGCGGGTGCCCGCGCCGGTGGGCCCGGAACGACCCCACGAGAGCCCGGCCCCCGCTGCCGCGGCCCGGCGGAGAACGCCGTCCGCGGGGCAGAACGCCTCCCGCGCGGGTGACGGCAGGGGCGAGACGGAACGGACACGTGAGCCCGGGCTGTCGCCGCTGCCGCGCCGGGTGCCGCAGACCAGCCTGGCCGCCGAGCTGCGCGGGGAGTTCGCGCCGGCCGTCGAGGACGACCGCCTCGACGACTTCACCGCCGAACGCGCCGCCTCCTCCCTGGCCGGCTTCCAGCGCGGCACACGCCGGGCACAACACGACGCCACCCCGGAGCGGGCCGGCGACCCGGAGGAGGCCGCTGCACCGGACGGCCCCGACGAGCGCGTCCCCGCCGCAGGCGCCGCCGTCCCCGAGGCCTCGACCGTGTTCGAGCCCGGAGGACACCCACCCTCGACTTCGCCCGCCGACCGCACATGAAGGAACCCATATGACACGCCCCACCCCCGCCACACACACCCAGCTCGACCAGCTGCTGACCGGTCTCGTGGAACGGGTCGCCGACGTCAACCACGCCGTCGTGCTCTCCGAGGACGGACTGGTCGTCAGCAAGTCCATCGGATTCCCGCGCGACGACGCCGAGCGGCTGGCGGCGACCTCGTCCGGCCTGATGAGCCTCAGCAAGGGCGTCAGCATGGACTTCGGCGGCGGCCCGGTGCGGCAGGCGCTCATCGAGCTGGCCCACACCTATCTGATTCTCACCTCGGCCGGACCGGGTGCCCACCTGGTCGTTCTCACCGGCCCCGGCGCCGACGTCGGCGTGGTGGCGTACCAGATGAACATGCTGGTGAAGAAGATCGGCGAGCATCTGAGTGCGGCCCCGCGCGCGGGTGCCGACGCGTCCGGCGACGGCGAGTGAGGTGAGCGGAGGCGACGCGGCGGGACGGCTCGTTCGGCCGTTCACCCTGACCAGTGGACGCACCCGTCCCAGCCGCGCCGACTTCACCCTCATCACGATGGTGACGGCCGTGGATCCGCCGCCCGAACAGGCCGTCCGGCTCCAGCCCGAACACGCGCGGATCCTGAAGCGGTGCGCGGAGCCCATCACCGTGGCGGAGCTCGCCGCCCATCTCGATCTTCCGGTGAGCGTGGTGGTGATCATGCTCTGCGATCTGCTGGACGCCGGACGGATCACCGTGCGCCGGCCGTCCCCGGTCTCCCGCACCCTGGACCTGGACCTTCTGCAGAAAGTGAGGGACGGCCTTGGCCGGCTCTGACACCACCGTTCGGCCGTCGTCGGCCCCCGACACAGCGAAGATCCTGATCGCCGGGGGCTTCGGGGTCGGCAAGACCACCATGGTCGGATCGGTCAGCGAGATCGTCCCGCTGCGCACCGAGGAGCCGCTGACCGCGGCGGGCCTGGGCGTCGACGACCTCGACGGCATCGAGCACAAGCAAGCCACCACGGTGGCCCTGGACTTCGGCCGGATC
Source organism: Streptomyces sp. NPDC014889 (assembly GCF_043081205.1). NCBI lineage: Bacteria > Bacillati > Actinomycetota > Actinomycetes > Kitasatosporales > Streptomycetaceae > Streptomyces > Streptomyces sp. NPDC014889. The sequence continues at coordinate 142,183 of NZ_JBIBWH010000013.1, forward strand.
ACGGTGAGCCGGGACCTGGTGCTGTATCTCTTCGGCACACCCGGTCAGCAGCGGTTCTGGTTCATGTGGAACGACCTGGCCGTGGGCGCGCTCGGCGCCGTCGTCCTGATCGACGTCCGCCGGCCGGAGACGAGCTTCGCCGCCATCGACTTCTTCGAGAGCCGGAACATTCCCTTCGTCGTCGGCGTCAACGGTTTCCACGGACGGCACCCCTATCCTCCGGCGGAGATCCGGGAGTCTCTGGCCCTGCCCGAGCACGCCCAGGTACTGCTGTGCGACGCACGCGACCGCGAGTCGTGCCGCGACGTCCTGATCGCCCTGGTCGACCAACTGATCGCCTCAGCCGCCCGGACGACCGCGGCGGCCCGGGTTCGCGGGTGAGGACCGGGATGCGAGCGGACGTCAGCGGCGGGCCGGCCGCGGGAGGCTGTAGCGCTGCGTCCCGGGCCACATCCCGGGCTTCCTTCAGACGCTGTCCCGTGAACTCGCCTTTCATCTCAAGTCCTGAAAGCACATCAGGGCCCCGCCCGCCACAAGGACGAGCTGGGCTGCTTCCCCACCGCCTGCCCCCCTCGAGCGCCGTTCGTTGACCTGCCGCGGTGTACGACCGGCCCCTCCGGCACAGGGGGCGCGTCCCTGCGTGCCGAGCGGCAGTCCGACGGGAGACGCACGTTCCGGCTGGAGGTGGGTGAACCACACGTCCCCGCGGCTGGGCGAGTGCCGAGGTGGGTCGGCATGACGGGCCGGGTGGGCGCACCATGAAGGTGAGGGGCGATGAGGCTCGCCCTCGACCGCACGTCCCGTGCTGATGGCCTCTGGCGTCACCGGTCGCCGCCCGGCGGCCCGGCCCACGGAGGCACCGCGGATGTATGTGTACACGATGCGCAAGGCACGCATGGCCCACAGCGACAAGGTCGTTCTCGACGACGTCACCCTCGCCTTCCTCCCCGGCGCGAAGGTCGGCGTGGTCGGGCCGAACGGCATGGGCAAGTCCACCCTTCTGCGGATCATGGCCGGACTTGAGCGGCCGTCCAGCGGTGACGCGTTCCCAGCGCGATCATCCAGACCGGCACCGAGGCGTACCGTCTCGCGCGCACCAGGGCCCACGCCGAGCGAGCCCGCTGACCCGGGGAGGGGCAAGACCAGACCGTCGGTTCTTCTAGGTCAAAGAGCCGGTCGACAGCAGTCCGACCGTCTTCAGATAGTCGGCCGTATCCGCGTGAGTGTCGAAAAACAGGTCCGCCGGGCGCAGATCGTCCCGGTCATGCGTCGAGGTGAAGCCGGCGACCCGACACCCGGCCGCCTTCCCGGCGGCCACTCCGGCCGGCGCGTCCTCCACGACCAGACACGCCGACGGTTCCAGGCCGAGAGCCGCGGCCGCCTTCAGATAGCACTCGGGCGCGGGTTTGGCCTGCACGACATCGGCCCCATAAACCTGAACCCGCGGCAGCGGAAGACCCGCCACCGCGAACCTGGCATGCACGGCCCCCCGGTCGCCGGAGGTCACGATGGCCCAAGCGTCCACGGGCAGCGCCAACAACAGCTCCACGGCGCCGTCCACCACCGGAAAGGCAGCCCGCTGCTGGTCCAGGAGCCGGTCGAGCACCAAGCGCTCTTGCGAGGGATCCAGTTGCGGGGCTGTCAGCCTCACCGTGTCCTCCGGCCGCCGACCGAAGGTCAACGGCCAAACCACACCGGCATCCAGGCCCCGCAGCCCCGCCCAGGCACCCCACACCCGCCGATGCGCCTCAGTCGAGTCGAGCAGGACCCCGTCCACGTCGAACAACACCGCACCGAGCGTCATGATCCCTCCCCGCCGGTGAGAGCCGTGATACCCAAGCGCGCCAGGACTCCGCTTTCGGTAGGGCCAGGAGGGTTTGAGCTGCCACTGAGCGGTGAGCGCCATGTGGGGTCGTGCCATGTGCTCCCGGCTGAGTGCTCGAGCAGGTGCAGTGCCGTGATCGGGGCGGTGTCCTGAGAGGCTCCTACAGCAGTCAGAGCGGCGGTGAGCGTCGCAGCTGCCTCATCCGGTAGGGCCTGCTCGGTGAGCAAGGGAAGCAGCAGCAGAAGTCGGGCAGCCGGGTCCTCGATCCCTTCGGCTGTGGAGTTCGGGCTGTCGACGATGCGGATGAGTTCACGCCACGTCAGTGTGTCCCCGTGCAAGTCCCCGTCCCAGCTGCCGATTTGCTGGGCCCTGCTCCAGTTCGGATGCGTGAACAAGTAGTCGACGCCGTAGTCGCCGACAAGATTGCGGTAGACCGCCACGGCCTCGTACCCGCCCTCGACCGGCATCCGGAACACCGGCCACCGCTCCGGGTCCATGAGCACCTCGGACATGGCGTCGACATCAGCTCCGTCATCGCCGAACCACTCCGGCTCAGCACCCGCATCACGACAACACGGGCCCCACAGGTGGTTCGACCAGAAGCCTGGACGGTCCACCAGCGGCTCTCCGGCGACCAGCGGGCCGCCGTTGTATCCCTCAATCAGCACCCCGTAAGCCTGCCATCTGCTACTGACGGGGTTCGCTCGGAGGCTTGCTCCGGCAGGGCGCGTGGAGTCCCGCGATTGATCGCAGGGATCCTGTGTGCTGAGGTCCGCGGGCTAGGCTCGTGGTGAATCATCGCTACCAACAGGGGGTCCGCGGGATGAGCGGGACGGTAACTGCAGTCAGCAGCAACAGCGAATACTCGTTCACCAAGCCCAACCGGGCCGGCATCATGTTGCTTGCCGGGCTCGGGGTGGAGGGGGACGTGCACGCCGGCGTCACGGTCAAGCACCGCTCGCGTGTCGCGCAGGACCCCACCCAGCCGAACCTGCGCCAGGTCCACCTCATTCACGAGGAACTCTTCGCCGAAGTCGGCGAAGAGGGATTCAACGTGGCGCCCGGCGAACTCGGCGAGAACATCACCACGAGCGGCATCGACCTGCTCGGCCTTCCCGTCGGGACACTGCTGCGCATCGGCGACGACGCGATCGTGGAGGTCACCGGCCTGCGTAATCCCTGCCTGCAGATCGACCACTTCCAGGACGGCTTGCTGAAGAAGGTCGTCGGCCGCAACGAGGCCGGGAACATCGTGCGGAAGGCCGGGATCATGAGCGTCGTCCAGGCGGGCGGCGTGGTGCGTCCCGGCGACACGATCACCGTGGAGCTCCCGGACGGGCCGCATCGGCCCCTCGACCGGGTCTGACCTCCTTATTGAACGGGTCGTGACGTCGATGGTCGTGCGGGTTCTCGTGGTGTGAACTTCAAGCAGGCCCGCGCGGCCGTGGCTCATCATGCCTTCTGCGGCATCTCGTGCCAGCATCTCGGCGAGTTGATCGAAGAGCTCGCGCCGCGCCGGGAAGCACACTCAGGGGCGCAAGCCCTCGAGTTCGTTCGCGCGACGGTGGTCCTTGGGGCGGCCGAGGGAGCGGCGCATCAGGATCAGGTCGTCCAAGTCGGCGTAGCGGACGGTGAAGCCCGCCGCGTCGTGGGCGCTCACCGCCCGGGCGAGGCAGGGCGCGATGTTCATGCCGCCCCAGGGCAGGGCGGGTGTGCACAGGTCACCGTCGGCGCCGGTCACCCGGTAGGCCACCTGAGGCCGGTCCAGGTCGGGCAGGTTGGTGCAGCCCGTGGCGGTCAGGGCGTCGCGCAGGGCGTGCGCCTGCTCGGGGGTGCCGTCCCACAGCAGGTCGAGGTCGCCGGTCAGCTCTGCCGAGCCGTGCATGATGCCGGCGACCTGGCCTATGACCACCGCGTGCGAACCGGCCTCGTAGAGGGCCCGGAGGAATGGGAACGGATCGAAGCCGAGCGCGCCGTCCGTGGCGAACGTGCCGACGTCGTCGTCGGCCTCCTCCGGGCCACGCCCCGTGGTGGCACGTTCACGGGCGGCGTCCTGAATACGCCGGACGGCCTGACGAAGTCGCAGAACTGAAGCCTCACTCACCTGGCTCATTCAACCGCAGGCGCAGCGCAAGCGCGCCGGCGAACGCGACGCCGTCCCGTGACGTATCACTTCCTGGTTCGCGGAGTGCTCGACCCGTATCGTCCAGACATGGACACCACTGCTTCACCCCGCGTCCTCGTCATCGGGCTTGATCCGTACCGGATTCCCGGGCCGTGGGATCCCGAGCCGGTGGCCGAGGCGATCGAGGCGGGACTGACCAAGTTCGCCGAGCATGGCGTGGGCGTCGAGACATGCCTGCTCGGCCTTGATGGAAGTGACGACGTGGAAGAGGTCGTCGGGAATGCGCTGCGAGCCCATCCGTGGGAGTGCGTCACCGTCGGCGGTGGCCTGCGGCACTCGGACGATCAGGTTGAACTCCTCGAGCAGGTGATCAACCTGGTTCGGCGGTACGCGCCCGATGCGGCCATCGCGTTCAACAGCACCGCGGCCACTACCTACGAGGCCGCTGCCCGTTGGATCGAGTGACGAGAGTGCCCTGGCGGGGCTCGGGTGTCACCTCCCGCGGCTCAGCGCCGGGGAAACCGTGCGAGGTGCTGGTCCCAGTCCTCCGCCGCCCGCATCAGCTCGGCCCGGTCCGTCTCGATCTCGATGACGTGTTGATAGAGATCGACGTCCTCGTCGTCCTGCCGCCACGGAGGCATCGCCTCCAGGGAGAGGTGGACCCGCAGCACTCCCGTGCCGTCGTGCCACCGGACCTGGCTGAAGGCGAGGACCGGTTCGAGGAAGCAAAGGTCCGGGGCGAGTTGGTCCTCCGCGTCCGCTTTCGCGTCCGGCCTCCTCCCGTCTGCGACAGCACGCAGCCACCTGGACAACTCATGGGCCTCGTCGACCAGCAGGCACGCTTCCGTGAAGGACCAGCTTGCCGCCGGAGTGGTGACTTCGGCCCCGATGACGAGCCAGTCGTCGTCCCAGCGGTCACCACAGGCCGCTGGGAACTGGTAACGGAGCGGTCGAAGCCCGATGCCGCCTTCTCGATCAGTAAGTCGCACTGCCGAAGGATGCCACGTCCGTGACGACAGGTCAGAGCTGCGGCTCCCGGGCCACCCAGCCCCGTTCGTAGGCGTGCCAGCCCAGTTGGAGCCTGGTCGACACTCCGGTCAGTTCCATGAGGCCCTTCACCCGCCGCTGCACGGTCCGCAGGCCCAGGTCGAGCTGTTTCGCCACGCTCGCGTCCGTCATCCCGGCCAGCAGCAGCGACAGGACCTCCAGGTCCGCGGCGTCCGGACCGTTGGACTCCTCCTCCACCCGGCCGCCCCCGCCGAGCCGTAGCGGCATCGCCTCCCGCCACACCGCCTCGAACAGGCCCATCAGGGAGTCCAGCAGTCCGGAGCCGTGCACGACCAGGGCCGCCGGCGCCGCGCCCCGGCCGGTCAGAGGCACCATCGCCAGGGTCCCGTCGGCGACGACCAGCTTGGTGGGGACCCGGTCGACGACCCGGCACTGCTCGTCACGGCTCAGCGCCGCCGACAGCTCCACGATCCCGGACGGCAGCGACAGCACCTCGCGCTCCACCACCACCCGGTACGACACCCCGCGCGTGGCGGCCCGCTCCTCGGCCTCGTTCTCCATACCGCTCACCGCGACCGGCTTCCCGGTGACCAGGGCGCACACCTCGCTCGTCGCCCCCAGTTGCAGCTGGAAGAACCGGTGCGCCACCGCACTCGCCCCCGTCACCACCTCGACCAGGTCGTGCACGGCCGCATCGGTCGCGTCCACCCGGTACTCCTCGGCGAGCAGCGCCGCGGCCCGCTCCGCCTGCTCCAGTTCGTGGCGCTGCTGGGTCAGCAGCGCCCCCAGCGCCACCGCGGGCAGCGCCGCCACCCAGCGGTCGACGCGGGACGAGGACTGGGCGGCCAGGCCGCTGCGTTCCAGCCGGCGCAGGGCCCGTTCGGTGTCCGGCTCGGGCAGCGCCAGCCGGTGGGCGAGGTCGGAGACCTCCGCGGCGCCCACCGCCACGAGGGCGCGGTACACCGACTCCTGTATCTCGTCCAGACCGATGGCTCCCAGCATGCCGCTCCCCTCCCGGATGTCCCGGACGAATTGATTCCGCACGCCGTCGTCGTCCTCGGGCGTCCGGCGCGGCGAAAAGCGGCCACGGCGTAAACCCGCCGTGGCCATCATCCCTTCAACGCCCGCCGCTCTGCCAATGTGGCGCCACGGCAGTACCGACAACTTCCGGAATGCCGCTGTTAGTTCAGAGGTAACCCGGTTTTACCTAGGGAGAGCGATGCGTCCGATATCGCGTACGGCGCTGGGCGCGGCCACCGCCGCCGTCCTGGCCGTCACCGCGATCGCACCGTCCGCGGCTGCGCCGCAGGACGACCCGACCGCGAAGAGACCACTGACCGGCAGCTCGACCGCCGCCGGGACAGGCACACCGGTCACCGTCACCCTGGTCACCGGCGACAAGGTCCTGGTGCGCACGGACAGTTCGGGGGCAGCGTCGGTCACCGCGCTGCCCCGCGAGGACGGCTCCGTGCCTCTCCTGCAGACCCGGCAGTCCGGCAAGGACCTCTACGTCTACCCCGACACCGCCGTTCGCGCGCTGGCCGCGGGCAAGGTCGACGAGGAGCTCTTCAACGTCACGGGCCTCGTCCGGCAGGGCTACGACGACGCGCACACCACCGCGCTGCCGCTGATCGCCGTCTACGGGAGCGCCGCGGCCCGGAGCGAGCCCGCCACCCCGCGCGGCGCGAAGCGCGGCCCCACGCTGGACGCCGTCGACGGCGTCGCCCTCACGGCGGACAAGGCGAAGACCGCCGACTTCTGGGCGGACGTCACCAACACCCGTTCGCGTTCCGCCTCCGGCCTGGAGAAGCTGTGGCTCGACCGCAAGGTCAAGGCCACCCTCGACCGGTCCACCAAGCAGATCGGCGCCGACCTCGCCTGGGCCGCCGGCTACACCGGCAAGGGCACCAAGGTGGCCGTCCTCGACACCGGCGCCGACGCCGAACACCCCGATCTCAAGGGCCGGATCGCCGCGTCGGAGAACTTCACCGACTCCAGCACCACCGACGACCACCAGGGACACGGCACCCACACCATCTCCACCGTCGGCGGCTCCGGTGCCGCGAGCGACGGCAGGAAGAAGGGTGTCGCCCCCGACACCGAACTGCTCAACGGCAAGGTCCTCAACGACAGCGGCTACGGAGCCGAATCCTGGATCATCGCCGGAATGCAGTGGGCCGTCGACCAGAAGGCCGACGTCGTCTCCATGAGCCTCGGCAGCCCGGAACCGACCGACTGCACCGACCCGATGAGCATCGCTGCCGAGCAACTCGCCCGGAGCAAGAACACGTTGTTCGTCGTCGCGGCGGGCAACTCCGGCCCGACGCTCAACACCGTCTCCTCGCCCGGCTGCGCCCCGAGCGTGCTCACCGTCGGCGCCGTCGACCGCGACGACTCCACCGCCTGGTTCTCCAGCCGCGGACCCGCGCTCGGCGCGCACACCCTCAAGCCGGAGATCGCCGCACCCGGAGTCGACATCTCCGCCGCGGCCGCGGGCGGCCGGGGCCTGTACGCCTACCAGTCGATGTCGGGGACGTCGATGGCCACCCCGCACGTGGCGGGCGCCGCCGCCCTCGTGAAGCAGCGCCACCCGGACTGGACGGCCCAGCAGGTCAAGGCCGCTCTGGTGTCGTCCGCGAAGAGCGACATCCCCGGCGACGTGCGCGAGACCGGCGGCGGCCGCCTCGACGTGAAGGCCGCCATCGACACCACCGTCGTCGGTGCCCCCGCCGTCCAGGCCGGCTCCTACCACTGGCCGCAGAAGGGCGGCGACCGCACCACCGTCGACCTCCCCTACACCAACTCCGGCACCAAGCCGGTGAAGCTGTCGCTGAAGGTCCAGGGCATCACCGGCAACGACGGCTCCGCGGTCCACTCCCCCGTCGCCGGGCTCGACGCGAAGACCGTCACCGTTCCGGCCGGGGCCACCGTGAAGGTCCCGCTGCGCATCGACCCGGCCGCGCACCTCAAGGCCGCCCAGTACGGTGACGTCACCGGGCGCGTCCTGGCTACCGGACCCGGCGGGGTGAAGGTCTCCACCCCCTTCTCCCTGTATGTCGAGCCGCAGACCGTCACCCTCCGCGTGAAGCTGATCGACCGCGCCGGCGAACCCGCCACGGGTTCCTCCTCGCTGGACGTCATCGGCACCGACACCGCCGGCGGTGAGCGCCGCTTCAACGACGGCGCCACCGAGCAGGTCTACCGGGTGCGCCCCGGCGCGTACTTCGTCTCCGGCTTCGTCATCACGCCCGACGCCGCGGACGCCACGGGCAGCATGGCAGAGTCCGTCGGGTACCTCGCACGGCCCCAGCTGGACGTCACCAAGGACACCACCCTGGTGCTCGACGCCCGCAAGGCCCACCGTCTCCGGGTGGAGACCGCGGACCGCGCCTCCGAGAGCCGCTCCACCACCCTCGCCTTCGGCCGCACCTGGGACGGGACCTGGCTGCACGCCGGCTCCATCACCGGCAACCGGAGCGTCCGGAACTACCTGGCGGACGTGCAGGGCAATGCACACGACGGCGAGTTCGAGTTCGCCAGCCTCTGGCGGACGTACGCCCCGCAGATCGAGAAGCTGTCGGTCGTCGGCGGCGGCGCACTGCACCCGAAGGCGGCGAGCACCGGCTCCGTGAACCTCGACGGAACGGGCGAGGCCGCGCTGGTCGACGCGGGCACCGGCACCCCCGAGGAGTTGAGGGCCGCGGGCGTCGCAGGGAAGATCGCGCTGGTCGAGGCCGGCGACGACGGCTACCTGTACACCCTGGCGCGTGACGCGAAGGCCGCGGGCGCGAAGGCGGTCATCGCCCACCGCCGCGCTGCGGGCCCCTGGCAGCCGTCGATGGGCTTCGGCCAGGCGCCGGTGCCCGCACTCGGCATCGAGGCGGACGAGGCCGCCCAGCTGAAGGCCGCCCTGGCCAAGGGCCCGGTCACGCTGCGCTGGAAGGCCACCGCCGTCAGCCCGTTCGTCTACAACCTCGCCTTCCCCGAGACCGGCCCGGTCGTCTCGGACCGCACCTACCAGGTGCGGGACAAGAAGCTCGGCACGGTCACCGCGACCTACGAGGCGATGGGCCAAGCGGCGGACTACGTCGACACGATGATCATGGAGCGGCCGTACGGCGGGGTGTTCTCCGCCGCCACCGACTCCGTCGCCGTCCCCAGCAAACGCACCGAGTACTACTCGGCGGGCGACACCGCCTGGACCCGCTACCTCTCCTCCAGCTTCCCCTGGGGCGAGCTCATGGCCGACCAGGCGCGCACGTACACCGCGGGCTCGAAGCGAGCGGAGAACTGGTACCGCGGCATCCCGGCCCCGACCGCTCCGCGCGACGCCGACGGCAAGCTCCAGCTGGCTGCCGAACGGCAGGACAACATGATCGGCGTGGCACCCGCCTTCTGGGGCGACACCGAGCACATGGGCGTCCAGGGTTCCTTCGGGGACATCGGCGGCATGAAGCTCACCAGCGGCGGCAAGGTGATCGGCGAGACCGGATGGCCGTCCGGGGTGTTCACCGTCCCGGCCGAGGACTCCGCGTACGAACTCACCATGGACACCATGAAGTTCGGCAGCCCGGCTGCCGTGTGGAAGCGGTCCACCCACACCCAGACGGTCTGGAAGTTCCGCTCGCACCGGGACGAGAACGCCTACTCCCAGGGCATTCCGCTGCTCTTCCCCAGCTACGACCTGGACGCGGACGGGCTCAAGACCCTTCCGGCGAAGGACGGTCAGACGATCGGACTGAGCGTCACCGGCCACGCGGGCTACACGCCCGGCAAGCTGGTCGCCGCCAAGGTCTCGTACTCGTACGACGGCGGCGAGACCTGGACCGAGGGCACCACCTCGCAGCGCGACGGCCACTGGACCGCGACCGTGAACCACGCGGGCGCGGCCGGCAAGCCGGTCACGCTGAAGACCGAACTGACGGACTCCAACGGCAACTCCGTCACCCAGACCGTGACCGACGCGTACGCCGTGCGCTGACCACACACCCCGCGACCCGCGTTCAGGCCGGAGCCTGGGCGCGGGTCGCGTCGTACGTTCTCCCAGCCCGTCGTCGCCGTAGCGGCGAGGGACTTCGTGCGCAGTGCGACGCCCTCTTCGCCGAGCGGGCCGTAAGCAAGGCACATCGGACAGGGTTCGAAAGTCGTGCTGTTCGCCGAGACGCTCGAACCCATTGTGGGACGGGTCGACTGGCTGCGCCGCAAGATCGAGGACTTCGATCTCATCCAGCCGAGCACGAGGCGCTCGCAGAGGCCATCGGGGGCGGCGACCCCGACCGGGCCGCCGCCGCGCGCCGCCACGTACGCGCCTCGCGCGAACGCACCCTCAAGTGGCTCTTCGGCTGAGCGGCACGCTCAGCCCAGGCCGCCCGGGCCGTGGCCCTTGCCCGGAGGGCCTACGCGGATCGTGCGGAAGTAGTCGTAGGACACGTGGGCGGTGCGGACCGGGTCGGGCTGCTGGTCCCTCTCGATGATGTAGTGGTGATGCGGCAGTTGCCGCAGGTTGGCGAAGATCCCGGCGAAGTCGATCTCGCCCTCTCCCAGGTCGGTCTCGACGTCGTTCCACGGTGCGCCGTCCTTGACGTGGAGCATCGGGAAGCGCTTCTCGTACGACCTGAGGTAGGGGGCCGGGTCCGCGCCCGCCCGCAGGATCCAGTAGAGGTCCATCTCGAACCAGACCAGGTCCGGGTCGGTCTCCTCCAACCACACGTCGAAGAGGGTCTGCCCGGTCTGCGGGTCCGCGTGGAACTCGTTGTCGTGCAGGTGGGCGTACCAGCGCAGTCCCCGGGCCCGGGCGGCCTTCCCCCACTGGTTCATCTCCCGCGCCATCGCACGGTACCCCTGGGCGGTCTGGGCGCCGTCCATGTAGGAGACGCCGACGTACTCCTGTCCGAGCGCCACGGCGTTGTCGAAGGTCTGCTGCGCCAGGGCGCCCCGGAAGTCGCCGGGGTTGTGGTGGCTGCCGATGACCCGCAGCCCGTTCGCGTCGGCGATCCCGCGGAACTGCTCGGCGGTGCGGCCGCCGTAGGTGTACGCGGGCTCGATCTCGGCGTAGCCCGCGTCGGCGATCATCTCGAGTGTGCCCTCGGGATCGGCGGCGAGCATGTCGCGCACCGTGTAGAGCTGGAGACCGATGCGGCCGGCCGGAACCCTTCTGCCCGCGCCTTCGGGGGCGGGGGCCGCCAGTGCCGGCCAGGCCTGCGCTCCGGTGGCCAGAACCGCCGCGGAAACCGCCGCTCCACGGAGGAATTGACGGCGACCGTGCGACTTTCCTTGAGCGGAGTTCATCTTTGTCCCTCTCTCAGCGAAAGTTGAGAGGATGCTAGGGACACTTCAACTGCGCACACAAGGCCTTCGACACGGGCCACTCGCAAGTCACCGCTCGCCGATGGCCGGCCGGCGCAGCCCGGTTGGTTGTCGTTCTGTTCCCTGTGCTTCCATGCCGAAGTGAACGTCAAGAGCTTCGGGACGGGTGGGGAGCGGTCGGATCTCCGGATACGGCCGCGGACCGCTGGTGATGTCGAGAGGTGTGTGCGGGTTCTCGCGGAAGTCCATCAGCGTGACGGCTACCCGGTGAACTGGCCCGCCCAGCCCGTCGAGTGGCTGTCGCACGATTCCCCGCTGGGAGTCTGGGTCGCTGAACTCGGCGGCCGTCTCGTCGGCCACGTCAGCCTTTCCCGCGTCGGTGAGGGAGATCTGGCCCCCGGCCTGTGGAGCGAGCGGAACGGGACGAACGAGGCCCTGGCCGCGGTGGTCAGCCGGTTGTTCGTCGCCCCGCGGGCCAGGGGGCACGGCATCGGGGCGCTGCTGCTCGGCCGAGCCGTGGAGGAGGCGCGGCGTCGTGGCCTGCATCCGGTGCTCGACGTCGTGGCGTCCGACACCGCCGCGGCAGCCCTGTACGAGCGGCTGGGCTGGGAGCGGATGGCCACGGTGGAGCAACGATGGGGGCCGTCCCAGCTCGTTGCCATTCACTGTTACGCGGCGGCGTCGTGATGTGGTCTGGTGGTATTGCTCGCCAAGGGTGATCAGGATGTCCTCGATCGCCATGGCTTCCTTGAGTGCGGTCTCGATGCTCATGCTCTTGCCCTGGCCGGAGGCGGGCCGCTGCGTGACGTGGCCACCCGGAGCGCCGGGCGGCACGTCGTCATCCAGGCCATCGGCGAACGCGCCCTGCTGACCGTCATCGGCGACGACTCGACCTCGCCGGCCCGCAACGCGAGATCCACTCCACCGTGGAGCGACTGGCGAAGATCCTCGAAGCCGACGCACCCGCCTGACACGGCAACACCGGGCCTCACCCAGGTCGCGCTCCCCGGACCGCGTATTACTCGCCGGCCGACAGGGAAGGAGTCGGTCCGACGAGGAGGGCAGAACATGCGAGTGGTGGTCGTCGGCAGCGGCATCGTCGGTGCGGCAGCCGGTTACGAACTGGCACGGGCCGGGGTGGACGTGGTCCTGGTGGATTCGCGGGCACCGGGCCGCGCGACGTCGGCCGGCGCGGGCATCATCTGCCCGTGGTCGTCCCAGGTGGACGATCCCGACTGGTACCGGATCGCGGTCGCCGGGGCGGAGCACTACCCGGAGCTGCTGGCGGCGTTGACCTCCGACGGCGAGACCGAGTTCGGTCACCGGCGGGTCGGCTCGCTGCGGCTGGTCTCCGAGGCCGAGTCCGAGGAGGCGCTGCGGAGCGTGGCCGAGCGAGCCGCGAAGTCCCCGATGGCCGGCGAGGTGGAGTTGGTCGACGCCCGCCGGGCCCGCGAGCTCTTCCCGCCCCTGGAACACGACGGCCCGGCGATCCACATCCCCGGAGGAGCGCGCCTGGACGGCCGCTCGGTACGCGACGCGATGCTGCGGGCCGCGGTCCGGCGCGGCGCCCGGGTCGTCGACGGCACTGCGGCGATCGTGGCCGACGGCGCGGTCCGCGGCGTCCGGGTCGACGACGAGTTCGTCGGCGCGGACGCGGTGATCGCGGCGGCCGGCGCCTGGTCGCCGCACCTGCTGGAACCGATCGGCGTCCGGGTGCGGGTGGCCCCGCAGCGCGGTCAGATCATGCATCTGCGCCTGCCGGGCGTGGAGACCGCGAACTGGCCGGTCGTGCTGCCGCGGTCGCGGCACTACCTCCTGGCCTTCGACGACTCCCGGATCGTGGTCGGCGCGACCCGCGAGGACGACGCCGGTTTTGAGCACCGGGTGACCGCCGCCGGGATGGCGGAGGTGCTCGGCGAGGCACTGTCGGTGGCCCCTGGACTGGCCGGTGCCACCCATGTGGAGACCCGCGTCGGGTTCCGCCCGGTGGGCCCCGACATCCGGCCGCTGCTCGGGACGGTCCCGCAGGTCAGCGGCCTGATCGTGGCCAACGGCCTGGGGGCGTCCGGTCTGACGATGGGCCCCTACGCGGGTTCGGTCGCGGCGCGGCTGGCCCGCCGCGCCGATCCGGGGATCGATCTGACGCCCTACGACCCGCTGCGTTGACGACGCGGCAGGCTCACCCGGGCAGGCTGGTCCGTTCCTCGATGCGCTGCAGTGCGCGCTTGAGGTACGGCGCGAACCGCGGGTAGTTCTCGCTCATCGGGAAGTGGCCGATGTCCTTCATCTCGATGAACTCCGCGCCCCGGATCTGCTTGGCGGTGCGCTCGCCGTCCTCGGGGGTGGTGAGGTAGTCGTATTCGCCGGTGAGCATGATCACCGGGCAGGCGTCGCCGTCGATGTCGCCGAGGCGGTCGCGCAGATCGTGGTCGACCGAGTAGAAGTACAGGTCGCCCTTGAACGACTCGGCCCCCTGGGTGTAGTAGAACCACGTGGCCCAGCGGTCCCGCTCCGGTGACTGCGGCGCCATGAGGTCCCATACGCCGCTGGCGCACACCTGGGCCGCGTTGGCGTGCGGGTGCTGCCACCAGTCCAGGTAGAAGCCGGGCGAGTAGTCGGCGCCCTCGACCGGGATGACGGCCTTGAAGCGGTCCGGGTGGCGCAGCGCCAGTTGCAGGGCGACGTTGCCGCCGAAGGAGGAGCCCATGAAGATCGGGTCATCGAGGCCGAGGGCGTCGCAGAACGCGGTGATGAACGCCACGTAGTGATCGGCGGTGAGCTTGTACTCCTCCTTCCACCAGTCCGTGTTCCGCGGCGGGTCGGACTTTCCGTGGCGGGCCAGATCGTAGGCGATGACGCGGTGATCGCCGGTGATCTCCTCGTCCTCCAGGAGATCGCGCCACTGGTGGTTGTGGCAGCCGGCGGTGTGCTGGCAGACGAGCGGCGTGCCCTCGCCGTTCTCCAGGTAGAACACCTTGTACTCGAGGCCCTCGACGTCGATGGTGACGTAGTGGCCGGTGACCGGGGAGATACGGGAATTGGTGCTCATCGGATTCCCTTTCGCGGGGTGATCGTCAGCCCAGCGGGCCGGTTTCGCGCAGCAGTTCCAGCTGCCGGGTCAGGCAGCGCAGGTTCTGCATGAGGACCAGCAGATCCCCCTCGAGGCGCATGCCCCGGCGGAAGGTGGCCGCCCAGATTCCGTGGTACATGGGCGGGGGTGTGGGCCGGCAGAACCCCTGCCAGGTCTCGGCCGTCGCGCGGATCGCGAAGTCGTAGGCCGTCAGCGGCTCCGGGTCGACGATCAGTTCCTCGATGCGCCCCCGGTGCACGCGGACGAGAAAGGAATGCTTCTCCATGTCGAGCAGGTAGCTGCACGAGAAGTACTTCCCGTGCGCCTGGATTTCCGCGTCGCCGTCGCTGAGCTGACGGAAACGTTCCACCGGTTCCCGCGCCGTCGCTGTCGCCATGCGCCTCTCCTCGATGATCCGGGGTTGTCGGCCCCCGCACATCTCTCAGCCTGCGCTCAGCGGCCGGAACCGCAAGCGGGAGCATGTGTGCGGGGCCGCCCTCGCGCACGCCGGGATCAGGGCAGGATGGAGTCGACGTAGCCACCGTCGACGCGCACGGCGCCACCCGTGGTGGCGGAGGCACAGGGCGAGGCGAGGTAGACGACCATGTTGGCGATCTCCTCGGGCTCGATGAGGCGCTGCAGCAGCGACTGGGGACGGTACTTGACCATGAACTCGCGCTGTGCCTCGTCCCAGGGCAGCTCGTCGCCGACGAGTTCGCGGACGAACCCCTCGACGCCGCCGGTGTGGGTCGGTCCGGCGATGACGGAGTTGACGGTGACGCCGGTGCCGGCGGCGTCCTTGGCGAACCCGCGGCTGACGGCGAGCAGCGAGGTCTTCGTCATGCCGTAGTGGATCATCTCGGCGGGGATGACCACGGCCGAGTCGCTGGCGAGGTTGAGCACGCGCCCCCAGCCCCGTTCCTTCATGCCGGGCAGGCAGGCGCGGATGAGCCGGACGGCGGAGAGGACGTTGACCTCGAAGTAGCGGCGCCACTCGGCGTCGTCGATCTCCAGCGGGGCGGCGGAGCCGAAGATGCCGAGATTGTTGACGAGGATGTCGACCGAGGGCACGGCCGCCAGCACCGCGGCGGTGCCCTCCTGCGTCGCCAGGTCTCCCGCGGCGCCGGTGACGTCGTCGCTGCCGGAGGCGGCGCGTACGGTGCGGACGGCTTCGGCGACGCGCTCCTCGCCGCGGCCGTTGACGACGACGCGGGCGCCCGCCCGGGCGAGGCCGGTGGCGATGGCGTGACCGATGCCCTGGGTGGAACCGGTGACCAGAGCAGTGCGGCCGGAGAGATCGATCTGCATGAGGCGTTCCCCTCGTTCTTGAGGCTGTGGAGCTGCTGGTGCGGTGCCGACGTCCCCGGAGTACCCGTCCGCGGCGGACGGGTACTCCGGGAACGTCTCGGTCAGTTGAGGGTGTCGGGGTCCGGGCCGGTGCGCAGACCGCGGTCGAGGTCCGTGAGAGCGGCCATGTCGGCGTCGGTGAGCTCGAAGCCGAAGACGTCCAGGTTCTGCCGGATGCGCTCGGGCGTGACGGACTTGGGGATCACGATGTTGCCGGTCTGCAGGTGCCAGCGCAGCACGACCTGTGCCGGGGCCACGCCGTACGCCTCGGCGGCTCGCACGATCGCCTCGTCCCCGAGGACGGCGCCCTGGGCCAGGGGGCTCCAGGCCTCGGTGGCGATCCCGTGCTCGGCGTGGAAGGCGCGCAGCGCGGTCTGCTGGAGGCCCGGGTGCAGCTCCACCTGGTTGACCGCCGGGGTGATGCCGGTGTGCTCCATGAGCCGCCGCAGGTGGGGGACCTGGAAGTTCGAGACTCCGATGGCGCGGGCCCGCCCCTCGGCGAGGATCTTCTCCAGCGCCTTGTAGGTCTCCACGTACAGGTCGCGGGCCGGAGTGGGCCAGTGGACGAGGTACAGGTCGACGTGGTCGAGGCCCAGCTTCTCCAGGGAGGCGTCGAACGCGGCCAGGGTCCGGTCGTGACCCTGGTCGTCGTTCCACACCTTGGTCGTGACGAACAGCTCCTCACGGGGCAGGCCGGAGGCGGCCAGGGCCCGGCCGACACCGCGCTCGTTGCCGTAGACCGCGGCGGTGTCGATGCTGCGGTAGCCGGCCTCCAGGGCGCTGGTGACCGCTGCGGTGGTCTCCTCGTCGGGGACCTGGAAGACACCGAAGCCCAACTGCGGCATGGCCACACCGTTGTTGAGCGTCACGTTCGGCACGGAGGACATCAGGGTTCCTTTCTTCGGTACTGCTGGGTTCTTCTGTACTGCTGGGTGCGGGGTGTCAGGAGCGGACGGCTCCAGCCGCGGCGGGGGCGCCGGGGGCGGGGGCCGCCGCGGGGTCGGGGTGCGCCGGGCCGGAGCCCGTGACGGTGCGGGTGGGCCGCAGTTCGAGCCGGTGCGAGACGACGGCCAGCACCAGAGCGGCGGCGGCCAGCACGGCCCCTACCGCGTTGGGCGCGGTGTAGCCGAGGCCGGCGGAGATCACCAGGCCGCCGAGCCACGCGGACAGGGCGTTGCCCAGGTTGAAGGCGCCGATGTTGGCCGCCGAGGCGAGTGTCGGCGCGCCGTGGGCGTGGTCCAGGACGCGCTTCTGCAGCGGCGGGACGGTGGCGAAGCCGAGAGCGCCGATGAGGAAGACGGCCACGACGGACGCGGCCTTGCCCGAGGCCAGGAAGGTGAACAGCAGCAGGACCAGCGCCAGACCGCCCAGGGCGGTGCAGAGCATGGGCATGAGCTTGCGGTCCGCGAAACGGCCGCCGGCGAGGTTGCCCGCCACCATGCCGAGACCGAAGACCACCATCAGCCAGGTGACGGAGGATTCGGCGAAGCCGCCGACCTCGGTCGTGATCGGCGCGATGTAGGTGATCGCGGCGAACACTCCCCCGAAGCCGAGAACCGTCATCGCCATGGCCAGGATGACCTGGGTGTTCCTGAAGGCGGCGACCTCGTGGCGCAGCCGCACACCCTCCGGCTTGGGCAGGTCGGGTACGAGCTTGGCGACACCGGCCAGGCCGAGCACGCCGAGGGCGGCGACGAGCAGGAAGGTCACGCGCCAGCCGGCGTGCTGGCCCACGTACGTGCCCAGCGGCACGCCGACGACGTTGGCCACGGTCAGCCCGGTGAACATCATCGAGATCGCGCCGGCCTTCTTCTCGGGCGCCACCAGTTCGGCGGCGACGACGGAGCCGATGCCGAAGAAGGCGCCGTGGGCCAGGGAGGCCACCACGCGGCCGATCAGCATGACGGCGAAGACCGGGGCGAGGGCGGAGATGACGTTGCCGAGGATGAACAGGCCCATGAGCAGCATGAGCATGTTCCTGCGGGAGATCCTGGTGCCGAGGACGGTCATGATCGGCGCGCCGATCATCACGCCGAGGGCGTAGCCGGTGACCAGGAAGCCGGCCGTCGGCACGGACACGCCGAGGTCCGCGCCGACCTGGGGCAGCAGCCCCATGATCACGAATTCCGTGGTGCCGATTCCGAAGGCCCCGATGGCGAGGGCCAGCAGTGCGAGCGGCATGACGAGGGTCCTTTGACGTGCAAAGCTAGAGTGCGCAAGCGCCTTACATGCGTTCGACAATAATTGCACGCGACGGTTAATGGCAAACGCGGCCAGGTGGCGGACATGCGCAGGGCGGCCGGCACGTACGTTCCGCCCGGCCGCCACCCCGGGGCCGCGTCCGGCTCCCTCAGTCCACGTCGGCCTGCCACGGATCGGGGCCGAAGACCTCGTACTGGATGTCGTGCGGGGCGACGCCGTGCTCGATCAGCCGGCTCCGTACGGCCTGCATGAAGGACAAGGGGCCGCACAGGTAGTAGAGGGCGCCGCCGGGAATGTCGGCGGCGGTCGGGTCCATCAGGGCCTCGAAGACCCCGTCCACCGCCTGACACGGCCGGCCGGGGGCGGCGGCGGGTCATGCGCCGCCGGAAGGGCGCGGATCGTCCATGCGGGAGAGCCAGGTGGCGAGCAGCGTTTCGAGTGCCCCGGCCTCGGTGGGCGTCAGCAGATCCAGCAGTCGGCGTTCGTTGCGCATGTGGTCGGTGAACGCGCGGTCGATCAGTTCGCGTCCGGGCCGGGTGAGGGCGACGATCCGGCCGCGCTGGTCGTCGGCGGAACGGCGGCGGGTGACGAGTCCGGCCTGCTCCAGACGGTCGACTCTCTTGGTGACCGCACCAGTGGTGACCATGGTGTACGCGGCGAGCTCACCGGGCGCCCTTTCGTAGGGCTCACCGGCGCGGCGCAGTGCGCACAGGACGTCGAACTCCCCCTCGCCGAGACCGTAGCGGCCGTAGACGAGGCACAGCTCCTCGGTGAGCCGGCCGGCCAGGCGGTGCAGCCGGCCGATCACTCCCTGCGGGGTGATGTCGACGTCGGGCCGTTCGCGGCGCCAGTCGGCCTGGATGCGGGCTACGTGGTCCAGCGGTTGCGGATCGTCCATGGACCCATAGTAACTTCCATGGAAGCTATATTGCCTTCCATGGAAACTAATCTTCGCCGGGTGGTTCTCACCGCGGTCGCGCCGGTGGCCTGGGGGACCAACTACTTCGTCACCCACGAGTTCCTGCCGGCGAACCGCCCGCTCTTCGGGGCCGCCCTGCGGGCGCTGCCCGCAGGCCTGGTCCTGCTGGCCCTGTGCCGGCAGCGGCCACGCGGCGCCTGGTGGTGGCGGTCCGCCGTGCTCGGACTGCTCAACGTGAGCGTGTTCTTCGTACTCGTCTATGCCGCCTCCCAGTTGCTGCCCACGAGCGTCGCCTCGACCGTCATGGCGGTGTCCCCGCTGGCGATGATGCTCATCGCCTGGGCCCTGGTGTCCGAACGGCCCGGCATCTCGCACCTGGCCGGCGCCGCGACAGGGCTCGGCGGGGTCTGTCTCATGCTGCTCACGGGGGTGGGAGGGGTGAGCGTGCCCGGAGTCCTCGCCTCGGCCGGGGCCATGCTGGTGTCGTCCTTCGGCCACATCCTGGCCAAGCGGTGGAGCGCGGGTGCCGACGTGCTCGCCTCGACCGCCTGGCAGCTCACCGCCGGAGGTCTGTTCCTGCTGCCGGTCGCCGCGGTGGCGGAGGGTCCTCCGCCCGCGCTCCGCGCACCGGCGCTCCTCGCGTTCGGCTACGTCGCCCTGGTCGCGACCGCTCTGGCCTTCACCGCCTGGTTCACCGGGTTGCGGCACCTGCCCGCGGGGACCGTAGGACTGGTCGGACTCCTCAACCCCGTCACGGGCGTGCTGCTCGGCACAGTGGTCGCCAGAGAAGCGCTGACGGTCCAGCAACAGTGCGGGCTGGCTCTCGTCCTGGCCGGAGTCGTCCTCGGCCGGCCCGCACGCGCGGGCCGGCGCGGCCGTGGTCAAGTGCCTCCCCAGCCGCTCGACGGGCACGACAAGGGCGGCCACCGGTCGAACCGGTGGCCGCCCTCGGTGCCGGACTGCCGTCGGGACTAGGCGCAGGTGTTGGCGAACGTCTTGCGGGTCACGACGTCCGTCGAGGCGGCGGTGGTGTCGAGCCAGACGACGCGCCGGCCGTCACCGAGGGACGGGGCCAGCTGCGAGCCGGAGGAGCAGGAGACGCGGCTGAAGTCGTTCACGCCGGCCAGCACGTCGGAGGCCTTGGCGACCTTCACCTTGGTGGGGCCGTCCCAGGAGCCGAGGGAGCCCCAGATGGTGTACGTCGAGTACGCCAGGTAGTTGTCGTTCACGGAGAACTGGGCGAGGTAGAGGCTCGACGGGTAGCGCAGGTTGGCCATCTGGTTCACGTCGTCGACCGGCGCCGAGCCCAGGGTGGTGCTCGGGATCAGGAAGCCGTTCGTCACGCGCTAGAAGACGCCGGGGCCGATCCGGCAGGGGCGTCACCCGGCGGATGTATGCCATTCACCACCGTGCCGCGTCCCGCCCTTGTTGTCCTGCTCCGCCGTTGACGGTGGTCAGAGTATCCGCCCTGCCCTGCATTTTTGGTATACAGAAAAGTATGCATGCCGCCGCACCGACCTCGACCCCCGTCTGCCAGTCGCAGCTACCCGACTCCCGGCGCTGGTGGGCGCTGTGCGTTCTCGGGCTGGCGCAGTTGATGATTCTGCTCGACAGCACCATCGTGAATGTGGCGCTGCCGTCCATGCAGACGCAGTTGGGGATGTCGGACGGGGATCGGCCGTGGGTGGTCACCTCGTACACCGTGGCGTTCGGTGGGCTGCTGCTGCTCGCCGGGCGTGTCGCGGACCACGCGGGGCACAAGCGGGTGTTCGTGTCGGGGCTGCTGGGCTTCGCGGTGGCCTCGGCCGCCGGAGGCGTCGCGCCCACCACTCAGGTCCTGTTCGCCGCCCGGGCCGTGCAGGGCGCCTTCGCGGCCCTGCTCGCCGCCTCGGCGCTCGCCCTGGTCGCCACCACGTTCACCGACCCGCGTGAGCGTCGTAAGGCCATCGCCGTCTTCGGTGCTCTCGGCGGCGCCGGCGGCTCCCTCGGAGTGGTGCTCGGCGGGCTGCTCACCCAGTGGGCGGGCTGGCGCTGGTGCCTGCTGGTCAACGTGCCCATCGCCCTTCTGGCACTGCTCGGCAGCATCTGGACACCGCACGACCGCGCGCGGCGCCCGTCCGGGCGCGTCGACGTCGCCGGGGCCGTGCTGGGCTGTGGCGGTCTGACGACCGTGGTGTACGGCTGCAGCCGGGCCGAGGCGCTGGGCTGGACCTCGCCGTTCGTACTCGGGGCGCTGGTCGGAGGGATGGCGCTGCTTGCGGCGTTCGCCTGGTGGCAGACCCGTACCGCCGCCCCGCTCCTGCCGCCGCGGCTCCTGCGCGACCGCCGCCGCGTCGCCGCGCTGCTGGCCGGTGGGGCCCTGATGATGGGGCAACTGTCCGTCGCCCTGTTCCTCACCTACTACCTGCAGACCGTGCTGGGCTGGTCCGCCGTGGCGAGCGGCCTGGGCTTCCTGCCCATCAGCGTCGTCACGACCGCGACCGCGACCCAGCTCGGCACGCGCCTGCTGCCCAGGCTCGGCCCCCGCGTCATGATGACGGTGGGCCTGTCCCTCGCCGCCTGCGGACTGTTCCAGTTCACGCTGCTGACGCCGGACTCCAGTTACGCCGCGAACGTCCTCCCGCGCTGGTCACGTTCAGCGTCGGCAACGGTGGCAGCTTCCTGGCCATCATGACCAGCGCCACCGCCAACGTGCCGGCCCAGGACTCGGGGATCGCCTCGGCGTCGGTCAACTCCGCCCAGCAGGTGGGTGGTTCCATCGGCTCGGCCGCCTTCAACACCGTGGCCGCCAGTGCCGCCGCGGCGTTCCACGGCGGCACGCGGGCCGCTGCCGTGCACGGGTTCACCAC
This sequence comes from Streptomyces sp. NPDC014889, assembly GCF_043081205.1. NCBI lineage: Bacteria > Bacillati > Actinomycetota > Actinomycetes > Kitasatosporales > Streptomycetaceae > Streptomyces > Streptomyces sp. NPDC014889. The sequence continues at coordinate 163,834 of NZ_JBIBWH010000013.1, forward strand.
GGCGATCTGGGTCCCCCTGGCCGCGCTGGTGCTGGCGGCCGCCGCGACGGCCGTGCTGGCGGGCCCCGGGTCGTCCCGCCCCACGAGGCCGGGCACACGCACGAACTGGGGGTCCCGCCACCCGAGGCCGGGCACCACCCCGGACCGGGATCCCCACCGGGTGAGGGTCGGCGCGCGGCCCCAGGGTCCCACCGCGTGAGGGTGGGCGCGCGGCCCCGTTCGTTCCCCGCCGCATGAGCGGAGCACGCGACCTATGGCGCCCTACATCGTGCGGCTGGCGTGCCATCGGCCCCGCTACGTGAGGCCCCTCGAAGAGTTCGCGGCGCCGTTCACCCCGCCGCCGCGCGGTTGCGCCACCGCGCGCCCGCCCAGCAGGCGCCCACAAGGGCGGTTGCGGTCGCGAGAGTCGCGTACGCGACCGTGTAGGAACTCACGGTGACGACCGCGCCGGCGGCGAAGGCGCCGAGCCCGGTGCCCGCGTCGAAGCCGACGTTCCAGGCGACGCTGACGGAGGAGCGCACCCGCTCGCCGGCGGCGGCGAAGGCCTGCACCAGGGTCAGGTTCTGCAGGCCGCCGTAGGCGACGCCCACGACGAGCATCCCGGTCACGACCAGAACGGACCCGGCCGCCCCGGCACCGTCCACCGCGCCCGCGCCGATCACGGCGAGCCCGGCGGCGCCGGCGAACAGCAGCGGGGCGATCGCCGGGGCGGCGCCCCTGCGGTCCGCGACGTGTCCGAATCCCCACCGGCACAGCGCCGCCGTCGCGGTGAAGGCCAAGAGCGCGAGGTAGACGGCGACCTGGTCGGACAGCAGGCGGGGGGTGAAGGTGAGGATGGCGCCACCGGCCGCGGTGATGACGAGCAGCGCGGCGATCAGACCTATCAGGACACGGCGCAGTCGGTTCGTGTCCCGTGCTTCGGCCGGTGCGGCGGACACGTCGCCGCTGTCGTGCAGGGCGCGTGCCACCCGCGGTGCCAGCGGGACGGCGAGCAGGGGCACGGCCGCGCAGGTGAACACCAGCCAGAATCCGACGCTCTCGGCCAGCCAGGGCGCGACGGGGATGAGCAGGCACTGCGGGGCCGCGATGGCGAGCCCGTAGGCGCCGACCGCCCGGCCGCGGCGGGCGGGTTCGACGAGCGCGGCCACCCCGGTCGCACCGCACACGGTGAGGATCCCGAAGCCGAGGCCCCGCACGGCCGCGAGGGCCATGACGGCCGCGGCCTGGCTGGTGGCCAGGTGCCCCAGGGCGGGAAGTCCGAGCAGGCACGAGCCGAGGGTCAGTGACCTCTGCCAGCCAAGACGCCCGAGGATCCGGCCGACCAGTAGCTGGGCGATCACCGTGAAGAGCATCAGCACGGTGTTGACCAGGCCCGCGCCCAGTTCGTCCGCGCCGCCCTCGAGCGCCCACAGAGGGGCGACCGGCATCAGCAACGACAGGCCGGCGAAGCCCAGCGCGGTCGAGGCCAGCAGAGGCCGCATTCCCGGCACGCGCCACACCGGGACCGCTTCCCGGCAGGCGGCACCGTCACCTTGTTGCTTCAACATTCCGTAGATGGTAGGCCGTTCGCACTGCCGTTCACTCCGCCTCCCCCGGTCTTGTCAGGACGCCCGGTCGATCTCCTTGACGATCTGCTGGTAGCCGCGCCGCCAGAAGGCGATCTGCCGGGCCATGGTGCTGTACGGGTCCCGGTCGTCGCCGAGGGTGTCACGCTGCCACAGCGTGTAGTCGGCGTACTGCACAGGAAGCGGCCGCCACCGCGGTCCCGCCCCGCTCAGCCGGGCCGCGTACGCCGTTCGCTGGCGGGGATCAGGGCGGTGCCGCCGTAACGGTTGGTGCTGCGCACGTCGGCACTCGGACGGGGAGGGACACGGAGTGTCAATAGTATACCAAATGGCCGCGCATCCGAGGCTCACCCTCGCCGCCCCCGCACCCGCACGGCCTGCCACGACCCCGGGGCGACTAGCGTCAGGGCACCACCAGGGGCCGCGCAACCCCGCACCGCCCGGCAGACGCAAGTCAAACGATTGACTAAATGCGCCGCCGGGACGTAGGTTCCCGATGGGGGCATGAGTCGGGACGCTTCTCCGGCCCTGCCCCACGCACTTTTCAGAAGCCTTTTCAGTGCTGCCGAACGGATCACGGGATACCGGTCGAGCGCCTGTCGGCCGGCGAGTTGGAGCAAGACGTGGGCGATCGGTCGGGCATATGCGTCGTGGGCGGTTCCGTCGCCGGTACCTCGGCCGCGCAGGCGCTGCGGGCCAGGGGCCATGACGGGGAGATCCGGCTGATCGAGGCGGAGGCGCACCTCCCCTACGACCGGCCGCCGCTGTCCAAGCAGGTCCTCCAGGGCGGGCTCGACCTCCCCGCGCTGCAGTTCCAGTCGACCGCGCACTGGTCCCGGCTGGGGGTCACCCTCTCGCTGGGCGCGTCGGTGACCGGGCTGGAGCCCGGGGAGCGGGTACTGCGGCTGAGCGACGGATCCGAGCTGCGGGCGTCCGGGATCGTCCTGGCCCCGGGAACGGAGTCCAGGCCTCTGCCCTTCCCCGGCGAGCAGTCCAGGGTGCGCCGGCTGCGCACCCTGGAGGACGCCCTCGTACTGCGCGGATCGCTGCAGACCGCCCGGTCGATCGTGCTCGTCGGCGCCGGCTTCATCGGCCTGGAGGTGGCTGCGACCGCCGTCCGGCTGGGGCTCGACGTCACCGTCGTCGAGCTGCTTCCGCTGCCGCTCGCCCCTGCGGTCGGCGAGGTCGTCGCCGAACGGGTGTGTGCCGCGCACCGGGACAGCGGGGTCACCCTGCTGACGTCGCGTTCGGTGGCGGAGGTCCGCGGTGACGGGCGGGTCTCCACCGTCGTCCTGGACGACGGCCGGGCGATCGAGGCGGACATCGTCGTCGCCGGTGTGGGGGTGCGCCCGGCCACCGCGTGGCTGGCCGGATCGGGCCTGGACCTGGGCGACGGCATTGAGGCCGACGCCTACTGCCGCACCTCGGCGGACCTGGTCTACGCAGCCGGTGACGCGGCACGCTGGCACAACCCCGCCTTCGGCGCCCGGATGCGCGTCGAGCACTGGAGCACCGCCCGCGAGCAGGGTGCGGCGGCGGCCGCGAACCTCCTGGGCGAACTGCGGGGCGAGGACGCGGCCCGTACCCCGTTCGTGCATGTGCCGTACTTCTGGTCCGACCAGCTCGACATGAAGATCCAGCACGTCGGCCGCATCCTCGCGGGCGGACACAGCGAGGTGGAACACGACGGCGACGGCGCCCTGTTCGTCACACACCGGCTCGGCGACCGGCTGACCGGCGCGACGACGGTCAACCGTCCGAGGGACGCGATGCTCTCGCGCAGAAGGATCGCTGAGGAGTGCGAGCGGCTGGGGCCGCCCATCGGCTGAACGGACCCGCCGGCAGGCGGTCCGAGGAGCCGTGATCCGGTGCACCGGCTGACCGCCGCACCGGCAAGCGTTGACGTTGAAAGGAAGAGCCATGGGCAGTTCGCGGCAGGACGCGCAGATTTTCGATCCGACCGACCCGGAGTTCCTGAAGGACCCCTACCCGGTTCTCAGCCACCTGCGGGAGAACACCCCCGTCGTGAGGGCGGAGTCGCTGGGGCTCTGGCTCGTGACCCGCCACGAGGACGTGTTCGCGTGCCAGCGGGACGCCCGCCTCACCCGGAACTTCAGCCACAAGTACACCCCCGAGGAGATGGGGGTCGCGCCGCGCGACGCCCGGTGGGCCGACTTCTGGCAGGCCGAGCGGTGGAGCCTGCTCGACCTGGAACAGCCGGACCACACCCGGATCCGTTCGCTGGTGTCCTCCGCCTTCACCCCGCGCCGGGTGACGCAGATGCGCGACGCGGTCCGCGCCCGCTCCCGGAAGCTGCTCTCGAGCCTCGTCGAGCAGGGCGAGTTCGACCTGCTGCACGACTACGCGATGCCGTACTCGGTGTCGATCGTCTGCGAGCTGCTCGGCGCCGACCAGGAGCACGCGCCACTGTTCCTGGACTGGGCGCACGCGATGGTGAAGATGTACGAACTCGACACCATCGAGGAGCAGGCCCAGCGGGCCAACGACTCGGCCGCGGCCTTCATCGCCTGCGTCCGCGAGCTGATCGCGCAGCGCCGCCGGCAGCCCGCCGACGACCTGGTGAGCGCCCTGGTCGAGGCCGAGACGGAGGAGGGCGGGAAGCTCACCGACGACGAGATCGTGTCCACGGTGATCGTCCTGCTGAACGCCGGCCACGAGGCCACGGTCAACACCACCGGCAACGGCATGACCGCCCTGCTGCGCCACCCCGGCCAGTGGGCGCGGGTGACCTCCGGGGAAGTGGCCCCGCGCCAGGCGGTGGAGGAGGTCATCCGCTGGGATCCCCCGCTCCAGCTCTTCGAGCGCTGGGTGCTGGCCGACGACGTCGAGATCGGCGGCCAAAAGATCCCCTTCGGCTCGAAGATCGCGATGCTGTACGGCGCGGCGAACCGGGACCCGCGTCTGTTCGCCGACCCCGAAGTGCTGGACGTCGGCCGGGTGAACGCCTCCCGCCACGTCAACTTCGGCGGCGGCGTGCACGCCTGCCTGGGCGCGCCGCTGGCCCGGATCGAGCTGGAGGAGACCTTCACCTCGATCCGGGACCTGTGCCCCGGTCTCGGCCTCGTCGAGGAGCCGCGCCGCAACTCCGCCTTCGTCATCTGGGGCATGGAGTCGGTCCGCGTGTCCGCTCGCTGAGCCCCGGCCCGTATCCCGACAGCACGTCAGCAGTCAGTAGGAGGAAACCCATGCCACGCCTGCAGGTCGACGAAGCCCTCTGCAAGGGCCACGGTCTGTGCTACTTCGGCTGGCCGAAGATCTACGACCTCCGGGAGGACGGCATCGCCGTCGCCCTGGTCGACGAGATCCCGGCCGAGCTGCTCGAGGAGGCCCGCAACTCCGTCGAGGCCTGCCCGGAGCGGGCCCTGCGGATCGTGGACTGACCCCGGTCCTGGTGCGCGCGTCCGCCTGGCGGCGGCCGGTCACGGCCGCCGCCGGTCCCGTCCGGGGCGTGGCCGGTAACGATCACCGGCCGCCGCGACCCTGGACCGCGGAACGTATCATCGACGCCTACGGGCCCGGTCGGACCGGGCCGTGGTGCTCGCAGGGGCTGGTCGCCGGCCTCCGGCGGGAAGGGAGTGGCACTCGTGGCACGCCGCCGGGTTACGGGCGCCGATGTCGCCGCCGAGGCGGGGGTGTCGGTCTCCATCGTGTCGCTGGTCCTGAACGGGAAGGACTCCGGGCGGGCGAACCAGGCCACCCGCGACAGGGTCCACGCGGCGGCGCAGCGGCTCGGTTACCGCATCGACCGCCGTGGCCGCAGCCTCGCCACGGGCCGGACCGGCATCGTCGGCTACGTCGCTCCCGATGTCGCGACCCCCTTCTTCAGCAGTGTGCAGATGGGCCTGCTCAGCGAGCTGAGCCCGGAGTACCAGGTCCTCACCGTGGTCACCGCCCTGGGCCAGACGGTCAGCCAGGAGAGCGTCCGGCGGCTGCTCGACCTGGGCGTGGACGGCCTGATCATCTCCACGGTCGAGAGCGACCTGGTGACGTCGCTGAACCCGTCGTGCCCGGTGGTGATCCTCGACTCCCCGGGGCGGCAGAAGGACCTGCCGCGCGTCAATCTGGACGTCGCGGGCAGCGCCAGGGAACTCGCCCGTCATCTGACGGATCTCGGTCACCGGAGCTTCGCCTACCTCGACATCGACACCCGGACCCGGACCCTGGAGGCGCGCCGCAAGGCGTTCACCGCCGAGGCGCGGAAGACGTCGGAGGAGGTGGGCGTCGTGGTGGCGCGCTCCCCCATCGACGTGACGGCGGCGTACGACAGCGTGGCCGGCAACTGGCCCTCCTGGCGCGCTGCCGGGGTGACGGCGCTGGTGTGCGGCTCCGACCTCCAGGCGTTCGGCGCGATGGCGGCGCTGCGCGACCTCGGGGTGGGGGTGCCGGCGGAGGTGTCCGTGGCGGGCGCCGACGACCAGCCGATGTCCCGGATCGTGCAGCCGTCGCTGACCACGGTGAGACTCCCCTCGTTCGAGCTGGGCAGCCTGGGTGCGCGGGAGCTGCGCAAGGCGATGGACGGGCCGGACGAAGCCGCGGGGCGGCCGTTGGTGCTGCCGACCCGGCTCGAGATCAGGGAGTCGACCGGCAGCGCGCCGGGAGTCCACTCCACGCCGCGCTGACCCGGCACCCGGGCCCGGAGCGCCGGGGTCATGCGGACGGTGGGGTGCGCGGCGCGGGGACGGCCATGTCGTCGTGCCCGTCGCTGGGACGGTGACCTGCGAGGGTCCGCACTTGCTCCGAAGGCGGCACACCACGCCCCGCACGGACCAGAGTGGCTCCCACCGCGGTGCGCACCTGTGCGCGGGGCGTGCCCCCTCCTGCCCGCGCGTGGCCCGTGGTCGACTGTGCTGCCACGGCCTGAGCGAGACCGGCCTGATGCGCCAACGAGCCCACGGAGGGGTGGAGTTGACCGTGCAACGTGCGCTGGCGCCCAGCGAGGCGGCGATGGCCGCCACCGGCAGTCCCACCGTCGTCGGCTGGACTCTCCACGGGGGTCTGGACACCGGGTTGCTGCGCGCGGCCGTCCGGGAGCTGGCTCGGCGGACGCCGGTTCTGTCGGCCCGCATCGTCGAGGGACCCGACGGCCTCGTCCTACGGCGCGACCCTGCTGATCCGCCGGTCGACCTGAGTTTCGCATCGGACGGCTGGGCCCCGCACGACGCTCCTTTCCTCCGGCCGGGCGACCAGGTGCTGCGCGCCGTTCTTCATCGCGACGGCCTCCGTGAGCACACGCTGACGCTGCTGGCCTGGCATGCCGTCAGCGACGCCGCCTGTGTGCTGGCGCTGCACCGGCGGTTGTGGCGGATCCACCGGGAACTGGCCGCGGGCATCGCCGAAGCATCACCCGCCGAATCCGCCGGGCTCCCTCCGTCCGTGGAGGGGCGCCTGCTCGCCCGGCACAGCCCGGCCGACGTCGCCGCCTACGCCGCCCGCTGGTCGGCACGGCTGGACGCGTCGCAGCCCGCCGCCCTCGTGCCGCGCGCCGCACACGACGGCAGACCGGGTCCGGCCGACGGAGCCCACCGCCACCGGTTCACCCTCTCCGCCCGGCAGACCGAAGCACTGGCACGCGAGGCGCGCCGACGCGGCGCGAGCGCCAACAGCCTGCTCTGCGCCGTCGCGACGACCGCTGTCCGCGACCTGCTGTCCCCCGAGGCCGCCCAGGACGACCATGCACAACTGACCTGTCTGATCCCCGTCGACCTGCGGTCACGGCTTCATCCGCCACTGACGGCGGACGAGTTCGCCTTCGCCGCGTCCACCGCCTCGGCGACGGTCACCGTCGGCCCGGGAACCGAACTCGGCACCACCGCCGCGGAGATCGGCCGCCAAGTCGAAACGGCCCTGGACGCCGGCCACGCCGAACTGGAGTACCTGGCCACCGCGCACATGCTGCACCGGCTGGCCTCCGCGGCCGTCACGGTGGCCGTCAGCAATGTCACCCACTCCTGCGATCCGCCCGCGCTGCCTGCCGGTCTGACCGCCACGCGCGCGCACGTCCTCACCATCCCGCCCGGCCCCGTCCCGACCCTTTTCGTCAGCCGCCACGACAAGGCGCTCCGTCTGGACCTCGTCCAGCCCCGCGCCTGGTACACCCGGGAACAGGCCGGCCGTCTGGCGGACGCTCTGCGGCGCACCCTGACCCCCGTCACCGGAGCACCCGGCGTGGAGGACCTCAACCGCCCGGCGCCACCTGCCGGATGACGGTCAGGGCCCGCTGACGAGTCGGTGCGGAAGAGGGAAGGAAGTGGTCAGGCGGCGGGTGCGCCGAACGCGCGCGTCGCGTCGAACATCGCCTCGACGGCCCGTTCCACGCTGATCTGGCCGTTGCCGGCCACGATGTGCAGTCCGTAGGCGTCCTCCAGCGCCACCAGGTTCAGGGCCGCCGTCGGCGTGTCCAGGACTAGGTTGAACGCCCCGGCCGCGGCGCCGAGTTCGAGGACGGTCCGGTACGTGGCCAGTTGCCGCTCGTACATCGACTCGACCAGCTTGGTGTGCAGCGGGGAGCTCTCCGCCAGCACGTCGAACTCGTACAGCAGGCGCATCAGCGCGTCGTCGGGGCCCGTCGGGAGTCCGGCGCGGATCGTCTCCCCCAGGAGTCGCGCCGGTTCCTCGATCGTGCCCTGCAACGCGTCCCGTCGGTCGCAGAAGCGTTCCATGCCCGCGCGGTAGGCCTCGCTCAGCAGCGCGTCGAGGTCGTCGTAGTAGTACAGGACGGCCCCTCGGGTCAGCCCCGCCTTGCGCGCCACGTCCGCGAGCGAGAGAGAGCGGAGACCGGTCTCGGCGGTCGTGTCGATGACCGCCTGGATGAGGTGGGCGCGGCGTTCGTCCTGGTTTTTTCGGCGGGCCATCCCTTGACAGTAGCCGAGACGCTCATGAGACTCGAACCATTCTTTGACGCCGATGACAAAAAATGCGCGCACCGTCTCGGCGCACCTTCGCCGCGCGTTCGTGGCGCGGCTCAGAACCAAGGACGACCATGCTGGACACCCTGATCACCGGCGCCCGTGTGCGCACGTTCGACGCTTCCCGCCCGTGGGCCGGCGCCGTCGGCATCACCGGCGGGCGCATCGCGTTCGTGGGCGACGAGGCGGAGGCCCCGGCGGCCCGCGAGCACCGCCGCCTGGACGGAGGCCTCCTCACCCCGGGCATCGTCGACAGCCACAACCACCTGCTGCTCGGCTTCGACCCCGACGCCGTCAGCCTCGAGGGCGCGGAGACCCTCGACGAGGTCCGCCGCCGTATCTCCGAACTCGCCGACGCGCGTCCCGACCTGACCTGGGTCTGCGCCGAGAACGCCGTGTACTCGGTGGTCCACGGCCGCCGCCCCCACGCCCGCGACCTGGCCGGCCTCACCTCGCGCCCCGTCTTCGTCACCACCTACGACCAGCACTCGGTGTGGCTCAACGACGCCGCGATCCGCGCGCTGCGCCTGGACGACGGCGGCGACATCCCGTGGGGCCGCCCGGAGCGGGACGCCGACGGCCGCGCCACCGGATGGGTCACCGACTTCTACACGAGCGCCATGACGACGGCGGGCCTGGCCGGCCTCCAGCGCGACATCCCCATGTACTCGCCCGAGCGGCGCTACCGGAAGCTGCTGGGCAGCCTGGAGATGGCCACCGCCGCCGGTATCACCACCGTCGTGGAACCGCAGGTCCCGCTCGCGGAGATCGACCTGTTCCAGCGCGCCCGGGACGAGGGGCGCCTCAGCTCCCGCGTCGTCGCGGCACTCTTCCACCCGATGGGGTCCGACGGCGCGTTCCGGCAGCGGTTGCGTGCGGCGGCGGACGCCGCCCCGAGCGGTGACCGCCTCGCGTTCGGTCCCGTCAAGCTCTACGCCGACGACGTGATCGAGCCCCACAACGCCTGGATGCTGGAGGACTACGCCAACCGGCCCGGGTACCGCGGCCACCCCTCCGCACCACTGGGCGAGCTCACCCAGGTCATCACCGAACTGGACCGCCTCGGCTTCCAGACCCACACCCACGCGACGGGCGACGGGGGCATCCGCCTGGCCCTGGACGCGATCGAGCACGCCGCGCGCACCAACGGCACACGCGACCGGCGCCACGGGATCGTGCACGTCGAGTGCCTCGCCCCGGAGGACCTGCCTCGCTTCGCCCGGCTGGGCGTCACCGCCTGCATGCAGCCGCGCCACTGCTCCCCGGACCTCGTGGCAGGCACCTGGATGGAGAACGTCGGCGAGTCCCGCTGGGACCGCGCCTGGCGGCTGCGCTCGCTCATGGCGTCCGGCGCCCATGTGGCCCTCTCCAGCGACTGGCAGGTGGGGGAGATGGACCCGCTCATCGGGTTCTACTCGGCGCTGACCCGGGCCGGGCTCGACGGCATGGACGCCTGGACCCCCGCGGAGCGGCTGGGACTCGACGACACCCTGCGCGGCTACACCGCCGAGGGCGCCTGGGCCTGGCACCGGGAGAACGAGTACGGTGTCATCCGCGAGGGCGCCAAGGCCGACCTCGTCGCCTGGTCCGAGGACCTGTACGCGCTCGAACCGGACCCGGCGGCGCTGCTCCAGCAGCGGGCCGAGGTCACCTGGGTGGGCGGCGAGGTGGTCCACGAGGCCGCCGGCGCGCGCGCCACCGCCGGCCACTACGGTCCGCTCACCTCCTGCTCCGCCCACGCCGAAGGCGGTCACGCCCATGTCTGACAGCAGCCTTCCCCCGGGCGCCGCCGAGGGCACCGCCACACGGACCGCGTCGAACCCCTCGTCCGCCGCACACCGCGGCACCGCGCGGGACGCCGCGACCGCCGCCGACGGCGACCGGGCCGAGGAGGCCCCGGGCGGCGCACAGTTGCGCCGCAGCCTGAAGCTGCGCCACATCGTCTTCCTCGGCCTGGCCTTCATGGCGCCGCTGGCGGTGTTCGACACCTTCGGTCTGGTCTCCGAAGCGACCGACGGACATGTGCCGCTCGCCTACCTGGCCGTCCTGGTCGCGGTCGGCCTCACGGCGCTCAGCTACGCGCGGATGGCCCGCCGCATCACCTCCGCCGGATCCGTGTACACCTACGCCGGCAAGTCGCTCGGGGCGCCCGTGGGCTTCCTGGTGGGCTGGTCGGCCACGCTGGACTACGTCCTGCTGCCCATGCTCAACGCCCTGCTGGCCGCGATCTACATGGGCGCCGTGCTGCCCGGCGTCCCGGCGTGGGTGTGGGTGCTCTCCACCGTCGTGGTCTGCACGGCGCTGAACCTGGTGGGCGTGCGACTGGCAGCCAAGGTGAACGTGGCGCTCGTGGTCATCCAGGCCGGCGTTGCCATCGCGTTCCTGGTGTTCGCCGTGCGTGCCATCAGCACCCATGGCCAGTCCTTCGGGAGCACCGGCTGGGACCCGGCCTCGGTGCCGTTGCCCGCCCTGCTCAGCGGCGCCTCGCTGCTGGCCCTGTCGTTCCTGGGCTTCGACGCCGTCTCCACCCTCTCCGAGGAGGCCGAGCACCCGCGCCGGGACATCCCGCGGGCCATCCTGCTCATCGTGGCTGCCGCCGGGGTGTTCTTCCTGGCCATCACCTACGCCATGCAGACGCTCTTCCCGGACGTCTCGGCCGTGGGCAGCATCGTGGGCGCCTCGCCGGAGATCGCCAAGTACATCGGCGGTGCCGCGTTCCAGGCGGTGTTCGTGGGCGGCTACCTCACCGCGGTCCTCGGATGCGGTCTGACCCAGCAGATGAGTGCGGCGCGGCTGCTGTTCGCCATGGGCCGCGACGGCATGCTGCCGCGCGCGGTCTTCGGGCGGGTCGACCCGCGTACCGGCGTCCCCGCCCTCAACGTGCTCATCGTGGGCCTCATCGCCGCCTCCGCCGTCTTCCTGGACCTCGGCAGCGCCGCCTCACTGATCAACTTCGGCGCCTACGTCGCCTTCGCCGCGGTGAACCTCGCGGTGATCGGGTTCTGGGTGCGCGACCGGCGTGCCGGGCAGGCGGAGGCCCGTGGACCCGTCGCCGCCGTGCTGCAACTGGTGCTGCCGGCCCTCGGGTTCGTCGTGAACGCGGCCCTGTGGGTCAGCCTGGACACCCCGGCCAAGGTGGTGGGCGTCATCTGGGCGCTGCTGGGCGTGGGGATCCTCACGCTCCGCACGGGCGGATTCCGCCGCCCGGTGCAGACGTTGAACCTGGAGGAGTAGGTCCGCGGAGTGCTCAGGTCCCCGGCCGGACGGAGCGGTCAGCGCCGGAGAGCGGTACGCCCTCGTCCTGCACGTTCAGCGGAACCGGTTCCAGTTCTCAGGGCGCGCATGGCGAGGGCGCCGGCCAACGGGCCGGGGCCCAGCAGGAGGAACGCGTACCGCCAGCCGACGGCCTCGGCGAGGAGCGGGGTCAGCTGGATGCTGACGACCGTGAGCGCGAACCCGATCGCGGTCTGGGCCGTGAGGGCCGTTCCGATGTAGCGGGAGTCGGCGACCTCGCTGAGGGCGGTGGAGAACACTCCGGAGTCCGCGATCACCGCGGCGCCCCACAGGGCGCAGAACACGACCACGAGCACCGGCGGGGAGTGCACGAGCAGCGGTGAGAGCAGACAGCACAGACCACTGGTGAGCAGGGCCGCGATGGCGGCGGGAGGGCGGCCGTAGCGGTCGGCGCCCCAGCCGCCGAGCAGACAGCCGACGACGCCGCCGATCCCCATGGTGAGGAACACGGTGACCTCGACGGACCCGGGAAGGCGACCGGCGCTGTCCGTGGCGGCGAGAAATGCGGGGATCCAGGTCCACAGGGCGTAGAGCTCCCACATGTGCCCGAAGTAGCCGAGGTTGGCCGAGCGGGGGCCGCGCTGGGTGAACATGGTCAGCGCGTAGCGGGGGTTGCGGGCGGGCGCGGCCGGGGCGGCATGGGGGCCGACGCGGATGAAGGCCAGCGCGATGCAGGAGGCCAGGAGTCCGGCGGCCGACGCGACCAGGAGAACGCCTCGCCAGGGCAGCGACCCGACACCGGCGATGAGGTGCGGAAGGGTCGATCCGAGCGTCAGGGCGGCGATGAGCACGCCCATGGACCTGCCGCGTGCGGCGCCGGGCGCCCAGGAGGCCATGAGTTTCATGCCGACCGGATACACACCGGCCAGGCACACACCGGTCACGAAGCGCAGTGGCACGGCTGTGGCGAGCCGGTCGACCGACACGGCCAGCAGCACGGTGCACACGGCGGCCGCGGCGGCGCCGCCGGCGAGAAGGCGCTGCGGTGGGAGACGGTCGGCGAGGGTGAGGGCGGCGGACGTGAGCGCGCCGGTGACGAACCCGAGCTGGACCGCCGCGGTCAGCCATACGGCGTCGGCGGAGTCGAGCCCCCACTCCCCGCGCAGTGTGGGAACCACCGCCGACATGGAGAACCAGACGGCGAGGCCGAGCACCTGTACGGCGGCGATCGCGGCGCGCTGTATGCCGGCGTTCATGGTCTCCCCTGCTCCGGAACCAAGTGGGCGGGAGAAGCCTACGGGGCGGTGTCCTGCCTGGGTGGCTCGGCTCCCGTCGCCCGGGGCCGGCGTGCCCCAATCAGCTCGTAGCACCCCCTTGGCCACACAAACAGGGCATACCGGATTTCACGATTGCTAAATTTCGCAATTGCTTAGATGCTGTACTCGCTGTGCCCCTAGGTAGCCGGGGGCACAGCGTCTGTCTGTGGCTCGCCCGGTGGGGCTCTGCGAGGGGAAGCTGAGGGATCGTGCCGGTTGCGCTCCACCAACGGATCACCTCCTTGCTGCCCTCCCGCTCCGACCTGACCCAGATGCGGCGTGATCCGCGCCGCGACCTGCTCGCCGGGCTCACCGTGGCGATCGTGGCGCTGCCGCTCGCCCTCGGCTTCGGGGTGTCCTCCGGGCTCGGGGCCGAGGCGGGCCTGGCGACCGCGGTGGTCGCCGGCGCGCTGGCCGCCGTGTTCGGCGGATCGAACCTCCAGGTCTCGGGACCGACCGGGGCGATGACCGTGGTCCTGGTGCCGATCGTCGGCCAGTACGGCCCGACCGCCGTTCTGACGGTGGGCCTGATGGCCGGCGTGATGCTCGTCCTCCTCGCCGCGTTCAGGGCCGGGCGGTACATGCAGTACGTGCCGGCTCCCGTGATCGAGGGATTCACGCTCGGCATCGCCGGAGTGATCGGGCTCCAGCAGGTGCCGAACGCGCTGGGCGTGCCCAAACCAGAGGGCGACAAGGTGCTCGTCGTCACCTGGCACGCGGTCGCGGGGTTCGTGAAGGCGCCGGACTGGACCGCCGTGGGATTCGCGGTCTGTGTGGTCGTGCTCATGCTGGCCGGTGCGCGGTGGCGGCCGACCGTGCCGTTCTCCGTCGTCGCCGTGATCGCCGCCACGGTCGTGGCCCAGGCCGCAGGGCTGGACGCCCAGCCGATCGGCGACCTGCCCGCCGGACTGCCGCTGCCTTCCCTCTCCTTCTTCGACCCCGGCTCGCTCGGCTCGCTGCTCGCCCCGGCCGTGGCGGTGGCCGCGCTGGCCGCACTGGAGTCGCTGATGTCAGCGGCCGCCGCCGACGCCATGACCGTGGGGCAGCGGCACGACCCGGACCGGGAGCTGCTCGGCCAGGGTCTGGCCAACATCGCCGCGCCGCTGTTCGGTGGTGTCCCGGCCACCGGAGCCATCGCGCGCACCGCCGTCAATGTGCGCACGGGTGCCCGCTCCCGGCTGGCCGCCCTGACCCACGCCGCCGTCCTCGCGGTGATCGTCTTCGCGGCGGCGCCCCTGGTGTCGAGGATCCCGCTGGCGGCGCTGGCCGGTGTGCTGCTGGCCACCGCGATCCGCATGGTCGAGGTCGGCTCGCTGAAGGCGATGGCCAGGGCCACCCGGTCCGACGCCGTGATCCTCGTCCTGACGGCAGCGGCGACGCTGGCCCTCGACCTGGTGTACGCGGTGATCATCGGCCTGTTGACGGCCGGGGCCCTCGCCCTGCGGGCCGTGGCGAAGCAGGCCCGCTTCGACCAGGTGTCCCTCGACCGGGGCGATCACACCGACGAGGAGCACCGGTTGCTCGCCGAGCACATCGTCGCCTACCGCATCGACGGTCCGCTGTTCTTCGCCGCCGCGCACCGCTTCCTGCTGGAGCTGACCGAGGTCGCGGACGTGAAGGTCGTCGTCCTGCGGATGTCGCGGGTGTCCACGATGGACGCCACCGGCGCCCTCGTCCTCAAAGACGCGGTGGAGAAGCTGAACCGGCGCGGCATCGTCGTCCTGGCCTCCGGTATCCGTCCCGAGCAGCGGCAGGCACTCGACTCCGTGGGCGCTCTGGAACTGCTGCGGCACGAGGGGCGCGACTACGTCACCACGCCCGAGGCGATCCACGCCGCACGCGATCACCTGCGTCTGGCCGGGCTCCTGCCCGCCGGGCCGACGGCACCGGCTGGACAGGGACGCGACGGAACACGCGAGGATAGGGCGCATGTTCTTGACGAGTAGGTGGATGCGATGCCGAGTGGTCCGGACGTTCCGGTCGGGCCGTGCCGGGGAGGGGACGGCAGGGTGAGTACGCCCCTGTACCAGCTGAAGGCCGAGTTCTTCAAGACGCTCGGACACCCGGCCCGTATCCGGGTCCTGGAGCTGCTGAGCGAGCGCGAGCACGCGGTCGCGGAGATGCTGCCCGAGGTGGGGATCGAACCGGCGCACCTGTCCCAGCAGTTGGCGGTGCTGCGGCGGGCGAACCTGGTGCGGACCCGCAAGGAGGGCTCGAACGTGTACTACTCGCTGGCCGGCCTGGAGGTGGCGGAGCTGATGCGGGTGGCACGCTCGATCCTGTCGGGTGTGCTGGCCGGACAGGCGGAGCTGCTCGCCGATCTGCGGGCGGACCAGCCGGAGAGGAAGCAGCCGTCGCGGTGACGGTCACCGGGCGGCGGCCGCCCCGGAGGGAGGCGGCCCGGTGGCCTCCGAGGTGCCGCGGGGCTCGACTACGCGTTGGGGGTGGTCTCGTGCTCCGCCCCCTGCGGCCAGAGCACCTCGACGTCGACACCGTGGCTGCGGGCATAGGCCACCAGGTGCGCCGTCGCGTCCCTCCCCGAGGAGGGAGAGCCGTCCCAGACGGCCAGCACCCGCGCGCACGAACGCAGCAGGCTCTCGTCGGCCGTCACACACGAGGTGCGGTCGCCGGGGTCGTACTCCACGAGCCGCACCTGCTCGGAAAGGAGCAGGAGTTCACCGGCCGCCTTCCGGTCCGGCTCGGCGACGTGCGCGGGCACGCCGTTGCGGGACGGCAGCACCGTCACCAGGGCCAGTCCCGCCTTGCGGGCGGCCCGCCCGACCACCACCGGCAGTCCCTTCCCGGCGCGCACCAGCCCGGACGTACCCGCCTGGGCGAAGGCGGCCAGACGGGACCGCAGTTCGTCCTCCAGGAGGGCCAGCGTCGGCGCGGTGAGATCGGCGTGGCCTACGACAGCGATCACTTGTGGCTTTCCCTTCTCCCCATGTGCTTGATCATCGTCACGGCCGGCCGGTCCGCGCAGGGGTCCGTCGGCCTCGAAATCAGGCTGTTCGGCCCTGGCGGACGCCACCGCACGGAGCCGGGCGGCACACAGCCGAGGACCGTTCCCGCCTGCGGGTCACAGCCCGAACAGCTTTGCCGCGTTGTCGTGGCACACGGCTCGCAGCCACTCCTGTCCGAGTCCCAGCCGCTCCAGGGCGTGGAGCTGATGGACGTAGGGATAGGGGATGTTGGGGAAGTCGGAGCCGAGCAGGACGCGGTCGCCGAGTCCTTCGAGCCGGGGCAGGGCCCGGCGCGGGAACGGCATGAATTGCTCGGTGAAGTCGGTGAACGCCATCGTCGTGTCCAGCCGCACCTGCCCGTACCGCTCGGCCAGGCCCAGGAACTCCTCGTACTCGGGCATGCCCATGTGCGCGACGACCAGGCGCAGTCCGGGATGGCGCGCCAGCACCCGCGCGATCGGCTCGGGACCGGTGTGCTTGCCGGGCGCGGGCCCCGAGCCGCAGTGGATCACCACCGGAATCCGTGCCTCGGCCAGCAACCCCCATGCCCGCTGGAGGAGTTCGTCGTCCGGGTCGTACGCCCCCACCTGTACATGTGCCTTGAACACACGCGCGCCCGCTTCGACGGCCTCGCGGACGTACGTCTCGACGTCCGGCTCGGGGTAGAGGGTGGCGGTGTGCAGGCAGTCGGGGGTGCGCCGGGCGAAGTCGGCCGCCCATCCGTTCAGCCACCGGGCCATGCCGGGCTTGTGCGGGTAGAGCATCGCGGTGAAGGCCCGGACACCGAACTGCCGGAGGACGGCCGTGCGCTCCGCCTCCTCCTCGCGGTAGGTGATCGGCCACTCCAGCCCGCCGGTCAGCGGTCCCTGCGCGTCGAAGTAGTCCCAGACCTTGTGCAGGACACGCTCCGGCATGAAGTGCGTGTGGACGTCGACCAGGCCGGGAAGACCGAGCCGGCGCCAGAAGCGGCGGACCTCGCCGGGTGCCATGCGGTGATCGTTCATAGCCTCCACGATCGGCCCTGGTGAGGGCGCGGGGCCACCCCTTCCGCACGGGGCGCGGTGCGGTGTCCGTCACACGGGACGCGTCAGCGTGGCGTCGGCTCCGGCTAAGAGGTAGTTCCGCGAGGGGCCACCAGGCCGGACTCGTAGGCCGCCACGACGAGTTGGGCGCGGTCGCGGGCGGCGAGCTTGGTCATGGCGCGGCTGACGTGCGTCTTGACCGTGGAGGAGCTGATCACCATGTGGGCGGCGATCTCGTCGTTGCTGAGTCCGCGGCCGACCAGGGCGAGGACCTCGCGCTCCCGCCGGGTCAGCCCCTCCAGCAGGGAGTGCGTGTCCGAGCCCGGGTACAGGGGCCGGGACGTGTACTCGGCGATGAGCTTGCGGGTGATGGCCGGGGACAGCAGCGCGTCGCCGCGGGCGGCGACCCGGACCGCCTGGAGCAGGTCGGCGGGTTCGATGTCCTTGACGAGGAATCCGCACGCGCCCGCGCGCAGCGCGCCGTAGACGTACGCGTCGACGCCGTAGTTCGTCAGGATCACCACGTGCACGGCGGACAGGGCCGGGTTCGCGGCGATGCGGTGGGTGGCCTCGATGCCGTCCGCCACCGGCATCGAGATGTCGACGAGGGCCACGTCGGGCACGTGCTCGGCGGCGAGCGCGGCCCCGGCGGCTCCGTCGGCGGCCTCGGCGACGACCTCGATGTCGTCCTCGGCCTCCAGGAGCGCGCGGAAGCCGCCGCGGATGAGCGGCTGGTCGTCGACGAGCAGGACCCGGATCACGGTGTGCCGCCCGGGCCGGTGCCGTTCAGCGGAAACTCGGCGCGGACCGTGAACCCGCCCTCCGGCCGGGGTCCGGCGTGCAGCCGCCCGCCGAGTCCCGTGACCCGCTCGCGCATGCCGGTCAGGCCGGTGCCCGGCGTTGGCCGCGCCGCGGGGGTCGCCCTGCCGTCGTCGTCGATGTGCACGGCGAGCGAGTCCTGCCGGTAGTCGAGACGGATCCGGGCGGAGGCGGCCCCGGCGTGCCGGGCGGTGTTCGTCAGGGCCTCCTGGACGACCCGGTAGACGGCCCGGTCGAGTTCGGGCGGCAGGTCCCTCGGCTCGCCCTGGACGGTCACGGTGGCGGGCAGGCCGGTGGCGCTGGTCCGTTCCACCAGCACGGGCAGGAGCCCGAGTCCGGTGACCGGGGGTCCTGGCCGGCCGGGGACGGCCTCGCCCGGAGCGCGGAGCACGTCGAGGGTCGCCCGGAGTTCGCGGGTCGCGTCGCCCGCGGCCTCCTGGATGGCCAGCAGGGCCTCCGGCACGCTCTCGCCGCGTTTGCGCGCCAGATGGACGGCGACCCCGGCCTGCACCTTGATCACGGAGATGCTGTGAGTGAGCGAGTCGTGCAACTCGCGGGCGATCCGCAGGCGTTCCTCCCCCGCACGGCGGCGTGCGGTCTCCTCGCGGAGCCGCTCGGCGTCGGCCGCCCGCTGCTCGGCCTCGGCGGCACGCTGCTCGGCCTGGCTGAGGTTGCGGTTCCACTGGCGCCGCGTCTCCGCCGCCATGGCCGCGGCCACCACCCAGCCGGCCAGCAGGAACCGTCCCTCGACGATCTGCCGGACGGACTGGCCGCCGGCGGACGTGAGGCCCAGCGCCACCGTGCCCGCGACGAACATGCTCGCGCCCAGGGCGAGCGTCACCAGGCGGTGGCCCGCGAGGACGGCGGTGTGGATCGCCACGAGAACCGGTACGGCGGCCCCGTCGCCGGGGTAGCCGCGCAGATGGTAGGCGAACAGGCAGACGAGTGTGGTGGCCACGACCGCGACCGGGAAGCGGTGCCGGGCGGTGAGCGCGAGAGCCCCCGCCAGCACCAGCAGGTATCCGAGTACGTCGAGGCCGGTGCGGTCGGGGACGGCCACCAATGAGCTGACCAGCGAGATCACGGCGACGACACCTGCCGTCACCGCGTCACGCGCGTAGCCGCGCAAGCTCAGCCGCATGCACATCCCCGCACGGTAGCGCCGGTGCGCTCGTCAACACGTCCCCTTGCAGGGCCATTTCGTGCGTAGTCCCGGTGTAGTAGCCGTCCGTCCGGGTGGTCCCGGCGCGGCAGCGCGCAGTCGCGCCGCCAGGGCGACGACGACGGCCCTCGGCCCCTCCCATCATCGAAGGGACGTCCCAGCCGGCGCCGAGAGGGTCGGTTCGGCGAGGGCATCGGAAGGAGAACAGGTCATGAAAGGTCATGGAGCCGGCACGGCCGGCACCGGGGTGCGGGAGCCGGAGCAGCCGGGCCTCATCATCCCGTGGGCGCGCCGGTACAACCTGCTCGTCACGGTGATGTTCGGCGGCCGCCGGGGCGCGCTGAACAACACGCTGGTGGCGGCGAGCGGCGTCCGCCCCGGCGACCGGGTGCTCGACGTCGGCTGCGGCCCCGGCGTCTTCGCCGGCCGGCTCGCCGAGGCGGTGGGGCCCGGCGGCCGGGTGGTCGGCGTCGACCCCTCGGAGCCGATGGTGAAGTACGCGTCCCGGCACGCGGGCCGGGCGGCCAACTGCCGTTTCGTGCGCGGGGCCGCGCAGTCCCTGGACCTGCCCGACGGTGAGTTCGACGTGGTCACCTCGACGTTCGCGATGCACCACGTCCCCGCGGCGCACCGGGAGAGCGCGCTGGCGCAGATGTACCGCGTACTGCGGCCGGGCGGGCGGCTGTTGATCGCGGACGCCTTTCCGAGCGGCCCGGTGGCCCCGCGGGTGACCCGTGCCGTCGCCGGGATGATGGTCCACGGTGTGTCGCACGGGGAGGCTACGAAGGATCCCATGTCCGCCGCCGACGTGCGGCAGTACTCGGACGTGCTCCGTGCCGTCGGGTTCACCGAGCCGCGGTTCGCCGACGTGCGGCCCTGGACGCGTTATCTCCTGGCGGAGCGGCCGGCTGTGTGACCGCCGCGGGCGTTCGGGCCGGGTTGCCGGGGCGCGTCAACGTGGTCCGGCGACCCGGCCGCATCCGGCGGCGGTGGCGTCGCAGAGTGGAGGTTGGGCCCATACTGGCCGAAGTAGTTGCCCAGAGACAGGTATACCCACCCGTATCATCACTGGGCCAGACACCCGCAGCCGGAGCGCCTGCCACCTGACTCGCTGCCATGGGGGCGCAGGCTCCGACCGGCCCGGAGCAAGGAGAGAAGAGTGCCCCACAACACGGCTCCCGCCACTGAGTTGACGTCGCAGTACATCAGCCAGGTGACCGGCGACCTGGAGCAGAACGTCAAGGAGCAGGAACGCATCACGGCGGAGATCGCCGCGTTGCAGCAGCAGTTGGCCGCCCTGCAGCACGACCACACCGTACTGGTGAACATGCGGCAGGCACTCGGCCTCGCGGACACGGCTCCCGAGCCCGCGGCCACCGACAGTGCCACCGTGCCCTCCCCACGGAAGAAGGCCACTGCCGAGCCCCGCAGGAAGGCCACCGCTGAGCCTCGCGGGAAGGCGAAGAAGACGACCGCCGAACAGCCCACGACCAAGAGGCGCTCGGTGAAAACTCCCGCGGCCAAGAAGGACGTTGCCGGGAAGGAGGTTGCCAGGAAGGACACGGCCGCGAAGAAGGCCCAGCCCACGCTGGCCGACCTCGTCCGCCGCCATCTGGGCGGACAGAACGAACCGCGCTCCGCGGCGGAGGTCGCCACGGCGCTCGGCGAGGCTCACCCCGACCGCGGCATCAAGACCAACGTCGTGCGCACCACCCTCGAAAACCTTGTCGCCCGGAGCCAGGCGCAGCGCAGCAAGCAGGGCACGTCCGTCTTCTACACCGCCCCCCACGCGCCGGAGCCCGAAGCGGCCCCCGAAGGCGAGGCCAAGCCCGAAACCGCCGCCTAGACCACGCTTCCGTACGCTTGACCGCCGCTGCCCGACCCGGTGTTGGCAGCTCCGAGGAAGCGGGCTGGGCAGCCCCGCGGCGGTCCCTTGCCGGGTCCTTCCACTCCGGCCTTCCTCCAACTCCCTGTTACTCCGGCTCCTCCGCGTCGGATGCGGCGCGGCTCGCGAGTCGTTCGTATCGCTGCCTGGCCGCCTGCGGAGTGCCGAGCCCGAGTCCGAAGGCGATCTCCTGCCAGGTCATGCCACGGCCCCGGGCCATCTGAAGCAGTCCGGTTTCGAGCTCGTCCATCTCCCCGCGCACCAGCGGGACGAGGCTCAACGCGGCCGTGATGTCGGCGCGATCCACCTCCGGTTCACCGTCTTCGGGCTGTGCGGCCCCGCTGAGCAGGAACGACACGAGCCTGACGGCCTCGTGCGGCGCGACGACCGAGGGATGAACCTGCCGCCGGCGTTGCTCGTCGGTGGCCGCGTGCCGCTCGGCGATGCGCAGCAGGGACGCATAGACGCGCTGCGCCCGCGCCTGCTCCGGCCGCGGAGGCGTGAAGGGGTCGGGGTGCTGATCGGAAATGGACGGCATGAGATGAGCATGGCGTGCCGCATGAACGATGTCAACGTCTCGTTTTAAACAGTTCGTTCAACCGGTTCAACGGCGTGCAATCCTCCACCCGCCGGCACGGAAAAGTGCACTGGGAACCCTTGACACCCCCGCGTGACCAGCGGATAGTTTCTGGCCGCTCAGCGCTACGGCGTTGCGCCGAGCGCACCGGAAGGCGGCACAGCCGTTCGGTGCGGGGCACCAGATCATCGAGGAGTCTCATGGCCGAGCCGACTGCCGAACCGGGCACACCAGCGCCACGCGGGGTACTGCAGAGCGCCGACCGCGCGCTGGTCGCCCTGCTCTCGTTCACCGAGCGGCGGCCCGAGTGGGGCGTCAGCGAGATCGCCCGCCACCACGGCTGGGACAAGGCGGTTGCCCAGCGGCTGCTCACCACGCTCACCGCGCGCGGGTTCCTCACCTGTGACACGATCACGCGCCGCTACCGTCTCGGGCCGTCCGTGCACCGGCTGGCCCGGGTGGGCGAGCACAGCGGAGTCCTGCCCTCCCTGGTCCGTCCGGTCCTCGCCCGCATCCTGCGCGAGACCGGAGAGAGCGTCGTCCTCAACGTCCCCAACGGGGGCGGGTACCGTTGCACGGCGGCCGTCGACGGCACCGGACCGGTCCGCTACACCGCGATCGTGGGCGCCCTCATCCCCGGCCACGCCGGAGCGTCCGGACACGCGATCTTCGCCCACTACCCCGAGGCGGAGATCCGGAAGACCTTCGGAGCCACCCCGCTCCAGCGTTTCAACGAACACACCATCACCGACTTCGACGCCCTGCTCGCCTGCTACGCCGACGTGCGCGAGCGTGGCTTCAGCGTCAGCCACGGCGAGTACGACGAGGCCGTCTCCGCCGTCTCCGCACCGGTCTTCCAGGCCGGCACCATCACCGCCTCCCTCACCGTCATCGGTCCCGCGCACCGCATCGACGCCGGCGTCGACCGGATCGCCGAACTCGTCACCGCCGGAGCCGCGGAGGCCACCGCCGCCCTCGGCGCCTGACCGGCCCACCGGCCGCCCGCGCCCACGCCGGCCCTCACCGCCTCCCGCCGGCGCCCGCCTCCCGCTGCCCCGCCGGCCTCCTTCTTTCTTCATCTCCCTGTTCCCGTCGTCCTTCGGCGTCCCCCGACCCCGCCAGGACTCGCCCACGCAAGGGATGTCCCGTGCCCCATCACACCTCCGCACCGCCCACCGCGCCCCCGCCTTCCCCGGTCGGGGAGCCGACACACCATCCCCGGGTCCGCGAGCCCGCCGTCTTCGCCCTGCTGGTCGTGCTCTCGGTCGTCGGCGCCGTGATCGGAGCGGACCTCGTCGCCAAGCTGGGCATCTCCGCGAACACCTCCGTCGTGGGCGCGCTGATCGCCATGCTCGTGGGGCGCATCCCGCTCGCCGGACTGCGCGGCATGCGGTCCGTCCATCGGCAGAACCTCGCCCAGTCCGCCATCTCCGCCGCCACCTTCGCCTCGGCGAACGCGCTGCTCACGTCCGTGGCCGTGCCGTACGTCTTCGGCCGCAAGGACCTCGTGTGGCCGATGCTGACCGGCGCGTTCATCGGACTGCTCATCGACACGTGGGTCCTCTACCGTTCCTTCGGTTCCCGGCTGCTGCCCGCCACCGCTGCCTGGCCGCCCGGCACCGCCGCCGCCGAGACCATCAAGGCCGGGGACCAGGGCGGCCGGCGCGCCCTCGTCCTGGGCGCGGGAACGCTCGTCGGCATCGGCGGGACCCTGCTCAGCCTGCCGCTGTCGGCCGCGGGCGTCGCCTTCCTCGGCAACGTGTGGGCGCTGCTGATGTTCGGCGTGGGCCTCGGCATCCGCCAGTTCAGCCCCGAGCTGTTCCACACCGACATCGGCGCGGGCTACATCCCCCACGGCGTGATGGTCGGCGCCGGCGTCGTCGCCCTCGGCCAGGCCGCGGTGCTGCTGCTGCGCCGTCGCTCCGACCGCACCGCGCACCAGCCGGCGCGAACCGCCGCGGGCACCGGTCCCGCGGACGGCCACGGCGCCGAAGCCGCCGCCGACCCCAGCACCGCCGTCACCGTCGACGAACGCGGCCTGCGGCACACCCTGCTGCGCGGATACGCCCTCTTCACCGCCGGGGCCGCGGTCCTCGCCGTCGTCGGTGGCCTCCTCGGGGACATGCGCCCCGTCGGCCTGGTCGCCTGGGTCCTGTTCGCCGCGTTCGCCGCCCTCGTGCACGAGCTGATCGTGGGCCTGGCCGCCATGCAGTCCGGCTGGTTCCCCTCGTTCGCGGTGACCCTGATCTTCCTGATCGCCGGCCTGCTCATCGGCATCCCGTCCGTGCCGCTCGCCCTCCTCGTCGGATACGTGTCCGCCACGGGCCCCGCGTTCGCCGACATGGGCTACGACCTCAAGGCCGGCTGGCTGCTGCGGCGCGAGCACCGGCCCTGGGACCCCTTCGAACGCGAGGGCCGGCGCGAACAGTTCCGGGCGGCACTCATCGGCTTCGGCGCCGCGCTCGTCGTCGTGGCGGTCCTGTGGCAGTCCTACTTCCGGCAGGGACTCATCCCCCCGGTCGCCAAGGTGTACGCCGACACCGTCAAGCACGGGCTCGGCGACCCGGGTGTGATGCGCACCCTGGCGCTGTGGGCCGTCCCCGGCGCGCTGGTCCAGTTCCTCGGCGGCACCAGACGGCAGATGGGCGTCATGCTCGCCACGGGGCTGCTGATCCTCACCCCGCAGGCCTGCTGGATGGTCCTGGCCGCGCTCGCCGTCCGCATCGGCTACCGCCGTCTGCGCGGTCCGCGGGCGGAGGAGGAGCTCAACCTCGTGGGCGCCGGACTCATCGCCGGTTCCTCCCTCGGCGACTCGGCCCAGATCATCAAGGCCGGCTGACCCGGGCCCGCCCACCCCCTGTCCACCGCGCGGGACGAGCCATGCCGTCCCGCCGCGTCCCGCACCGCTGTCACGCGGTACCGATCACGCAGCACCAAGGAGATCCACCCCATGGAGATGTTCAGCCGTCTCGAACCGCGCGGCGAGTACCTCAGCTTCGAGCTGGCCCTCGCCGCCCGCAAGCTCGTCGAGGAGGTCATGCTCGTCAAGCCCGGTGAGCACGTCGTCCTCACCGGCGACACCAGCAGCGACCGCCGCGTGGTCGAGGCCACCGCCCAGGCCGTCGCCGCCGCGGGCGCCCACCCCGTCGTCGTCTGGTACGAGACACTGCCCAGCTCCTCCATGGAGCCGCCGCGACCGGTCGCCGGCGCCATCGCGGACGCCGACGTGTGGATCGAGTTCGCCGTCTCGTACGTCATGCACTCCGACGCGTTCCGGACGGCCATGGCCAACGGCTGCCGGTACACCAACCTGACCGCGATGGACGTGCACATGCTCGTCGCGACCGTGGGCCGGCCCGACTTCCAGGGTGTCATCAGGCTCGGCAAGGCACTGGTGCGGCTGCTGGAGCAGGCGGACGAGGTCCGCATCACCTCGGCGGCGGGCACCGACCTGGTGGGCCGCAACGGCGACCGCCCCATCAACCTGCGCGGAAAGCCTGCCGAGAGGCCCGGCGAGACCGTGATGCTGTCCGGGCAGATCTCCTGGAACCCGCTGGAGGAGACCCAGGACGGCGTCCTCGTCTTCGACGGCGCCCTGTGGCCGCCGGACCAGCTCGGCCTGCTCCACTCCCCCGTCCGTCTCACCGTCGAGAAGGGCGTCGTCACGTCCATCGACGGGGACGGCCAGGACGCGGCCGTCTTCCGCCGCTGGATGGAGTCCTGGAACGACCCGAACATGTACCGCGTCGCCCACTGGTCGCTCGGCTTCAACCCGGGCGTGCCCGCTCCCACCGGCCGGATCGTCGAGGACGAGCGCGTCTTCGGCTGCGTCGAGCTGGGCATCGGCACCAAGGGCGCCTGGATCGGCGGCGAACCCTGGGTCGCCGCCGCGCACACCGACGGCTCGGTCAGCGCCCCCTCCATCCACCTGGACGGCGAGTGCATCGAGAAGGACGGCGTGTACGTGCATCCCGAGCTCGTCGAGATCTGCCGTGAGCTGGGGGTCGAGGGCTACTGATGGCCACTGTCCATCGCCACGGCGGCATGGTGTGCACCGACCACACCCTCGACGTCCCGCTGGACCACTCCCGGCCCGACGGCCCGTCGATCTCCCTGTTCGCCCGCGAGGTCGTCGCCGCCGGCAACGAACACCGCGAACTGCCCCGCCTGCTGTGGCTCCAGGGCGGCCCGGGAGGCCGCGCGGAGCGCCCGAACGCCGCCGGGGCCTGGCTGAAGCGCGCTCTGAAGGACTACCGGGTGGTCCTCATGGACCAGCGCGGCACGGGCCGGTCCACCCCCGCCGACCGGCACACCCTCGCGGTCCATCCCTCCCCCGAGGCCACGGCCGGGTACCTCGGGCACTTCCGCGCCGACGCCATCGTCCGCGACGCCGAGCTGCTGCGCGGGTTCCTGGCCGGCGACCGGCCGTGGACGGTGCTGGGTCAGAGTTTCGGGGGCTTCTGCGCCCTGACCTATCTCAGTCACGCGCCCCACGGCCTGGACCAGGTGTTCATCACGGGCGGTCTGCCCACGCTGACGGGTCACGCCGACGACGTGTACCGGGCCGCGTACCGGCGCACCGCCCGCCACAACGAGCTGTTCTTCGACCGCTACCCGGGCGACCAGGAACTCGCCCGGAGGATCGCCGCGCACCTCGGCGGCCACGACGTGCGCATGCCGTCCGGCGAGCGGCTGAGCGTCCGCCGATTCCAGTCCCTCGGCACAGGTCTGGGCACCTCGTCCGGCTTCGACGCCCTCCACTATCTGCTGGAGGGCGCGTTCGTGGCCGGGCCGGCCGGACCGCGGCTGTCGGACGCCTTCCTCCACGGCGCCCAGGCCACGCTGTCCTTCGCCCCGCGCCCCCTCTATGCGGTGCTCCACGAGCCCATCTACGCCCAGGGCGGCCGGGCCACCGCGTGGTCGGCGCACCGCGTCCGCGAGGAGTTCCCCGAGTTCGACGCGGGCGGTGACGGCCCGTTCCGTTTCACCGGCGAGATGATCTACCCCTGGCAGTTCGAGGAGGACCCGGCGCTTGTGCCGCTGCGCGAGGCCGCGCAGGTGCTGGCCGCGCGCACCGACTGGCCCGCCCTGTACGACCTGAACCGGCTCGCCGGCAACAGTGTCCCGGTGGCGGCGGCCGTGTACTTCGACGACATGTTCGTCGACCGCGAGCAGTCCCTGGAGACCGCGGCGGCGGTCCGCGGTCTGCGGCCGTGGATCACCAACGCCCACGCCCACGACGGTGTCCGCGCCGACGCCGCGGTGCTGGACCGGCTGATCGCGATGGCACGCGGCGAGGCGTGAGATCCCGGCCCGGTGCTGCTCCCCGCTCGGCGTCGTACGAGCGGGGAGCAGCACCGGAGCAGACCATGCCGTGGGGTTCGACGCGGCGGTGACCGGTCGGCGCCCGGTTCAGGCGGCCTGCGGCCAGGCGCGCAGCAGGGCGGCGATGCTCTTTGTGGTGCAGCCGGGATCGCGCAGGAGGTCGCGCAGGGCGACGGCGTCCTCGCGGGTGGGCTTGACCGAGATCCCGGAGGCCTCCAGGTACATCACGCCTGTCGCCGCGGCCACGGCCATGTTGGAGCGCTCGAGCCAGCGACAGCGGCCGAGGACGTGCACGAGGGCGGCGGCACGGGCGTAGGGGCCGTCGTAGACGGGTGTCTCCAGCAGTTCGGCACGGTGGCAGGCGACCGCGGCCACGGGCACACCGTAGTCGTCGGGGGCGGGGTCTCCCGCTCCCGCGAGTTCGGCGACCTGCAGGATCCAGGGGACGTCGATGTGCAGTTCCATTACGCGGCGTGCGCTCCCCGGGGACGGCGCTCGGCCTCTTCCGCCTCGTCGAAGAGACTCTGGTGCTCGTCGAGGAAGCGCCGCGCGGCATCCAGGCCCCGCTGCCGCAGCCCGCTGGTGTCCTCCCGGACGAGGCCGGCGATGTAGTCACCGAGGCTCAGGCCGCGGTCCCTCGCCCGGGCCTCGGCCAGTTCCTTGATCTCGTCGTCGACGCGTACGCCGAGCTGTGTCTTCGCCATCCGCTGATGGTAACAGCTGTTACCATCCGGGCGGACGCCCTTGCCGAGCACGAGCCGCAGCCGCAGCCGCTCAGTAGCGCTGCGCCTTGGCCAGTCGGGCCGTCAGCCTGGGCTCGGGAGGTTTCCGGCTGAACACGATGGGCTGCTGGCGCTTGCCGGGCTCCAGGTTCTCCGCACCGGTGTAGCGGGTCTCGACCACATGCCCCTGCGCGTCCACGAAGTCGACCTGCACGGCGTAGGACGCCTTGTGGTCCGTCTTGTTGGTGATGGTGACCAGGGAGGCCGGCACACCTCCGGACTGCGCCCTGGGCACGCCGGTCAGGCCCACCTCCGACCATGCGTTGCCGCGTCCCGGGACGCCCTTGAGCTCCTTCTCGGCGACCGCGGCCCGCCGGGCGGTCTCGGCCGACACCGACGCCTCGAACTCCGAGGCGCGCGCGGACGCGGAAGAGGCCGCCGCCGACGCAGAGGCACGAGCGGAGGCGATGGCCGACGACGCGGAGGACGCCAGCGCCGACGGCAGCGGCTGGGACGAGAACGACGCCGTGTGGGGCGGGGTCGGCCGCGGGCTGACCGTGGAACCACTGCCGCCGCTGCCGCATCCGGTCAGCACACCGGCTGCGAGAGCGAACGTCACAGTGACCGAGGACCGGACGAAGCATCGCCCGTGCGGGCGGACACGGCGGAGGGACGGCGGCAGGTCTTCCGTCGGCTGAGGGCACATGACCTCATCGTCCGCACTGCGTGCCGGGTACGCGACGCGGACCGGTCCTGACGGGTGACCCCGCCGGCATACGGCGCCCCACCCGAGAACCACGCCCCACGCGCCCGCGCCGGCTCTTCACCGAGTTCCGCGGTGGCATCCGGTACGGACGCACTCCCCTGGTCACCGCGGCCGACATCCACACGACGGTCGCGGTCCGTCGTCCTGACCCCGGGCCCCCACCCGCATTACCGCCCTACGCGGGTGCCGCCGTACGGTCCGCGAGTCCACCGAACCGGTCGGTGTGAGCGGCGGCACACAGCCGCGGGGCTTCCGATCCGGCCGGTGGAGGCGTACGTTCCGCTTACCTCGCGAAGGCGCCTCCGGGGCGCCGGCCCGCCGGTCCTGGGCGGCGGGCCACGCGGGGGCCAACCGCGCCTGTTCCAAGCCGGACGGCAGCACGGGCGTCCCGCGCCGCCGCACCCGTACCGGTCGGCGCCAGGGCCATGGGCCGCCTGCCGTCACACAGCATCAGGGGCACCGGCCTCCCCCGCACGCCAACGGGCACCCCTCACGGCGGTCACTCGGGCCCACGGCAGCGGGATCCTGTCCTCGCCGCCCGGCAGCATCGCCTTGCCGCCGACGGCCATGGCGACCAGCGCCCCCGCCGGGCCGCCCACGGCCTTGAGCTGACGCACGCCCTCCAGCCCTCGGACGCCGGTCGCGCGACGACCGGGCCCTGCGGCAGGCCGCCCGCGACCTCGCCTGCGGCGGCCCGGCCCTCGGCCGCGGCGAAGACGGAGCAACCTCGGCCATGGCGATCGACATGCTCTTCTATCACCGCCGCCGCCCGCTGGCACGCCAAGAAGAACCACGCCCAGCAGGCTGCCGCAGCGCACAGGGCCGCCGAGCACCTGCGCTCCGCCTACCAGGCCGCAGCAGCAGCGCCGCTTGGCGCCCTGTACCAGCGGGGACGGCGACTCAACCACACGCTACGGCAGCGGCAGACGGCCATGCTGCGTGAAGCAGTGCCCGAGCTGGCCGAGCAGATCCTCGCCGAGCCAGGCTGGTACGCAGTCGCTGCCACTCTCGCCGACGCAGAAGGCGCCGGCCATGACCCTGCTGCTCTGCTTACCGAAGCGGCGGGGCAACGCGAACTCGACACGCCAACCAAGGATCGGCGATAGACCGAATCACGGCGTTGCGGCATCAAGACGCACCAGGCCGACTGCTGCGGTCACGACTGTGGAGTTTGTGAAGTGAAGCAGGTCCGGGAGCTAGGCAACGATCATGGCGCGTGCAGAACGAGACGGGGGAGGACGTCAGGGCGTTTCACCGGATACGCCGCCGGCGAGCGGCGGAGACCAGCGAGCCGCAGCGCCGCAGCTACGAGGCATACCAGCGGTGGACGACTGCCTTCCTCCTGAACTGCGGGTGCCGAGCCACGACCAGCTCGACGGCCGGATGATGCCCTGGACGCAGCCGAACCCCCTCTACACGCCCTACCGCCAGGCCGTTGACCAGGAGAAATACAGAAGTCCGGCTGGAGTACTCATACGCTCGGGGACGTAGGAACAGTGGTCGGCTGTTTTGTGGTGATCGACGGCTCGGCCGGTTCATGCCTGGAACTCGGTGAGGTCGATGGCGTGAACGCGCAGGGGGTAGCCGTACACCGGGTGTGCCGTCTCCCGCTCGGGCGCCATGCCGAGCTTGCGGATGACGTTCTCGGAGGCGTTGTCACCCACCCGGTTGATGCTGATGACGCGGTCGAGGCCGCGATCCTGGAGAGCGAACTCCAGTGTGGCGTGGGCAGCTTCGGACGCATAGCCCTGGCCCCAGAACTGTGAGCCGATCCGCCAGCTGATCGCCACGGCGGGCATCACCTCCGGCAGGAACTCGGGCACGGACAGTCCCGTGAAGCCGATCAGTTCGCCCGAGGCCAGCAGCTCGACGGCGAAGAGCCCGAAGCCCTCCTCGTCCCACTCCTCCTCCCACCGCTCGATGTCCTCGGCCGTGTGGTCCAGGTCGCGCACCGAGCCGTCATCGATCCAGCGCATGACCCGTGGGTCCGCGTTGATGTCCGCCATCGGCGCGAGGTCGTCATCGTGCCAGGTACGGAGGAGGAGGCGGGGTGTGCGGATCTCGGTCATGCGCCCATCTTGCCGAAGGCAAGGGCCTCATCCGTAATCCGGCGCTCGCGCCGCCGCTGCGGAACCACAAGGCGTCAAGCCGCCTGCACCGCACACCGTGACGGACGAAAATCAGGCTGACGGCCGAGCAGACGACATGCCACGTAGTCAGCGCAGTCGAGAGGTGAGACCGATTCCGCGGCAGCCTACCGCAGCACCGAGATCATTCACGGAATCGCGGTCAGAGCCATTTTCAAAGAACGCCAACACTGCGACGGAACCGGCCTCGCCCGCCCGCCTGCAGTTGGACTCCGCTATGCGCATACGCTCTGTCACCTGGGCGACCATCACCCTGATGACCTGCCGCCTCACCGCAACCGCCAACTCCCCAATCCGACCAGCTGGCACAGGCCGTCTGATCAGGCCAGCTTGCGGCGAGGAAAGAAGCGCCGCCGCAGTCGGTCACCGATCTCACCTACGACGATCACCAGCACAGCACTCGCCGCGCACCCTCCAAGGCTCGGTGACTGACCGAGCACCTTACCCAAGACCCAAAAAGCAGCGGCGATAGCCGCCCACCACACAGCCCACAAGGTGATCACAGACCACCAACGCCGTCTCTTCATGACATCACGATACGTCTCTCCGAACCTGGTCACGCGGTCCTCTGCATCACCGCAGGTGGCTGGGCGGCAGACCGGATTTTCCGTTCGGCCCGTGTGCGACACAAGGCGGCGGCATAGGTGGCGTCAGCTTCACGGCGGCGCTGGGCACGGGCGACTTCGATCGGGCCGGGCTGGTCGCGGAGCCGCTGCGCGGGACACTCACGAAGCTGGCCGACCGCGGCTGGCTGCACCAACGACCCAACGGGAAGTTCACCACCCGCGTATGAGCAGGCCGCACAGCGGCGGGGCGTAACCGAGGTGCCCCCGGCGGCTGTTGGAATTGTGTGACGAATACCAAAGAGCACGCCGGGGACACCGTGTCCCTGGTCTACCAGTGCCGCCTGCCGCTGTCCACGCACACCCTGACCTGCCTCGCCGACCTGTTGCGCCGCCATCTGACGGCCACACGCTCCCGGTGGCGGCGTTGCCGCCGACATGACCGGCGGCCCTCGAAGCGGGGCGGCCCAAGGCCGATCACTGACTGCGCCCGATCAGGGAGCGCAGCGCTGGCGCGGCGGTCCCGGCCGCGGTCAGCCCAGCCAGCACGGCGCCCGGTGCCGAAGGGGCGGCAATGAGGGCGGTCAGTCTGCCCACTACCAGGCCAATGAGGATCGCGGCGAGCAGGACGACGGTGGAGTGCAGAGACAGAAACGGCGGCTCCGGCGCGGAGCCACCAGCGGGGCCGGAGTTGACCGGCGCGTTCGGATCGGGTTGATGTCCTGGGATGAATATGGCGACGAATGCGACCCGCCCGACCGCCGCGCCCCGCAGTTGACACCGTGGCGTAGCCACTGGCGCACCCTACCGAGCCCGTGCACGGTTGGCAGTGGGACGTTGAGCCTTTGATCGTCGATCATGGTCGTGTGGCGGGGAGCGCGAATCGTGCAGCGATCATCAGCAATCGGAGGATCACGGGCCTGTCGGCCGATGTGATTGCCGAACTTATCGCTGAGATAGGCCTGTTGTGGCACGAACGACACCACGCCAAGCTCGTGTCCAGGCCGCGTAAGCGAGCCGTAGGCGCCGGAGCGAAGCACCGGCTGGTGTTCATTGACCGGCTCCTGGCCACGCTCGTGCATCTCCGCCATGGGGCCACGCACGACGTGCTGGCCTGCTGGTTCAATGTGGACCGCTCCACCATCACCCGGGCCATCGGCGAGGTGCGGCCGCTGCTTGCCGAGCGAGGATGCACCGTCAGCCGGGGTGTGCGGCTGCGGACCCTGGCCGAGGTCGTCGACCATCTCGGCGCCAGCGGGACGACCGGGATCATCGACGGCACCGAGATCCGGGTCCGGCGCCCGGCTGCCGGACACAAGGACCGGGACAAGTTCATCTCCGGCAAGAGCAAGCAGAACGCCGTCAAAGCCATGGTGGTCACCGACGAGGACGGCCGCCTACTGTTCTGCAGCCCGACCAAGCCCGGTAGCTGCGCGGACATCTCCCAGGCCCGTCAATTAGGGCTGGTCAGGCTCCTGGTCGACGGGCCTGCGATAGAAATCCTCGCAGATGCCGGCTACCAGGGCCTGGGTGCGCAGACCGGTGGACGGGTGGTGACACCACCGCACCGCAAGTTCAAGAAGAACGCTCCGGACTGGTAAGAGGAGATGCACGAGAGACAGCGCAAGGCGCACTCCTCGCGACGCATCCGCGTCGAGCACGGCATCGCTCATCTGAAGAACTGGCGAGCACTGGCCCGCCACCTCGGCCGCCGCGAGCACGTCAGCGACACCGTACAAGCCATCGCCGGCCTGCCGTCCCACCAGCAGACCACGGACCTGAACTCGGCACAGCAGGCGTGAACGCCGAGCCCCACCGAAGTCCTCGACGCCCCACTGCCAACCGTGCACGAGCTCGTTAGCTAGGCCACTACAGGCAATTGACCTCTACCGCAGGCAGGCCCACGACCAGCGCAAGCACCCGGAACAGCGTCACTGAGCCGGAATCGGCTGGGTGAGGTTCACCGGGTTGCCGTCGGGGTCCTGGATGTGGGCGACGCGCTGTCCCCACGGCATGTCGTTGGGGCCGCCACGGACCGAGCCGCCCAGCGCCGTCACCCGGCCGAGCATCTCGTCGACGTCGTCGACACCGATGCTGAGCAGGATCCGCGGTGCCGCCCCGGTCCCCGGGTTGGTCTTGGCCACCAGCCCAAGGTCGGCGTCGCCGATGCGCAAGCCGAGGTAGAAGGCCGGGCCTTCCGCCGGTACCCGGAAGATCTCCTCGGCGCCGAACAATTTCGTATAGAAGCCGAGCAGAACATCCTGGTCGGCAGTGATGATCACTGGTTGGATGGTGGACATGGCACTCCTGTCGAGAACGGTCGTGTCGCTGGGTAGACCGTTCGAGGGCGGTGAACTCATCGGCAAAACCGCCCCACCGGACGATCTACACCCCGGACTGCCGCCCGCGACCAGTAGGACCAGCCCGAAACGGAGTCACACCACCCTTGATGACCCGCCACTTCAGGATGGCGCAGCCTCAAATGATCGCGCGGTCGGGGCCTCCCTCGTTGAGCAGCCGGTGATGCGCCGTGAGGACCTTGACGGCGCTCAACGTGCTGATATGCGCGAAGCCCGGCCGCCCCTGTAAGGGTGACCGGGCTTCGTGGTGTCGGATGGACGATCGACGCTGACTCCCCGGAGGGGCTGAGCGGTGCCGCTGTCGTTGTCCACGGTGCCGTAGGTGACGTCCCCCAGGGCGCGATCGTCCTTGAGCAACTGCTGCTCGTACTGCCCGGCATTCATCCTGCTGCGCAGCACCGGGCTGCCGCCGCCCGGGAAGGCGTACAGGACGGTCTCTTCGCAGGTCTCTGGGTCCGAGGGCGTGTCCGCCGGTGTCTGCTGCCCGCTCACCGTCACGCGAAGGCTTACCGATCCGTCGGTGGAGGCCGCCTTGAGGGCGTCGCGGGTGTCGACCAGCCAGGACTCCTGTGCCTTCAGCAGCCAGCTGTACATGGCGGCGTTAGGTGTAGGGCTTCCGTTGGTGAGGCCGGTGATCACCGTGCTCGTGTCTTTGGTGGTGCGCTTGGCTACGAGGGCGCCGAAGGAGTCCAGGGCCGTCACCTCGTAGTGGAGGAGGCTGTCGCTGTATCCGCTGTCGTCACTGGCTCCCCAGGTGACCAGGGCCCCCTGTCCCCGCCCCGGGCGGGGACCGCTGTGGGCACCGATGGAGGCGTGGCCGCCTGGTAGTCGACCGCGAGCGTGGCCGAGGTGAAGCTGATGCCCGCCGTCCTCGGTGCGTCCTCGGGCCGGCGCAGCGCCAGGCCGTAGTTGGCGTTCGCCCCGTCGGTCCAGCCCATGACGAGGCCAGTGACGTCGATCGACCAGGGCGCGGTGCCGGTCACGTTGGCCTCCGGTGCCATGACGGAGTCCAGCTGGCTTCCCGTGCCGGTCGTGGCCCAGGCCTCGTCAAGTGCGTGCACAAGGACACCGTGGTCCTGCGTCCGGCCGAGGCCGTCGAAGTGGTCGTCCGCTTCACCGACTGCACCGGCCCCTTCATGCTCCACTGCCACAACCTGGAGCACGAGGACATGGCCATGATGGGTGACTTCGTCACCGAGTAGTGCCCGCGTGCCAGGCGGCCGGCCGTCCTCTGTCCGACAGGCAGAGGCGGTCGGCCGCCGTCCGTCCGCGAGCCGCTCGGCTACTGCAGCACCGCCTTCATGACGCTGCGGGCGATGGGAGCGCCGAGCCGGCCGCCGGAGATGTCCTGGCGGGAGATGTCCATGTCGGTGGGGTCGATGAAGACGGCGACGGCGACCGAGGCGCCGTCGGGCCTCTTGCCGTAGGAGACGAACCAGCCGTAGGGCACTTCGTCGGCGACATTCACGCCCCGCTGCGCGGTGCCGGTCTTGCCACCGACGACGATGCCGTCGATCAGCGCGCGCTGGGCGCTGCCCTCCTTGGCGGTGTACTCCATCATCTGCTGCACCTTCCGCGCCGTGGCGGCGGAGACGGCCTGGCTCATGACGGCCGGCTGGGTCTTCTCCAGAGTGCTCAGGTCGGGTCCGCGGATCTCGTCGACGATGTGGGGCTGCATGAGTTCGCCGTCGTTGGCCAGTGCCGCGGTGACCATGGCCATCTGCATGGGCGTGCTGGTGAGGCTGCCCTGTCCCATGCCGGTCAGAGCGGTTCCCGGCTTGTCCAGGTCCTGCGGATAGATGCTCTTCGTCGCGAGCAGGTCTCCGAAGTCCGGCGAGTAGACGTCCTCGTTGAACCCGAACTTCTGCGCCGTCTCACGCATCCGGTCCGGTCCGAGTTCGGCGGCGGCGTCGAGGAAGACGTTGTTGCAGGAGTACTGCATCGCGGTCTTCATGGAAGCGTTGCCGCAGACCGCGTCGCCGGCCTCGCTGCCGATCCGGTTCGTCGACTGGGGCAGCTGGTAGGGGGACTGCGCCCCGCTGGGGGCGTCGATGTCCGTGACCACCCCGTGCTCGATGGCCGCGGCGGCCGTGAGGATCTTGAACGTGGATCCGGGCGGGTAGATCTCCCGCAGCGGCCGGTTCGCCAGCGGCTTGCGCTTGTCCTTGTCCAGGGCCAGGAACCTGTCGGACTCCTTGAAGGTGTTGCCCGCGAAGACCGACGGATCGTAGGACGGCGCCGACGCCAGGGCCAGCACCTTCCCGGTCTTCGGATCCAGGGCGACCACAGCGCCCCGCGCACCCTTCAGGCCGGTCAGTCCCTCATAGGCGGCCTTCTGCGCCCGTGGGTCGATCGTGGTCACCACGGACCCTGTGCCGCGTTCCTTGCCCGTCACGACGTCCAGGAAGTGCTGGAACGCCAGACGGTCGTCCTGCCCCGACAGGATGCCGTCATAGGTCTTCTCCAGCAGCGACATGCCCTGCGCCTGCGACGCGAAGCCGGTCACCGGCGCGTACATCGGCCCGTTGACGTAGGTGCGCTTGTACTTGAGTTCCCTGCCCGGGACCGCCTCGGACCCGGTCACCGCCTCGCCGCCGACGACGATGTCACCCCGCGCGGAGGCGAACCGTTCGATCTGCACGCGGCGGTTGTGCGTATCCGACGCCAGCGCCTCAGCCTCCGCGTACTGCAGCCAGTTCGCCCGGATCAGCAGGGCCAGCATGAGCAGGCCGCAGAAGACGGCGATCGCCCGCACGGCTCGGTTCATCGCCGGCCTCCAGCCGCGGGCCCGGACATCGTGGCCGCACTCAACTGCGCTGGTAGCAAGGGGAGTCTGACGGATATGAGGATGAGTGGCGCCATGCGAGCACCCTAGCCGCACGGTTCGCACGCGGGTTCGGTTCCCCTCGGCGACCGCCGGTCGCCTTCAGCACAGGGCCGTGCTTGTCACCCGGCACCTCCCCCGGCGGCCGGGAGCCGGATGTTTCCCTTTCACCGGCAGGTGGCGGACCCTGGAAGCAGGGCGTGACCTGTCGGCGGTGATGGGAATGAAGGGTTCTGTCCGGCTCGGAAGCATCCGGGGACTGGCGATCCAGGCGCACTGGAGCGTGCCGCTGGTCATGCTGTTCTTCGCGTACGGACTGGCCGTCTGGACGCTGCCCAGGTACCAGGCCGGCGTGGCGCCGGTGGTGTACGCGGCCGGCGGGGTCGTCGGTGCTTCGCTGTTGCTTGTGAGCCTGGTGGTGCACGAGGTGGCGCACGCGCTGACGGCCCTCAGAGCGGGGATCTCCGTACGGGACGTGACGCTGTGGGCACTCGGCGGGCTGACCCGGATGGACCGGCCGACGACGGCGCGTACGGCGTTCTGGGTCGCCGTCAGCGGGCCGGTCGCCAGCCTGCTCCTCGGCGGTGTCTGGCTGGGCGTGGCGGCCGCCGTGGACACGACGCTGGGATGGCGGATTCCGGTTGCCGTGCTGGGCTGGCTGGGTGGTACGAACCTCCTGCTGGGCGTCTTCAACCTGCTGCCCGCCGCGCCCCTGGACGGAGGCCGGCTGGTCCAGGCCGCGGTGTGGTGGCGTACGGGTGACCGCGAGCGGGCCCAGCGGGCGGCCGGCCGCTGCGGACAGGTCATCGGCGTGGCGCTGGCCGCCGCCGGGTGGGTGGTGCTCCTGAGGGGCACGACCGGAGGCCTGTGGCTGATGGCCATCGGCCTGTTCGTGGCCGGTACGGCGGCGACCGAACGGCGGTGGGCGGAGCTGGTCACCGCTCTGCGTGGCGTGCGGGTGGGGCAGACGATGACCACTCCGGTGGTGACCGGGCCCGACTGGCTGACCGTGGGCAGTTTCCTGTCCGAGGTGGCCGCCCGGACGGGGCACTCGGTGGTGCCCCTGCTGGACTTCGACGGCCGGCCCAGCGGCATCCTGCAGATGCGCAGGCTGGCCACCGTACCGCCCGGGCAACGGGAGCTGCTGCGGGCACGGGACCTCGCGGCCCCGCTGTCCCGGTGCACGCTCGCCGCACCGGACGAGCTGCTGAACTCCGTGCTGGAGCGCCTCGGCGCCGCGGGCGGCGGACTGCCCATCCTGGTCATGGACGACGGCCGGCTCAGCGGCATCGTCACCGCCCACGACATCGACCGGTCCCGCCGGCGCCACCGCGATCCCTCGGCCCACAGGGAGCACCCGGTGTAGCACGCCGGGGCGGCTGCCCGTCTCGTACCCGGCCCGGCCGGTGCCGCCCCGGCCGCCGCCTCCGCGCGGATCAGGGGGTCGTCGGCGGGCGGCCGACGGTCACGGGTGCGGGAGCGCCGGGGCCGCCTCCGAGGGGCGGGCTCGTGACGTGGGGCCGGTCGGTCGGCAGTGCCAGCAGCAGGCCCAGGGTGATCCACACATAGGTGTTGCTGCCGAGGAAGCCGCCGGGTCCGGAGGCGTCGTCGAACCACAGCCAGACCACGCTGCTGCACAGCAGCCCGTACAGGACGGCCGCGGTCCGCAGTCGGCGTGCGTGCGCCAGCACGGCGAACGACGGCAGCAGCCAGACGAGATGGTGCACCCAGGTGATCGGGCTGATCAGGCACGAGACCAGCCCCGTGAGGGCGAAGGCGGCCCGCCAGTCGCCGGCGCGCAGCGCCCGGTGCGTGCGCCACGCCCACACGGCCAGGACGAGGACGACGGCCAGCGCCCAGGCGGCGCGGCTGGGTTCGCCGGGTGCCGTGAGCCGGGCCAGGACGCCCTGGAGGGACTGGTTGGAGACGTAGTCGAGGCGGCCCACGCGGGTGGTGTCCCAGACGGCGTGCGTCCAGTAGAAGCGGGAGGCGTCCGGTGCCGCCCAGGCCGCGAGGACCGTGGCCGCGGCGGTGACGGCGGTCGCGACGGCGGCGGCCCGCCAGCGCCTGGCGAGCAGCAGCAGGCCGATGAAGACCGCGGGCGTGAGCTTGACGGCCGCGGCGAGCCCGATGCCCGCCCCCGCCCAGCGGCCGCGCCCGGTGGACAGCAGCCATCCGTCGGCGAGCACGAGGGCCAGCAGCAGGAGGTTGACCTGCCCGAAGCTGATGGTGTCCCGCACGGGTTCGAGCAGTGCCAGCGCGCAGGCCGCGAGGGCCCAGCCGAACCAGCCGTGGCGGCTCAGCTCCCGGCCGGCGAGGATCCACAGGACGACGGCGACGGCGACGAGGTTGAGCAGCAGTGCGCCCGCGATCGCCGTGTCCGGGCCGACGAGTGCCATCGGCAGCATGATCAGCGCGGCGAACGGCGGGTAGGTGAAGCCGTAGCCGGTCCCCGGCACCTGGTAGTCGTAGAGGCGGCCGCCGTGGTGCACCCAGTCGTTCACGGCACCGTAGTAGACGCGCAGGTCGAACCAGCCGCGCAGCAGCGGCACGGTGGCCGTGAAGACGGTCACGGCCACGGCGAGGCACAGGACGAGGACGAGCCGTCCCAGGTCGGTACGCGGCAGTCTCACGCGGTCCCCCCGAGCACCGGCGACTGGGCCGTCTGGTGGGCCTGCCACAGGACGACCAGGGCGAGCGCGCCCCCGGAGACCGCGAGGGCCACCTGGGCGAGGTCCGGCGGGCCGCCGCTGGGCAGTACGGCGAGCGCGAGGACGGCGGTCGCGGCGGCCACCCGGTGGCGGACGGAGGCGCTGGGCGCGGCGGCGGCGATCAGGAACAGGCCCCACAGCGCGTACCAGGGCCGGATCGCCGGGCCGAGGACGGCGACGGCGGCGAGGCTCAGGCCGAGCGCGTAGATCGGCCCGGGACGCAGCCGGAGCCATATGAACAGCACCGCTGCCGTGGTCGCGAGCAGGCCGGCCGCGTGCCAGACCGGGGTCGCGAGGGGCGCGAGGCCGCTGCCCAGGTGTGCGAGGACGTCGCCCGTGGCCCGGCCGAGAAGGCTGGTGGGCGACCAGTTGTGGGGGGAGACGGGTGTCCGCAGGGCAGCGATCCAGCCGTACCCCGTGCCGGTGAGGGCGGTCGCCACGACCGTGGTGGCGAGCGCGGCCGCGGTGGTCGTCGCGACCGCGCGCATCACTCCGGTGTGCCGGCGCAGCGCGATCACGGCCAGCAGGCCGAGTGCGGCCGGGGCCTTCACCAGCGCGGCGAGCGTGATCAGGACGGCGCCGAGGACGTGCAGACGGCCGCGGGCGGCGAGCAGGCCGATGCCGAGCAGGCCCAGCATGATGGCGTCGTTGTGGGCTCCGGCGACCAGGTGCAGCAGCACCAGCGGGTTGAGCGCGCCGAGCCACAGCGCGGCGGCGGGATCGGCGCCGCACTGGCGGGCGAGCCGCGGCAGCGCCACGGCCATGAGGGCCACACCGAGCAGGGCGACCAGCCGCATGCCGAGCAGGCCGGCCGGCAGTTCCCCGCGGGTCAGTGCGGACAGGGCGGAGGCCACGGCGAGGAAGACCGGGCCGTACGGGGCCGCGGTGTCCCGCCACACCGGCGCGACCTCGGCCGCGAGCGGCCCGCCGAGTTGCGCGGGCCCGTGTGTGTACACGTCGAGGTGGGCGTCGACCATGGCGCCCTGCGCGAGATAGCTGTACACGTCCCGGCTGAACAGCGGCGGCGCAAGCAGCAGCGGCGCCGCCCATACGGCCAGGACGAGCAGCAGGGCGCGGGGCGTGGGCGGTTCGGGGCCGCGGATCACCCGGCCGAGCAGCGCCCACGCGGCGATCAGCAGGACGACCCCGAAGTACACGCCCACCAGTCCGAGCGCGGCGCGCCCGGACCCGGGAGAGACCAGGTCCGCGACCGGCAGGGCCCCGGCGGTCCGACCGCCGAGCGCGAGGAAGGCGGTTCCGGCCAGGCCGAGGGCCTGGCAGCGGCGGAGATCGACGGGGAAAGCCATGGCCAACACTCGGGAAGCGTGTCAACGCCGGGTGGCCGGAAGGCGACGCACGTCCCTCGGCGGGGCGGCCTGCGCATGACCGCCGTGTGAG
Source organism: Streptomyces sp. NPDC014889 (assembly GCF_043081205.1). Lineage (NCBI taxonomy): Bacteria > Bacillati > Actinomycetota > Actinomycetes > Kitasatosporales > Streptomycetaceae > Streptomyces > Streptomyces sp. NPDC014889. The sequence continues at coordinate 204,119 of NZ_JBIBWH010000013.1, forward strand.
CGCCGCGGCGCGCGTGATCGCCCGCCGCGGCGCGGGTGCCGTGGCGCGCCCGTTGGTGACGTACGTGTCCCGGTGAGGTGGGTGTCGGGGCCCGGTCGTCGGGCGGGTGGAGGTGGTTCAGATCTTCGGCGAGCCGCTGCCCGCGAGCACCTCGGGCCGCAGCAGTGCCTCGAGCCGCTCGGCCGGCAGCAGGCCCTTCTCCAGGACGAGTTCGGCGACGCCGCGGCCGGTGGCCAGGGCCTCCTTGGCGATGCCGGTGGCCGCCTCGTACCCGATGTGCGGGTTGAGGGCGGTGACCAGACCGATGGAGTTCTCCACCGCGGCCCGCAGTTGCGACGTGTTGGCGGTGATGCCGGACACGCAGCGCTCGGCGAGGGTCAGGCAGGCGCGCTCCAGATGGGTGATGCTCTCCGACAGGGAGTGCAGGATGACCGGCTCGAACGCGTTGAGCTGGAGCTGGCCGGCCTCGGCGGCCATGGTGATGGTCACGTCGTTGCCGATCACCTCGAAGGCGACCTGGTTGACGACCTCGGGGATCACCGGGTTGACCTTGCCGGGCATGATGCTCGAACCGGCCTGCACCGGCGGCAGGTTGATCTCGCCCAGGCCCGCGCGCGGACCGGAGGACAGCAGGCGAAGGTCGTTGCAGCTCTTGGAGAGCTTGACGGCGATCCGCTTGAGCACGCCGGACATCTGCACGAAGGCACCGCAGTCCTGGGTGGCCTCCACCAGGTTGGCGGCGGTCACCAGCGGCAGGCCGGTGATCTTGGCGAGGTGGCGGCGGGCCGACTCGGCGTATCCGGCGGGGGCGTTGAGGCCGGTGCCGATCGCCGTGGCGCCGAGGTTGATCTCGTGGATCAGCTCGACGGCCTCCGCGAGCCGGAGACGGTCCTCGTCGAGCATCACCGCGAACGCGGAGAACTCCTGGCCCAGGGTCATCGGCACGGCGTCCTGGAGCTGGGTGCGGCCCATCTTGAGCACATCGCGGAACTCGACGGCCTTGCCGGCGAAGGCGTCCTGGAGCACGGCCATCGCCTTGAGCAGGCCGCGTACGGCGAACACCGTCGCGATCTTGACGGCGGTCGGGTAGACGTCGTTGGTGGACTGGCCGAGGTTGACGTCCTCGTTGGGGTGCAGGTGCTGGTACTCGCCCTTGGCGTGGCCGAGCAGTTCCAGCGCGCGGTTGGCGACGACCTCGTTGGCGTTCATGTTGGTGGAGGTGCCGGCGCCGCCCTGGATGACGTCGACGACGAACTCGTCGTGCAGTTTGCCGTCGCGGATCTCGCGGCAGGCCTCGACGATGACGGCGGCCTTGCGCGGCTCCAGCAGGCCGAGTTCCTCGTTGGCGAGGGCGGCGGCCTCCTTGACGGCGGCGAGGGCGTCGATCAGGTGCGGGTAGGCGGAGATCGGAGTCCCCGTGATGGGGAAGTTCTCCCTGGCGCGCAGGGAGTGGACGCCCCAGTACGCCTCGGCGGGTATGTCGCGGTGGCCGAGCAGGTCGTGTTCGCTGCGGTGGGCTGCGGCGGTCATGGCTGTGCGGGTCCTCTTTCGGGGGTGGACGGTTCGGTCAGGCGGGCGTCCGGGCGGGGAGGCGGCCCTCGTCCGGGCGGGGCCGGGAGCCCGGTGCGGGGTCGAGGGCTCGGACGGCCCGTACGCTGCCGACCGGTCGGCCGCCGCCGAGCAGGGGCTCCCCGGCGAACTCGGCGAGCGCGGCCGGGTCGATCCCGGCCCGGGCGAGGGCCGCGGCGGCGACCGGGACACGCGCCCGGTCCGCCCCGTCGGCGATCTTCACGGCAACGGCCCGGCCGTCCGGCAGCGCGGCGACCTGGACGCCCTCGAAGCCGTCCTTGGCGAGCAGACCGGGCACGGCGCGCATCAGCGCCGCGACGTCCCGCCCGGAGCCGGAGGCCATCTCCGCGTGTCCGCGCACGGCGTGCGCCACCCGCCCCTCGGGGGTGCCGGCGGGTGCGGTGGTGATCCGGGCCGCGGCGCGGGCGAGCCCGTGCAGCGAGACGGCGAACAGGGGTGCTCCGCAGCCGTCGACGGTCACGCGGGCGATCGCCTGCCCTGTGAGGTCCTCGACGGTGTCGGCGACGGCCCGCTGCAAGGGATGGTCCGGATCGAGGTAGTCCTCCAGCGGCCAGCCGTTCAGCCCGCAGGTGTAGAGCATGGCCGCGTGCTTGCCGGAGCAGTTCTGCGCGAGCCGGGACGGCCGTCGCCCCTCGCGCACCCAGGCCTCGCGGACGGCCGGGCCGTAGGGCAGGTCGGGGACGTTGCGCAGGTCGTCCTCGGTGACTCCGGCCAGCTCCAGGATGCGCCGGGTGCCTGCCAGGTGCCGTGCCTCCCCGGAGTGGCTGGCGGCGGTCAGCGACAGCAGTTCGCCGTCGAGCGGCAGCCCGGCCCGGAGCATCGCCACCGCCTGCACCGGCTTGAGCGCCGAGCGCGGATAGAAGGCGGCCTCGATGTCGCCGAGTCGCAGTTCCACGGCTCCGTCGGCGCCGAGGACGACGACCGAGCCGTGGTGGACGCCCTCGACGACCCCGCCGCGGACGAGGTGGGCGACGGGGACGTGGCGGGGCTCCCGGACCACGGGAGCCCCGGCCACCAGCGAACTTCCGTACACAACTGCCTGGTTCACGCCTTGGAACCGCCTTCCGTGGGTGCATCCGTGCGGCCCGGGCGCATGATGTCGGTGAGGGTCGTCTCGACGCGGTCGAGATGGTGGGTCATGGCCTGGACCGCGTCGTGCTCGGAACCGTCGACCAGCGCCTCGACGATCGCCCGGTGCTCGCGGTTGGACTGCTCGCGCCGGCCGCCGAGTTCGTTGAGGAAGGCGGACTGGCGGGCCAGCGCGTCCCGGATCTCCTCGATCACCCGGCGGAAGACCGAGTTCTGCGTGGCTTCGGCCACGGCCAGGTGGAAGACGGTGTCCATCGCGACCCACGCGGTGGTGTCCGTCTCCTGCTCCATCCGGTCCAGCAGGTGGACCAGACGGTCGAGGTCCTCCGCGGTACGGCGCTGCGCCGCGTATCCGGCGACCGGGATCTCGACGTGGCGGCGCACCTCCAGGAGGTCGCTGGCCGCGTAGTCGCCGAAGGTGGGATCGTCGACCGCGCCGGCGACGACGAAGGTGCCCTTGCCGGTCCTGGAGACCGTGAGCCCCATCGTCTGCAGGGCCCGAAGCGCCTCCCGCAGCACGGGACGGCTGACCTCCAGTGTGCGGCACAGCTCGGCTTCCGAGGGGAGCTTGTCGCCGATGGCGTAGTCGCCGCGCTCGATGGCGCCGCGGAGGTGGCCGAGCACCGCTTCCATGGCGCTGACGCGCCGCGGCCCCGGACCACCTGTCTGGCTGTCTGACAGGTTCACGGGGTGATCCTGCGCCTGGCTGAGCCGCACTGTCAAGGCGCGCCCTTGCCGGAGGGCTACTCGGCGGGCAGCGCGTCCCGGATCGCCTTCGCGGTGACGGCCGGGTCGTAGTCCTCGGGCACGCCCGGTACCAGGATGATGTCGCCCTCGATGTGCCGCGCGCGCAACGGCGCGATCTCCTGGTACGCGGGCGAGTCCCACCAGGCGCGCGCCTCGGCCATCCCGGGGAAGGAGATCACGACGACGCCGCCGGGCCAGCTTCCCTCCTTCACCTCGTGCCGCGCGGCATGCACGAGGAAGCGGCCACCGTACGGCTCGAAGGTGCCGCCGATGCGCTCGATGTACTCGGCGATCTCCGGATGCGGAGCGGCCTCCTGCAGGTGGGCCAACGCGTAGGCGGTCATGTCGTCCTTCCGTCCGTTCGGGCTCTGTTGCACCGGCGATCCTGGCAGGCGGGTGCGCAGAGGGCGATGACCTGGCAGGTAAGCGCGCTGCGCAAGCACGGACAGGGCCCGGCCGCCTCTGTGACACGCTGTGCACCATGGGGTGGAGTTTCACACTGCATGGTGCTGTCGCAGCCGGGCTGGGCGGCGTGCTCCTGTCGCCGGCCGCGCTGACATGGCTGCCCGGGACCCTGCCACTGCCGGGTGGGAGCTGGTCGGCGGCCGCGAGCTTCGGATCCGCCTTCTTGACCTGTGTCTCGGCTCTGGTGCGACTGACTGGCCCTGACACATGCGGAGAAGTACACGGTGTGGCTGGCCTTCCGGTGCCTGCCGGGCAGGGTTCAACTGACACTCGAGGTGCCGGCGTTGACGGGTGTGGCGCTGTTGGTGTTCAGCACGCTGAAGGAGACCCACCCTGGAAAACGACCAGCGCACCATGCTGGCCATCCCGGGCATGCTCTGCCTCGGCGCCGCCTGCGCCGCGCCGACAGCCGGAGAGCTACGACGAGCGGACCGCGCTGTCGCGCAGGCTGACGTCGTGTGACCGGGGACTGGTCCGTACTGACGACGGTCCGAGTCCGAGGTGGAAGCGCAGCAGGCGTGCCCGGTCCGGGCCGAGTGCGTCTTGCGCGGCGCGCAGTTGCTCCGCGAGCGCGTCGGCCGTACTGCCCCGCGGCTTCGAGTACGTGGTGGCGGCTTCCCTCGCGAGCCACGTCGTGATGTCGCCGCGGGCGCGGTGGCGCATCAAGGGCGAGGGGTCGTTGGCGAGTTCGAGGTCGGTGAGCAGCCGGGTCCAGGTGTCCCGTTCGTGGAGCAACCGGTAGGCGGCCATCCGGGTGTGCTGCGGATTGCTCGTGCTGAGGAGCCGGCGGAGGCGCGGCAGGTCGAGGCGGGACACCGAGGGGCGCAGCGCGACGGTGATCTGCCGGGTCACCGCGCCGGACGGGTCGGTGAGCATCCCGAACAGGCGCTCCGGGTCGACACCGCCCAGGCGGCGCAGCGCGCGCACCGCCTCAGCTCGGGCGCGAGGGCGCGGGTGTTCCAGCCAGGCCGCGACGAGGCCGGCGTCGTCAGCGCTCCCCGTCTCCCCGAGGCCGGCGACGGCTCCGGGGTCGGGGGGTCCGGTCAGACGCGCGACGGCCGCCTCACGGACATGGCCGTCGGGGTGGCACGCGGCGACCGTGAGCCCCAACGGTGAGGATTCGCCCTGCACCAGTCGTTGCACCGCGGTGCCCGACCAGCGTCGAGCCTGCCGCCATGCGGGGCGTATCGCCACATCGAGCATGAGCCACAAACGGGGGGATGCCTGGAGCAGCAGCTGTTCGGCGTCGGCGAGCAGTTGCGGGTCACCGTCGCGGTCGACGGTGAGCAGCAGCACGGCGAGCTCGTCGGCGCTTCGCACTCGCCCGGACTCGATCGCGGCTGTCACGTCCCGGAGTTGACCCGCCGTCGGCCGGGGAGGCAGCTGGTCCTCCGGCAAGTGCGCTGTGGCGTCGGGGGCTTCGAGGCGGGATCGCAGCCGTCGCCGCAACCGCCGTCCAGGGCTGGGGATCACCGTGCTCCGTTCCGGTGCGGTGGGTCGGCCGCACATGCGGCGGGGCTTCAGGATCCCTCTCGGTCCGCGGTCCGCGCGAGCCGTTTTCGTGGGGTGGGCGTGTGGACGTCGGTACCTCGATTATCGGCCACATGTCATGTACAGCTCTTGACCGCATTGGTGTAGACCTTTAGATTCCAGGCCGTCAGGCCCCCCACCGTGCCGGGTCGAGCCCCCATGCCGCAACGACGGTCCTCGCCGGGCCGTCCCCGTACCCCCGCCCGCGCGACCGCTCCCGCGTCCCACCGGAGCCGGGTGGCCACGTCGTCACTCAACCGCCTCTTCCCCAGGAGCACACCCCACATGCCCACCCCCCACCCTGGTTCGAGCCTCCGCAGACGCGCACCGCTGGCCAAGCTCACGGTCAGCGCGCTGCTCGCCCTCGCCCTCTCCGCCCTGTTCGCCGTCTCCCCCGCCTGGGCGGCGGAGGGGCAGATCACCGGCCTCGCCGGCAAGTGCGTCGACGTCGCCGCCGCGAGCAACGCCAACGGCACGCCCGTCCAGCTCTACGACTGCAACGGCACGAACGCCCAGAAGTGGTCCAACTCCGGTGACGGAACCCTGCGGGCGCTCGGCAAGTGTCTCGACGTCGTCGACCGCAGCACGGCCGACGGCGCCGCCGTGCAGCTGTGGGACTGCTCCGGCGGAGCGAACCAGCAATGGGTCGTCACCGCCGCCCGCGACATCGTCAACCCGGCCGCGAACAAGTGCCTCGACGTGCGGGACAACAACAGCGCCAACGGCACCCGTCTGCAGATCTGGACCTGCATCGGCGGCGGCAACCAGAAGTGGAGCGCCCCGTCGAGCGGCGGCAGCGGCAACCCGTCCGGGTTCGTCGTCTCCGAGGCCCAGTTCAACCAGATGTTCCCGAGCCGGAACTCCTTCTACACCTACAGCGGTCTGACCGCCGCGCTCAGCGCCTACCCCGGCTTCGCCGGTACGGGCAGCGACACCACCAAGAAGCAGGAGGCGGCCGCCTTCCTGGCCAACGTCAGCCACGAGACGGGCGGCCTGGTCTACGTGGTTGAGCAGAACACCGCCAACTACCCCCACTACTGCGACTGGAACCAGCCGTACGGCTGCCCCGCCGGGCAGGCGGCCTACTACGGCCGCGGGCCCATCCAGCTCAGCTGGAACTTCAACTACAAGGCAGCCGGTGACGCGCTCGGCATCGACCTGCTCAACAACCCCTGGCTGGTGCAGAACGACGCCTCCGTGGCCTGGAAGACCGGCCTGTGGTACTGGAACACCCAGTCGGGTCCCGGCTCCATGACCCCGCACGCCGCCATGGTCAACGGCGCCGGCTTCGGGCAGACCATCCGCTCGATCAACGGCTCCCTGGAGTGCGACGGCAGGAACCCCGGCCAGGTGCAGAGCCGCGTGGACGCCTACCAGCGCTTCGCGTCCATCCTCGGCGTGAGCCCCGGTAACAACCTGTACTGCTGAGCAACACCCTTCCGCAGGCAGGCAGGCAAGTGGGCAGGGCGTGGGCCGAGGAAGGAAGTCCGGTCCACGCCCTGCCCGCTGCCGGCACCAGGCGCCAGGCGTCAGGCGTCAGGAACGCGACGCCACGAGCCGGGTGAGCAACGGAAGTGCCGCGGCGCCGATCAGGCCGGCGTCCGGGCCGAGGGCGGCCCCGGTGGATGGGCGGCGGTGCCGGGCGGGTGCGCGTGGTGTGGGCGTAGGCCTCGTGCTCCGTCAGGTCGGCGTCCTCCAGCGGCCGGGCGCGGGAGCGCACCAGCACCGTGGTGTCCAGGCACACCGGCACGTCGTCCAGACCGCGCACCCGGACGCCCGCTACCGCGACCCGGCCACCGGGCACCTGGACGGCGACACCCTGCCGGTCGACCTGGCCGCCAACGCCGCGAGCCTGGGCGCGGACGTCATCCGCGCACGCGGCCTGGACGGCTTCCGCGAGGCGCTCGCCACCGCACTGGCCGCGGAGCACACCACCGTCGTCCATGTGGAGACCGATCCCCTGGTCCCCGTCCCCGACTCGGACGCCTGGTGGGACGTCCCGGTGGCAGAGGTCTCCGCTCTGCCCACGACCACCGCGGCCCGCGCCGCCTACGAGCAGCACAAGGGGGCCCAGCGCCCGCTGCTCACCCCGCCCCCGGCCTGACCCGGCCCGGCCCCGGCCGGCAACAAGGCCCGTGTCCGCTGAGACTCCTCCGGCGGACACGGGCCTGCTGCGGCCGTTCCGTCAGGCGGCGAAGCCGATGTTGGTGACGTATTCGTACTGGCCCCACTGGGAGCCGAGGTCGACGACGGCGTCGTTCACCCAGGCGTCGTCCAGGGCCTGGTCGTCAGCGGCCGCCCAGGCGGCGACGATGCCGTCCCAGTGGCGGACGTTGAGCGAGCGGTACTCCACGACGCGTTGGCGGGGCCGGGTGACCTGGGACTGGTTGAGCGGGTGGAACTCCACCCGGGTGCCCCGGCCTTCGCGGTTGAGGCGGGCGAGCAGATAGCGGGCGACGTTGTGCCGGCGCACCGCCCGGTACGCGGTCTCCACGCGTTCGAGGTTCCTCCTCGACGGGCTCCGCCTGCCCTCCAGCCACGCGTTCAGCGTCCGGTCCGTCACCGTCAGACCGGCCTCACGCGCCGCTCGGCGCTCGGGTCCCGTCCGGATTCCCAGCCACCGACCCTGGACGGGCCGACGTTCAGGGCCCGCGCGAGCTGGGCGCGCGAAACGCTCAGCCCCTCGCGCAGAGCACGCCGCTCCCCGGCCGGCGGCAGCGGGACCTCCTTCCTGGCCCCGGCCAGCAGCGCATCGATCGCGTCGAAGTCCGTCATCGGGCACCTCCGTCCCGTACGGCCGCGGTGCGTCCCGAGCCGGTGTGGCGGCGGGGAACGCGACGGCGTTCCCCGGGCAGCGACTCCGTGGCCCGGGTGGGTCCCGCCAGGAGTTCGAGGACCTCGATGCCGTAGTGCGCGGCGACCGCGTCGCAGTCGGCCAGGCTCCAGGGGGCGCCGCCGGACTGACGGCGGCTCACCTGCGCCTGGCTGACTCCCAACGCGGCTGCGAGATCGGTCTGGGACTCACCCGTCGCGTGCAGCAGCGCGGCCACCGCGGACCGCACCCGCTCGTCGAGACTCATACCCATGACGGCGACTCTAGCGCGCAGAACTCATGGATTATGCGCACACCGCATTGAGCGCCGCGTCGCACAGGGTGGCAAAAAGAAAAGGAAAGGAGGGCCGCCGGCTCCTTTCCACTCTCAACGTATAGCGCACCGGGGGGCTTGCGGCAAGGCCCCCGGTGTGCCGCACAATCACCGGCCGAAGCCGGAAACCAAGCGTCCGCCGGTGCCCGCGTGCACCGCGCGGGCCCGTCGATCCCTGTGCCGCACGCAATGGTCGCAAGCGACCCCAGATCGGAACCCAAGAGATCATGAACCCGCTCACCACCAGCGCTTTCGACCTTCCCGACCGTCTCTCCGCCAAGGCCGACCCGGCACTGATCGCCGACGACGAGCGGCACTTCGCGGCCATCGCGGAGTGCCTCGAGCAGTCGATCGCCGAGGTGTCCGACCGCCTCGCCGCCGAACGCAGTGCGCCGGGCGGCACGGGCCGGCAGGCCATGGACCGTGACCTGGAGATCCACCGGCTGACCGCTCGGCTGCGCACCCTGCGCCGCTTCGGTCTGGACCTGTGCCTCGGCCGCATGGTCGGCACGGACCAGCCCGAGCCCCTGTACTTCGGGCGGCTCGGCCTCACGGACAGCACGGGTCGCCGGCTCCTGCTCGACTGGCGCTCCCCCGCGGCCGAGCCCTTCTTCGGAGCCACCCACGCCCGTCCGATGGGGCTGACGAGCCGCCGCCGGTACCGCTGGACCGGCGGCCGGATCGGCGACTACTGGGACGAGGTGTTCACCGCGGACGACATCGCCGGGCACGCCGCGCTCGACGACCAGTCCGCCTTCATCGCCAGCCTGGGCGGCAGCCGCTCGTCCCGGATGCGCGACGTGCTCGGCACCATCCAGGCCGACCAGGACGCCGTCATCCGCGCGAGCTCCCGCGGCGCTCTCGTCGTCGACGGCGGTCCGGGTACGGGGAAGACCGTCGTCGCCCTGCACCGCGCCGCCTACCTCCTCCACTCCGATCCCCGTCTCGGCCACCGCCGCGGCGGCCTGCTGTTCGTCGGCCCGCACCAGCCGTACCTCGGTTACGTCGCCGACGTCCTCCCCAGCCTCGGCGAGGAGGGCGTACAGACCTGCACCCTGCGCGACCTCGTCGCCGAGGGAGCCGCGGCGGCGGTCGAGAGCGACCCGGACGTGGCACTCCTGAAGTCGTCCGCGGACATGGTGAAGGCGATCGAGAAGGCCGTCAGGTTCTACGAGGAGCCGCCGGCGGAGGGGATGACGGTCACGACCCCCTGGTCCGACGTGCGGCTGACCGCCGACGACTGGGCCGCGGCCTTCGAGGCGGTCGAGCCCGGGACCCCGCACAACGAGGCGCGGGACCAGATCCGGGAGGAGCTGCTCACGATCCTGGTGGACAAGCACGAGGTGGACGAGCACGAAGGCGGCGTCCCGGCCGACCGGCTCCGCGCGTCCCTGACGCGCAACAGGGAACTGCTCACCGCCCTCAACCGCGCCTGGCCGCTGCTCGAAGCGGCCGACCTCGTCGGAGACCTGTGGTCCGTGCCCGCCTATCTGCGGATGTGCGCTCCCTGGCTGGGCCGCGACGACGTCGAGAAGCTCCAGCGCCGGGACGCCCTGGCCTGGACGGTGTCCGACCTGCCGCTGCTGGACGCGGCGCGGCAGCGGCTCGGTGACGCGGAGACGTCGCGGCGCGAGGCCCGGCACGCGGCCGTCCTCGCCGCCCAGCGCGAGCGCATGGAGCAGGTCGTCGACAACCTGATCGCCGCCGCGGCCGACTCCGGGGCCGACGGTGACGAAGGTGAGGGCCTGGTGAGGATGCTGCGCGGTGAGGACGCCGAGGTCAGCCTGGTCGACGAGTCGGAACTGACCACCGCCGACCCGGACCGGCTCGCCGGCCCGTTCGCGCACATCGTCGTCGACGAGGCCCAGGAACTGACCGACGCGGAATGGCAGATGCTGCTGCTGAGGTGCCCGTCGCGGAGCTTCACCATCGTCGGGGACCGTGCCCAGGCCAGGCGCGGGTTCACGGAGTCGTGGCGGGAACGGCTCGAACGGATCGGGCTCGACCGGATCAGCCTGGCGTCGCTGAGCATCAACTACCGCACGCCCGAGGAGATCATGGCGGAAGCCGAGCCGGTCATCCGGGCCGTGCTCCCCGACGCGAACGTGCCGACCTCGGTCCGCAGCGGCGGCGTCCCCGTCATGCACGGATCCACCTCGGAGCTGCGCTCGGTCGTCGACACCTGGCTGGCCGCGCATGCCGAGGGGGTCGCCTGTGTCATCGGCGATCCCTCGTTCCGGACCACGTCCCGCGTCCGGTCACTCACCCCGGAACTGTCGAAGGGACTCGAGTTCGACCTGGTCGTCCTCGTCGACCCGGGGAGGTTCGGCGAGGGTGTCGAAGGAGCGATCGACCGCTATGTCGCCATGACGAGAGCGACCCAGCAACTCGTCGTCCTCACGAGCCCCTGACGTCGGTGTCACCGGGAAGGCCCGGCAGCCTTGCGCTGCCGGGCACCGCTCCCCTCTGGGTCCAGGGCGTTCAGCGTCCTTCCTTCCGCCTGCCGCGCACGAGCCAGGTGGCTCCCCCGACGGCCAGGGCGACCGGCCATTCGAGGGCCCCCGCGACGGCGAGGGCTCCCAGGCCCCCGTAGAAGACCAGGTCCCGGGTGGGCACGTTCTCCAGACCGAGGTGCGGGATCGGAACCGGGGCGCGGAACACGCGACCGCCCAGGTGGAGTCCTCCGTCAGGATGCGCCTCCCCGGCCCCGTCCTGCTGGGCTTGCGTACGGCCGGTGAACACTCGCCTGCTCTGGGTCGGGTAATGCCCCTTCTGGGCCCGCACGCGTGCCGCGGGCTCGAGCGTGGTCAGTCCGGCCTCCGACATCTTCTTCTGGGCCCGGACACGCTCGATGGGCTCGAGCACGGTCTCAGCTGCCGTAACCATCCCCGCTCCTCCTCTCCTGTGAGCCGGTATGGATGGGTCTCTTCCTCCATCCTCCCTTCTATCCTCGCTCGCCGTCCGCCGTAGAGCCCCCTCGCGGTGAACCCGGACGGCTCGGCCGGGTCCGGAAGCGCTCGTGCGGGGGCTCCGGCCCGCCCTGCCGGGCCGGAGCCCCCGCATCCGCTCACTTCCCAGCCGCGGGGAGGGCCGTCACGGCGAGCAGTAGGCGAGGGGAGTGACGTCGTAGCTCTGGGTGGCGGAGGTGTTGTGGAAGTTCACGGTCCAGCTGTCGCCGGGGTTGGTGCTCGTGCTCTGGTAGCTGTTCACAGGGATGACCTCGTCGCCCCCGACCCAGCCCCCGCTGACCGCGGTCTGACCGGCCGGACACACGACGACCAGGGCCGTGCTCTGCCCCGGTGCCAGCGTCACGTCGCCTCCGACGACCTGAGTGACGTCCGTGCTGCCCGCCGCGCCCTGCGGGCCCGCGACGCCCTGCGGACCGGTGGCACCCGCAGTGCCCGTGTCGCCCTGCGGACCGGCAACACCCTGCGGGCCGGCGGCCCCCGTGTCGCCCTGCGGGCCGGTGGCACCCTGGGGGCCGGTGCCCCCGGTGTTGCCCTGCGGGCCGGTAGCGCCGGTGTTGCCCTGCGGACCGGTGGCACCCGTGGTGCCCGTGGCGCCCTGCGGACCGGTGGCACCGGTCTCACCCTGCGGACCTGTAGCACCCTGATCGCCAGTGGCACCGGTGTTGCCCTGCGGGCCGGTAGCGCCGGTGTTGCCCTGCGGACCGGTGGCACCCGTCGTGCCCGTGGCGCCCTGCGGACCGGTCGCACCGGTCTCACCCTGCGGACCCGTGGCACCCTGATCGCCAGTGGCACCGGTGTTGCCCTGCGGACCGGTCGCGCCCGTCACGCCCTGCGGACCAGCAGCACCCGTCACGCCCTGCGGCCCGTTGGCGCCCGTGTCACCCTGCGGGCCGGTCGCGCCCGTGTCACCCGTGGCTCCTTGGGGCCCTGCGGCACCGGTGTCGCCCTGCGGACCAGTTGCACCGGTGGTGCCCTGAGCGCCCGTGTCACCCTGCGGTCCCGTGGCCCCGGTGTCGCCCTGCGGACCAGACGCACCGATGGTGCCCTGAGGCCCCGCAGCCCCGGTGTCGCCCTGAGGACCACTGGCACCCGTCGTACCCTGCGGCCCGTTCGCACCGGTCAGTCCCTGAGGCCCCGCGGCCCCCGTGTCGCCCTGTGGGCCACTGGCACCCGTCGTGCCCTGAGGGCCCGTAGCGCCCGTGTCGCCCTGCGGACCCGCAGGACCACCGACACCCTGCGGCCCCATTGCCCCGGTGTCGCCCTGCGGTCCCGCGGCCCCCGTGTCGCCCTGAGGACCACTGACACCCGTCGTACCCTGCGGCCCGTTCGCACCGGTCAGTCCCTGAGGCCCCGCAGCGCCCGTGTCGCCCTGCGGGCCACTAGCGCCCGTCACGCCCTGCGGCCCGGTAGCACCCGTCACGCCCTGCGGCCCGTTGGCACCCGTGGAGCCCTGCGGACCGCCCGGCCCGGTCGCACCCGTCGAGCCCTGCGGACCGCCCGGCCCGGTCGCACCCGTCGAGCCCTGCGGACCGGTGGCACCCGTCGTACCCTGCGGACCGGCGGGCCCGGTCGCACCCGTCGCGCCCTGCGCGCCCTGCGGGCCCTGGGGGCCGGGCTCGCCGCACGACGGTACGGTGCCCGAGACGCTGACGTAGCGAGCGGCGACCCAGCCCGAGCGGTCGGCGAGCCGGTACCAGACCGGGTCGCCGTCGACGCTCTCGCCCAGCGCCTGACACCAGACGCTGATCCGCGCGCCGCTGGAATAGCTCCCCAACTGGGCGGAACCGGTGGTCGGTTGGGCGCGGATGCTCAGGCTCGTCCTCGAGGTCACCGTCCCGGGAATCGCCGCCGCGAACACGGTACGTTCCAACTGGGTGGCGGCGGCCCATGAGCGCATCGTGTCCGTCGGCCCCGGAGCGGCTGTCGCCACAGACCCTTGCAGCTCACATGCCAGGCCCAGGCTCACCGCTCCCAGGGCCAGCGACAGGTAGGCAAGCCTTCGCATCAAAACATCACGCCTTCCGCTCTTCGCCTGCAATGAAGGAGACGTGAAGAGAAAAGCGTATATTCATCTCACAACACCGCTATGACACGAACAAAATCCCAAATCCCATCAAACCGTGGCCTGTCAGATCGCCGGGCCCGCGATCCGGGTGTACGTGAGTCCGTTGCTCACACCGGCGAGCGTGGTCACCGTGACGGTGACCGCTCCGGCGGCGCCCGCGGGCGCGACGGCCGTGACGCTGGTCGGCGAGAGCACGGTGAACGCCGCGGGGCTGGCGTCGAAGTCCACGACCGTCGTGGTGGTGAGGTTGGCGCCGGTGAGCGTGACGACGGCGCCGTCGTACGTCGGTCCCTGATCGGGCGTCACGGAGATGAGAGTGGGCGCGTCGAGGTAGACGTAGCTCAGAGGGTTGCTGGTGCCGCCGGCGGTGGTGACCGTGACCGCCGCCGCACCGGCCGCGTGAGCAGGAGTCACCACCGTGATCCGCGTGGCGGAGACGACGGTGAACGACGCCGCCGTCGCGTCGAAGCGCACCGCCGTCGCGTTGAGGAGACCGCTGCCGGTCAGGGTCGCCGCGGTGCCGCCGGCCGAGGGCCCGGCGGGGGGCTCGACGCCGGTCAGGGACGGCACCGGGGTGTAGTAGAAGTACGCGGTGGGGTTGTCGGGGTTGCTGGTTCCGCCTGGGGTGGTCACCGTGACCGCCGCGGCGCCGGGCGCGTGGGCGGGGGTCACCGCGACGATCCTCGTGGGGGACAGAACGTTGAACGCGGTCGCCGCGATCCCGTCGAAGAGCACCGTCGTCGCCCCCGACAGGCCGGTGCCCGTCAGCGCCACCGAAGTGCCTCCGGACACCGGCCCCTGACCGGGCGACAGAGCCGAAACGGTGGGGGCGGCGACGTAGGTGTACGTGACGGTCTGCGTGCTGGTGCCCTGGCCGGTGGTGACGGTGACGTTGACCGCGCCCGTCCCGGATGGAGGGATCGCGGTGAGCTGTGTGCTGCTGAGGACGGTGAAGGAGGTGGCGGCCGCGCCGCCGAACTGTACGGCTGTCACGCCCGTGAAGCCGGTACCGGTCACGGTGACGACGGTCCCGCCGGAGGACGCCCCCTGAGTGGGACTGATCGAGGAGACGGTGGGGGCGGCCATGGCGGGACTCCTTCACGCGACACTGCGGCAGAACCTGCGCAGGACCGGTTCGTACGTCGGACCGGTTTCGGGCGACGAGGGCCCGGGGAGACACCCGCCCGAGCGGAGGAGGGGACCGCGCTCGGACGGGTGTCGTGTGCATCCCCGGAACGGGGTTGCTGGATCAGATGCCCGGACCGGCGACGTAGGTGAATCCGCCGACGGCGGTGGCGGTTCCGGCCGGGTTGGTGACCACGACGTCGACGGCGCCGGCCGTGCCGGGCGGGGTGACCGCCGACAGGGTGGTGGCGCTGATGACGGAGAACGGCGCCGCGGTTCCGCCGAAGGTGACCGACTCGGCGCTGTCGAGGTTGGTGCCAGTGATAGTCACCGCCGTTCCGCCGGAGGCCGGACCCGAGGACGGGTTGACGGTCACGATCGTGGGGTCGTCGATGTAGGTGTAGGAGAGGCCGTTGCTGCTGCCGCCCGCGGTCGTCACGGTCACCCCCACGGGTCCCGCCGCGGTGCCCGCGGGCACGACGACGCTGATGGAACTGTCGGAGTTCACGGTCGGGGTGGCGCTGTTGGCGCCGAAGGACACGCTGGTCGCGGTCGACAGGCCGGTGCCGTTGATGGCGACGGTGTTGCCGCCCGCCAGCGGCCCGGAGTTCGCGCCCAGGGAGGACTTGAACGGGGCGCCGACGTAGAAGAACGACAGCGGGTTGCTCGTCCCGCCCGGGGTCGTCAGGGTGACCCCGACCGCGCCCGCCCCCGACGGGGAGACGGCGGTGACCTGGGTCGGGGAGACGTTGGTGACGCTCGTCGCGGGCTTGGTGCCGAACATCACCGCGCTGGTGTTGGAGAGGTTGGTTCCGGTGATGGTCACCAGCGTGCCTCCGCCGGTGGAACCCTGATTCGGAGAGATGGGCATGGGGACACTCCTTCGTCTCTGCTGGGGACATGCGAGGAGCCGGCGGAACGGCCAGTCACCGTCCGAGCCGCCGCCGAGAAGCGGGACCGCCCCGGCGCACGAGCGCCGTCAGCCCTTTCGGGCTGCCTCAGCGTGGAAGGGCACGGCTCAGGAATGCTGCTGGACCCGGAGAGAACGAACGGACTGTCGCCCGGGCACACAGGGCCGGGCACACAGCATCCTGCGCGGTCTTCCTGGGCATGGAGAAAACCGGCAACAGCTGCCTGTCTCAACGTCCTTCTGGCACGGGGATGGGCAGCCCGCCGGTGTCGCACTCTCAGTGACCCACACCTCCGATCGGGTGACAAGAGGCCTTCATCACCATCACCCGTTTGGAGTAATCCGGTGCTCGTGCGGCGCCTGGCCGGCTTCGCGGTTCACACCTTGCCCGGCCTTCGGCGCCACCCCGACCGGGCGCTGCCGGCCGCCGCGCCGAGCGTCCGCGGCCAACTCCCTTGTCTCACAAGGCAAGACACCGTCAGGGCGCACGACCTGAGCAATCCCAGCAGGTGGTACGACGAGAGGGGAGCCAGATGATCGCGCTCCCCTGATGGAGTGACACGCCTGGAAACCCCTTGCCGGTCCGCTGACCCGAAGGCTTGGATGTGAATATCCAACCGGTGGGCTGCCCATCCTCTCCGGGGGATGTGGCGGTCGGTCCGCGTGCGGTTTCTCTCCGGAGGACAGGCGCGGGTGCCGGCTTGCCACGATGGGCACCCCCGGCAGAGGGAATTGGATCGGATCGGCCGGTACCGTCCAGGTACCGGCCGACCCGGCGGTACAGGTGATCAGGGACTCTTGCAGGTGATGTTCCCCGGTGCGGGGGTGGAGTTGCCGGTGGCGGTGAAGCCGAAGGTGGCGGTGCCGTTGGCCGCGAGGGTGCCGTTGTACGAGCTGTTGCGCACCGTGACGGATCCGCTGGTCCCCGTGTTGACGCCGTCCCAGAGGCTGCTGATGGACTGGCCGGACGCCAGGTTCAGGCCGACGGTCCAGCCGCCCAGCGTGCTGGTTCCGTTGTTGCGGACCGTCACCTCGCCCTGGAAGCCGCCCGACCAGCTGTTGACGTTGCGGTAGGCGGCCGTGCACGTGCCGTTCGTGCCACCGCCGCCCGGCTCACCGCCGGGGTCTCCACCCGTGCCGCCGCCCGGGTCGCCCCCGTTGCCCCCTCCGCCGTCGGTCAGGGTCGGCGTCTGCCAGTCACGCCACGAGGACAGGTTGCCGGACTTGCTGGGCGCGATCCTGAACACGCCCGAGCCGTTGCCCGTGCCGAGCAGGAACTTCTGGAGGTTCTGCTGCAACGGCGTCTTCCACTCGGACCTGACGGCGCAGTGGGTCCCGTCCTGGACGTCCGACCAGTAGGTGATGTTGCTGCCCGCGCCGAGCGCCTTGTAGATCTCCGCCCCGCCCAGCGCCGCCACGCTTCCCGACCTGGCGGCCAGCCAGTCGACGTACGGGTTCTCCATGACGAACAGCCCGCGCGGCGCGACCATGCCCAGGATCTCGTGGGTGTCCACCGGCAGCGAGTTCGGGTTGCCCGTGTAGGAGCTGAACGCGTCGCCGAGCCAGGGCTGTTCCGAGTAGGCGCTGCTCAACGGCTGAGCGCCGCTCTCCCCCGGGATACCGCGGAGGATGGGCACGCCGCCGCTTCCCGACTCGATCGGCATGGTCAGGGCGACACGCTGGTCGAACGCGCCGGCCACGATGGTGCCCTTGCCGAACCGCGAGCATCCCGTGACGCCGGTCGCGCTCGCCTTGAGGATGTTCCCTCCGGACTGCTCGATGACGTCGATGATGCGGCTCACGCCCCACGACCAGGCCATCAGCAGACCCGTACTGCTGGACGAGCCGTACACGCTGTAGAAGGCGCCCTGCTTGTTGTTCCGCGCGGTGCCCTCCTTGCCCACCGTGTAGGGGTCGAAGTTGATGACGGCGACACCGGAGGCCTTGATGGTGGCCGTGTCCGCCCCGAGCCCGCCGAGCACGATGACGGCCGGGAAGGGCCCCGAACCGCTGGGCAGGCTCACGCTCGCCGAGAAGCTCGCGCTCCTGCCCTGGTCCGTCACGTTCACGGTGATGCTGCTCGCCGACACCGTGCCCGTCACGCCGGCGGGTTTCGCGGGCTTCTGCCCGTAGACGGACCTCTGCGCCAGTTGGCTGATCTCCGCCCGCCGGCACCGCCAGTCGCCCTTGGCCGAGATACGCGTGCCGTTCAGCTTCTTGAAGGGGTCCGGCAGCATGGAACTCGCCGACGGAGAGCCCGGGTTGTGCACCGCGCAGTCCGCACCGTCGTCCTCGCCGCCGGCCAGCACCCGCACGGCGGTGACGGCCCCTTCGGCGGCGCCCGCCTGTGCGGTGAGCGAGGGGGTGATCAGGCTCGCGGTGGCGACCAGGACCGCGGCCGCCCACACTCTGGGCCGATATCGATTCCGATGCATGCGCATGGGGACCTCCGGAGGAAGATGCGCGATCGACTGTGAGGTTGTTCGGTTCGAAAGTTGCGTGGATCGTGGGGCGGCGCGTACAGGGTGTGGGAGCGCTCCCAAGCCTAGGAACAGGGTCGGAACATGACAACAGCGAGGACAGAGGTTTCCGGCCTCTCGTATGGCAGAGCGAAACTTTCGACGCCACACCGTGCACCGGCGGCGAACCGGGCACGACCCTTCACCGCACCGAACGGCGCAGCATCCCGGCGAAAAATGACAGAGTGTTACAACGGGTGCGTAAGGAAGGAACACGATGAAGCGGAAGCCTTCACAGTCGACGGAGCCGAGGGCGGGATCCACGCCGGAGGTCGCCGCGGCCCGGCTGCGGCTGCTGGCCGAGGCGAGCCGCGCGCTGGCCTCGGGCCTCGACGCGGAGGAGGCGCTGCGCCGTGTGGCCCGGGTGGTGGTTCCGCATCTGGCCGACGCCTGTGTCGTCGACCTGGTCGAGGGCAGCGGGCTGCGCCGTCTCACCGTCATGGACCGGGAC
This sequence comes from Streptomyces sp. NPDC014889, assembly GCF_043081205.1. Lineage (NCBI taxonomy): Bacteria > Bacillati > Actinomycetota > Actinomycetes > Kitasatosporales > Streptomycetaceae > Streptomyces > Streptomyces sp. NPDC014889. Next base: position 222,725 of record NZ_JBIBWH010000013.1, read on the forward strand.
GCCGAGCGGGTGCTGCGCGTGCTGCCCGGCGGGTTCCTGCCCGGGCCCGACGACTCGGCCGCCGCTCTGGCGAAGGTGCTGCGCGGCGCGGGTCCCACGGTGGTCACCGACTTCGCCATGCCCGATCCGGACGACTCCCTGCGATCCGCCCAGTGGGCCCTCTACCGCACGCTGGGCGCCGAGACCGCGTTGATCGTGCCCATGGGCGTACGCCGGGAGGCCCTCGGGGCGCTCACCTTCGTCCGCCGCGCCCCGGCCGTTCCCTTCGACGAGCAGGAGCAGGCGCTCGCCGCCGACCTGGGGCATCGCGCGGGCCTCGCCCTGGACAACGCGCGCCTGTACGCGCTGCAGCAGCACACCGCGGAGCAGCTCCAGCTCTCCCTCCTGCCCGATCTGTCCGGGCTCGGGCACCTCCAGCTCGCCACCCGCTACGTGGCCGCCCGCGAGCGGGCCGAGGTCGGCGGCGACTGGTACGACGCCTTCCCGCTTCCCGACGGTTCGGTGATCCTCGCGATCGGGGACGTGGTCGGCCACGACCTGGCGGCGGCGGTCCGCATGGGCCAGTTGCGCAACATGCTGCGCGCGCTCGCCTACGACAGCGGGGACGACCCGGCCGGGGTGATGAACCGCCTGGACCGGGTGATGCAGGGCCTGACCAGCATCGAACTCGTCACCGCCGTCATCGCCCGGATCGAGACGCCGCCCGCCGGACCGTGGCGGATGCTCATGACCAACGCCGGCCATCTTCCGCCGCTGCTCGCCCAGCCCGACGGCCGCACCCTCCTCCTTGAGGAGGGACACGCCCCCATCCTGGGAGTCGACCCCGCGCTCGAGCGCGAGACCGCGGCGGTCGCCCTGCCCTCCGGCTCCACTCTGCTCTTCTACACCGACGGCCTCATCGAACGCCCGGGCGAGGACATCGGCCGCGGACTCACCCGGCTGCGCCAGCACGCGGCCGCGCTGGCCCGTGAACCGCTTGCGGTCTTCCGCGACGAACTGCTCACCCGGTTGAGCGACGACCAGCACGACGACATCGCCATCCTGGCCCTCCGTGTCCCCTGATTCTTCGAAAGGCGTGGGTACAGAGAAGCGAAGAGTCAGTTGCGGTCGTCGAAGTGTTCGCATTCGGCACTCCCCGATCAATGGACGTCAGTGTTGAAGACCTCCCCTCGAACGCTCCGGACGCGCGTCTACGGTGCGATCACCGGACGGCCGGCGCCGTCCAGGACTCAGCCGACGATCAAGGGGAGACACCGTGGCGAGTGTGGAAGTGTCGCTGAAGGAAATGATGACCGCGGTCGAGGGGGCGCTGGGCGCGGCGGTCGTCGACTACACCAGCGGAATGGCCCTGGGAACCCTGGGCGGGGGCAAGGACCTGGATCTCACCATCGCCGCGGCGGGGAACACGGATGTGATCCGCGCCAAGGTGCGCACCATGGAGCAGTTGGGCCTGAACAGCCAGATCCAGGACGTGCTGATCACGCTCGGCGACCAGTACCACCTGATCCGCCTGGTCACCGGACGCAACGGCAACGGACTGTTCCTCTACCTGGTGCTGGACAAGGCCCGTTCGAATCTGGCGATGGCCCGCCACCAGCTCAAGCGCGTCGAGGAACAGCTCGAGGTCTAGCTCTTCGCGTGCCCCGGGCCGACGTGCGCCCATGATGTGAAAACTTCTTCAAGTCACCACATCAGCATGATTCCAATTCGTGGTTGCACGCGGTCCGGGGCGAGAAGGATCTGCTCTGCACAGCACATTCCGCGGGGCGTCCTCCGGGGCGCCACCGCGTCCCGGAACATCCCCGATGCGGCAGGGAGCACGCACTCATGCAAGTCCCCCTCTACCAGGCCAAGGCGGAGTTCTTCCGCATGCTCGGGCACCCCGTGCGCATCCGGGTCCTGGAGCTGCTGCAGCACGGTCCCGTGCCCGTGCGCGATCTGCTCGCCGACATCGAGATCGAGCCGTCCAGCCTCTCTCAGCAACTGGCCGTGCTGCGGCGCTCCGGCATCGTCGTGTCCATCCGTGAGGGGTCCACGGTCCGCTACGCCCTCGCCGGCGGCGATGTCGCCGAACTGCTGCGCGCGGCCCGCCGTATCCTCACCGAACTCCTGGCCGGCCAGAACGAACTGCTCGCCGAACTCCGGCAGACCGACGGTGCCGCTCCCGCCGCCACCGCCGTGTCCGCCATGCCCGCCGGGTCCGCCGGATCCGGACGTATGCCCGTGGGGTCCCAACTCGCGCACACCGTCCCGCCGTCGGAGGTCCGGGGCCGCGGCAGGAAGTGAGCGGGGCTCAACGGCGCCGTGCCGGCGGCTGCGGACCGAACGCGGCGCTCTTCAGCGAACGCCGCATGGTCCGCACCATCGGGCGCTCCACGAACCGGTGCACGAGATAGGACAGCACGACCAGGGCGGCGACCGTGACCCCGACCAGGAGCAGCGGATCGAACCGGCCGCCGAAGTGGTGGGCGACGGTCATGCCGAGCGTGTCGTGCAGCAGGTAGAGCGGGAAGGTCATCGTGCCCATGACGGTCAGCCCCCGCCAGCGGAGCCGGCGGGTCCAGCCGAGCGCGATCGCGCAGACGGCCAGAAAGAAGACCGTGACCGCCAGGACCAGCCAGCCGCGCCAGGGCGACCAGGTCTCCCAGTTGTTGCGGCCACCGGTGGGTGCCAGCAGGAAGTGCAGCGCCAGCAGCCAGGACATGGCGACGATGCCCCACAGCAGAGGTGTGGGCCGGTAGCGGTACATGAGGTAGAAGGCCATGCCCGCGATGAAGTACGGGGCCGAGACCGGGTTCACCACGAGCGTGAGCAGCGGGATGTGGGCGGCGGGCGCGAGTACGGCGGCGACCGTCCACAATCCGCAGAAGATCACGACGCGCTGGTAGCTGAGGCCCTTCCAGACCACGACGGCGAACGTGAGGTAGAAGCAGAGCTCCGGCCAGAGCGTCCAGTAGACCGGGTCCAGGTTGGACACACCGAGCGGGGTCTGGAGCATGGTGAAGTTGGCGAGCAGGACGCGCGGGTGGGGGTGCCCGAAGGGTGTGTCGGCGAAGTAGATGACGCACGCCGACACCGCGATGGCGATCCAGTACATCGGGTACAGGCGGGTGACGCGGGAGATGAAGAAGTCACGCGGTGTGCGCCCCCACGCGCTCATACAGATGACGAAGCCGCTGATCAGGAAGAACAGGTCGACGCCGAGCCGTCCGAAGGCGAAGTAGCCGTGCAGTCCGGGGAAGACGCTCTGGTACGGGCGCCCCCAGATGACCTGCATCGCCCCCGGCGTCTGGCCGACGAAGTGGAACAGCACCACCGCCAGCGCCGCCAGGAACCGCAGCCCGTCGAGCGCGGCGAGCCGGTCTCTGCCGGTGCCCCGCCCGGCGACGATCACCGGTGCCGCAGGGGGCGCCTGCGGCAGCAGCACTTCCTCTCTGACCGCCCCCTCGTTCCGCGGTCGCGTGGCTGTACCGGCCGATGCCCTGCGATCCGTCTGGGTCATATCTCCCGTTCCAGAGTTGTCCTTTTCCGAAAAGGGCCTGGAATCCGGATCGATGCCCGACGGGCGGATGACGATTTCGCCGAGTTTGTACTCATTCCGCTGCGGGGGCGAGTGCCGGCACCGCCCTGGCCCACAAAGGGGGCCTACCCGAAGTCCTCGGTGAGATACGGGGCCGCCGGGGTGACACGGACCGCACACAGAAGCGACGCGTCCCCCGGCCTCCGTCACCGGGGGCTCAGCGCTCGAGGAACGCCTCCACCTCGTCGCGGTGGGGCAGCGACGGCTGGGCGCCGGGGCGGGTGGTGCTGAGTGCCGCCGCCGCGCAGGCCCAGCGTGCGGCCTGTTCCAGGGTGCGGCCCTCGGCGAGGGCGACGGCGAGGGCGCCGCAGAAGCAGTCGCCGGCCGCCGTGGTGTCGACCGGCCGGACCGTGAAGGCCGGGATGTGCAGCCGCGCGGTGCCCTCAAGGAGGAGCACGCCGTCGCCGCCGAGGGTGACGATGACCGCGCCCGCTCCGCGCAGTTTGCCCGCGGCGGCGGCGACCTCGTCGATCGTGTCCGGTACGGGGGTGCCGGTGAGGGCGGCCAGTTCGGTGCGGTTGGGGACCAGCACGTCGACATGGCGGGGCGGGACGGCGCCTTCGACGGCGGGGGCAGGGTTGTGCACCACGATGCCTCCGGCCAGCCCGGCGGCCGCGTGGTTGGCCTCGTCGGGGACCTCCTGCTGGAGGACCGTGACGGCGGCACGGTGCAGCACGTCGGCGGCGGCCCGGCAATCGGCCACCGTCAGCCGGGAGTTGGCGCCGGGGCTGACGATGATGGAGTTCTCGCCCGACGGGTTGACGGCGATCAGCGCGCGCCCGGTGGGGACCCCCGGGGTGCGGACCAGGTGCGCGGTGTCCACGCCCTCGGCGCGCGCCGCGGCGGCCATCACGTCGGCGGCGTCGTCCTCGCCGACCCGGCCGATCAGGGCGACCTGTCCGCCGAGCCGGGCCGCGGCGACCGCCTGGTTGGCTCCCTTGCCGCCGGGGTGCTCGACGATGTCCCCGCCGAGCACGGTCTCCCCCGGCACGGGATGCCGGGGAACGGGTGCGACGAGATCGAGGTTGAGGCTTCCGACGACTGCGATCACTGGTCTTCCTCCGAGGTTCTGCTGCCGGGGACGGTCGCGGCGGGCGCGGCGGCGCGGAGAGCGCTGGAGGCGCGGACGACGAGTTCGGGTGAGAGGCGGACGGCCCGGTACGCCTCGGCTCCCCCGCCGCCGAGCCGCCGGCCGAGGAGTCGGAGCGCCTCGGCCGCCACCTGGGCGGCCGGCTGGCGGACGGTGGTCAGGTTGGGTTCGGCGAGGCTCGCCATGGGGATGTCGTCGAAGCCGGTGACGGCGACCTCGCCCGGCACGTCGACGCCGAGTTGTCCGAGGCGTTGCAGCGCTCCGACCGCGATGAGGTCGTTGGCGCAGATGACGGCGTCCGGGCGGGCGGGCCAGATCCGGTCGACCGCGGCCCTCCCCCACTCCACGGAGAAGTCGCCGAGTTCGGTGCGTTCGGCTGCCCGCGGGTCGAGGGCGGCGACGCCGGCCTCGTAGGCCATGCGCCGCTCGACGGCCGTGGAGGCGGTCCCGGCGGCGCCGAGGAAGCAGAAGCGGCGGCGCCCGGTGCGGGCCAGGTGCTCCAGGACGAGGGACATGCCGGCGGCGTTGTCGACAGCCACCGAGTCGGCGACTCCGGGACCGCAGGAGCGGTCGAGGAGGACCAACGGGACGCGGGCCGCGGCGAGTTCGACGGCCTCGCGGCTGTGTGTCTCGTCGACGGGGATGACCAGCAGCGCGTCCACCTGCCGGTCCAGCAGGGCGGTGATCCGGGCCGCCTCGGTGCGCGGGTCGTCGTCGCAGTCGGCGAGCAGCAGGGCGCGGCCCCCGGCGTGCAGGGCGTGCTCGACCTCACGGACGAGGGAGGGGAAGAAGGGGTTGGTGATCTGCGGCAGTACCAGGCCGATGGTCCCGGTGGAGCGGCTGCGCAGGGCGCGGGCGACCTGGTTGGGGCGGTAGCCGAGGGTTTCGGCCGCGGCCCGCACCCGGCGTGCCGTCTCGGCTCCCACCGGTCGGGTGCCGGCGAGCACGCGGGACACCGTGGCGACGGAGCAGCCCGACGCTCGAGCCACGTCACGCAATGTCACCTCGGTCACCGCACTCCGCCCCCCTTCTTTCGGGTCGGCTTCCTGGTCGGCGCACGGGCCTCCGGCACCGACCAGCACCGATGCCGGAGAACGTTATCACCCGCCCTTCCGCCCCGAGCCGCCCTGGAACAGGCCGAGGCGAGAGAAAGATGTAACGACCATTGACATATTGAGGAGGAATGGGCGAATGTTCGGGAGAACGTTTTCCCTAACGTCTCCCCAGGCGCCGGACCACTCGGCGCCCTCCGGACGCGTCCGCCCCTGGGCGTCCCCCGGAGATCGGTTTCACCCTAGGTAAGCGAGCAAAGGGGCTCTCCGTTGGCCAGAAAGATCATCCTCGACTGCGACCCGGGGCACGACGACGCCATCGCCATGCTTCTGGCGCACGGCAATCCCGAGATCGAGCTCGTCGCCGTCACGACCGTGGTCGGGAACCAGACGCTGGAGAAGGTGACCCGCAACGCGCTGTCCGTGGCCCGTATCGCCGGGATCACCGGAGTGCCCTTCGCCGCGGGCTGCCCCAGGCCTCTGGTGCGCGCCATCGAGACGGCGCCGGACATCCACGGCGAGTCCGGGCTCGACGGACCCGTGCTGCCGGAGCCGACCCTGGAGCTGGACCGCCGCCACGCCGTCGACCTGATCATCGACACGGTCATGTCGCACGAGCCGGGCGAGATCACCATCGTGCCGACCGCCGGTCTGACCAACATCGCGATGGCGGTCCGCAAGGAGCCGCGCATCGCCTCCCGCGTCCGCGAGGTCGTCCTGATGGGCGGCGGCTACCACGAGGGCAACTGGAGCGCGGTCGCCGAGTTCAACATCAAGATCGACCCCGAGGCCGCGCACATCGTCTTCAACGAGAGCTGGCCGGTCACCATGGTCGGTCTCGACCTCACGCACCAGGCGCTCGCGACGCCCGCCGTCACCGAGAAGATCGCCGCGGTCGGCACCGCCCCCGCCAAGTTCGTCCTGGAACTGCTTGACTTCTTCGGCGCGATGTACGAGCAGGCCCAGGGCTTCGAGTTCCCGCCCGTGCACGACCCCTGCGCGGTCGCGTACGTCATCGACCCCGGCGTCATGACGGTGCGCAAGGCCCCCGTGGACATCGAGCTGACCGGCACCCTGACTCTCGGCATGACCGTGGCCGACTTCCGGGCGCCCGCCCCGGACGACTGCCACACCCAGGTCGCGGTGAAGCTCGACCACGAGCGGTTCTGGAACCTCGTGGTGGACGCACTCGAACGGATCGGCGACGTCCAGGCATGACCGTTCCCAGCGTCTCCACCACCGACCGGCCGCCCGGCTCGGTGCAGGGCTCCCCCGTCCGGGTCGGTGTGCTGCTGACCGCGCTGCTCGCCGCGTGCGTGGCCTTCCAGCTCAACGCCAGCATGATCAGCCCGGCGCTGAAGAGCATGGAGGGCGGCCTCCACGCCACCTCTGCCGAGATCGGGCTCACGCAGACGGCGTTCTTCACCTCCGCCGCCCTGTTCTCGTTGTTCCTGCCGCGGCTGGGCGATGTCGTCGGCCGCCGCAAGGTCCTCACCGGCATGCTGGCCCTCATGGCGGTCGGCTGTGTGGTCGCCGCGTTCGCGCACAACGTGCCGGTCCTGTTCGCCGGGCGTGTCATCCAGGGCGTGTGCGGCCCGGTCGTCCCGCTGTGCCTGATCATGCTGCGGATGGAGGTGCCCGAGCCCAAGCGCTACGGCACCCTGCTCGGCGTGATCACCGCCTTCAACGGCGGAGTCGCGGGTGTCGACTCCCTCGCGGGCGGCTACCTCGCCGACCACCACGGGTTCCAGTCGGTCTTCTGGGCGATGGCCGTCGTCGCGGCGGTCGCCACGGGCATGGTCGCGCTGATGAGCCGCGAGTCCAGGGCGCCGGTCGCCGCGCGCATGGACTGGCCCGGCGTCGTGCTGCTCGTGGTCTCGGTCGGCTCGCTCCTCATCGCGCTGAACGAGGCCGGCAAGCTCGCCGCAGCCAACTGGCCCCTGATCGCCCCGCTCGTCGTCGTCGCCGCGGTGGCCTTCGCGCTGTTCTGGCGCACGGAGGACCTCAGCGGGCATCCGCTGGTCGCCACGCGCCATCTGCGGCAGCGCTCCACGTGGGCGCTGCTGCTGACGACGGTGCTCACCATGACAGGTGTGTTCGCCGTCATGAACGGGCTGATCCCGGCGTTCGCCGAGGACGCGCAGGCCGGACTGGGCATGTCGGCGCAGCAGTCCGCGTGGTGGACCCTCACGCCGTACGCGCTGGCCGGGCTGGCCATGGGCCCGATCGCGGGCCGGCTGGCCGCCACATTCGGGTACGGCCGGATCCTGCGCATCGGTCTCGTCGGGGCCGCGGCGACCGTCGTCCTGATGATCCTCACGCTGCACGGGCATTCGCGCGCGCTGCTGCTGACGGCGTCCATCCTGGTGGGGATCACCTACGCCGGCATCGGGAACATCGTGCTCAACGGGCTCGGCATCGTGCTGTCCCCGCGCGAGAACCCCGGGTTCCTGCCGGGTCTGAACGCGGGCGCGTTCAACCTCGGCGCCGGTCTGAGCTTCGCGGTGCTGTACGCGGTGAAGACCGCGGCGGCCCCCGCCGATCCGGCGTCGACCGGCGACTACACCACTGCCATGATCACGGGTGCGGTCATCATGGCCGTCGCCGTCGCAACGTCGTTCCTCATCCCCAAACCGGTGTCCGCGGAAGCGCGTTGAGCAAGCAGGCCCCGCCGGGAGTTCGCTCCGGCGGGGCCTGCGCATAGGCTTCCCGCATGACGAGTGACGAGCGGGAGCAGGCCGTGCGGGCGGCCATCGACGGAGAGCTGCGGCTTCTCGATCCCGAGGTACGTGCCTGCCCGGACCGTGTCCTGGAGCTGCTCGACCCGGAGTTCACCGAGATCGGGGCCTCCGGACGCCGCTGGGACGTGGAGTCGATCCTCGAGGTGACGAGCGGCGGCTCCGTCTCCCCCGAGTCTCCGGTCGAGGTCAGCAAGATGTCCGGAACCGTCCTCGCCCCGGGACTCGTCCACCTCACGTACTTCGCCGACAACCAGGGCCGCCGCGTATGGCGGAGCTCCCTGTGGCGGCTGTCGGACACGGGCTGGCGCATGTACTTCCACCAGGGCACACTGGCCGGCTGAGTTCCCTCACCCCCGCGCGCGGCGCGGAGGTGAAGGCGGGTGCAGCGGTCAGCAGTTCCGCCACAGGCGGGTCATCACCCGGACGCCGAAGCGCAGTCCTTCCAGGGGGACTCGCTCGTCGACGCCGTGGAAGAGGCGGCCGTAGTCGAGGTCGTGGGGGAGTTTCAGGCCCTTGAAGCCGAAGCAGCGGATGCCGAGCTTCGTGAAGGCCTTCGCGTCGGTGCCGCCCGGGTTGCAGTACGGCACCGGATGGCCGTCGGGGTCCTCGGCGCGTACGGCCGCGCACATCGCGTCGACGAGGGGACCGTCGAAGGAGGTCTCCATGGCGATGTCGTGGTTGACCCACTGCCGGCTGACCGACGGCAGGAGCAACGCGTCGATGGTGTCGACGAGTTCCTGCTCGTGTCCGGGCAGGAAGCGGCCGTCGACGCGGGCGGTGGCGCGGCCCGGAATCACGTTCGTCTGGTAACCGGCTGAGAACGTGGTGGGGTTGGCGGAGTTGCGCAGCACCACCTGCATGAAGTCGGCGACCGGCCCGAGCTTGGCGAGTTCCGTGTCGAGGTCCTCGGCGTCGAGGTCGACGTCGACGCCCTTGAGCCGCGCGGCCTCCGCGAGCAGTGCGCGCACCGGTTCGATCAGGCGGATCGGGAAGGTATGGCGGCCGATCCGGGTGAGCGACTCGGCGAGGTCGGTGACCGCGTTCTCGTCGTTGGGCGAGGAGCCGTGGCCCGCGCGGCCGGTGGCCGTCAGTTCCATCCAGGCCATGCCGCGCTGGGCGTTCTCGATCGGGTACAGCCGCCGGGTGTCGTCGAGCGCGTAGCTGAACCCGCCGCCCTCGCCGATCGCCTCGGTGACGCCGGCGAACAGCTCGGGCCGGTGCTCGACCAGCCAGTGCGCGCCGTATCGGCCGCCCGCCTCCTCGTCGGCGAGGAAGGCCAGGACGATGTCGCGGGTCGGCCGCGTGCCGGTGCGGGCGAAGTGCCGGGCGGTGGCCAGCATGACCGCCACCGTGTCCTTCATGTCGATGGCGCCCCGGCCCCACAGGTAGCCGTCGCGGATCTCGCCGGAGAACGGCGGGACCTGCCACTCGTCCGGGTCGGCCGGTACGACGTCCAGATGGCCGTGGACGAGCAGCGCCCCGCGGTCCGGGTCGCCACCCGGGATGCGGGCGACGACGTTGGCGCGGCCCGGCGCGCTCTCCACCAGCTCCGAGGTGATGCCGGCCTCGGCCAGGAGCTCGACGACGCGGTCGGCGCAGGCCCGCTCGTCGCTGGTGGGGTTGGAGGTGTCGAAGCGGATCAGCTCCGCGCACAGGTCGATGGCCTCGCGCTGTGCCTCCTCGGAGGCGGCGGCGAGTGAGGGGGTGGTGCTCATGACGCTCCTACGGGGGCCGTGCCGGTGGCGGCCGGGGACTGTCCGGTGCCGTCGGCGGGCTCGTCGTCGAGGGTGGTGGTGCCGTAGGTCCTGATCCAGCCGGCGCGGCCGAGGACGCTGTACAGGACGAAGGCGGTCAGCAGGGAGTTGAGGGCGGGGATCCCGCCGTCGTAGAACTTGCCGACGCAGAACGCCGCGGCCCAGATGACCAGGGACATCGGGACCCAGACCGGTGAGGTGGCGGGCAGGGTCTGCGTCTCGCGGGTGGCGTCGAGCGGTCCGCGCATGCGGCGCACCACCCAGTACTCGGCGACGATGATGCCGCCGACCGGCGGGATGGCCACGCCGAGGACCGACAGGAAGTCGGTGAAGTGGGTCATGATGCCGACCGCGGACAGCAGGGTGCCGGCGAGGCCGAGGACGACGGTGACCGCGCCGCGGCTCAGGCGCTTGCGGAAGACGACCTGGAAGAAGTTCACGACGCCGAGGGAGGAGCCGTACAGGTTCCAGTCGTTGATCTTCGCCGTGGACATCAGGACGACCAGCACCCCGAAGACGCCGGAGGTGGAGAGCACGATCTGGGAGACCTGGTTGCTGCCCACCAGGTGGCCGAGGAGGACGCCGGTCATGCCGACGATGTACTCGGACAGGATCATGGAGGAGGCGCTCTGCACGAAGACGTGCGCGCCCTTCCTGTTGTAGCGGGTCATCTCGGGCGCGACGATCGCGCCGGTCATGAAGCCGCCCGCGATGGCGGTCGCGGCGACCGACAGCGGGACCGCCGGGCCGGGGGCCGGCGAGTGGACGAGGTCCGAGATGGAGTGCTCGGTCAGGGCGTCGGTGACGGACCAGGCGACCATCGCGAAGAACAGCGGGGTGACGATCTTCGCGAAGACCGCCATGTACCGGAAGCCGAAGACGACCAGGACCGTGATGGCCAGGCCCGCGACGACGCACCACAGCCACGAGGGGCCGCCGATCAGCGCGGAGACGCTGTTGCCGAAGATCGTGTTCTGCACTCCGAACCAGCCGACGAGGCTGATGGCGATGACGAGGCTGACCAGCGCGGAGCCGTTGCGGCCGAAGCCGACCCAGCGGGTCAGCAGGGGGGTCGCGAGGCCCTCGCGCATTCCGGCCAGGCCGATCGCGAAGATCACGACTTCCAGGATCACGGCGCCGAGGGTGAAGGCGAGGAGCGCGTTGCCGAAGGACATGCCGACGCCGATCGTGGCGCCGAGGGTGAACTGCGAGATCGATCCGGACTGGGCGAGCCACTGGAGCAGCATCGTCCAGAAGCCGAGCCGTTCGCTGCGTGGGACACGGGCGAGCGCGTAGTCGTCGCTGCCCAGGGTTCTGTGGCCGGCGGTGTCCGGTGCGGCGGCGGTGTTCTGGTGTGCGGCCATGATCACGACTCCCTGGGGGCGCGGCCGAGGGTCTGCAGGTGGGCCAGCGAGCCGTAACGGGACACGAGCTGGTCGAACTCCACGTCGTCGTGGAAGTCCAGGCGTCCGCCGCCGTAGGCCTTCGCGGTCTCGACGGCGAACCGGGCGGCGGCCGCGATGTCGGTCTCGTGGCTCGCGCCCGTCTGGCAGCCGGGCACCGCCGCGGCCGAGGTGACCGCGAGGCCGACGACCGGGGCGGCCGTCGCCGTGGCCGGCTGAAGGATCGAATTGATGTGGTGTACACCGTTACCGTACGGGGTGATGTCCTGCGTGGTCACCGGGTACGTGACCAACGGCTCACCGGTGACCACGGCCAGCAGCTCCCCCAGTTGCTCGCTGACCTTGAGCACCCAGCCCTCCTTGACGGTGGGCGACAGGGCCAGGCCCTTGTGGTTGATGATCCGGTTGCCCTTGGTGGTGTCGATGGAGAGCACCGCCTCCATCGCGTCCGTGACCTCGTGCCGGTTCATGGTGGCGATGTCGACCGGCGAGTCCATGAACGGCACCGGGTCGTGCGGTGCGGTCGGCGCGTTCGGGCAGATGTGGGTGGCCACGATCACGTCGCCGTCGAGGACGTCGCCGCGGCGGCGCATGTCCAGCAGCTTGGCCGCGGTGGCGATCGCGGCGATCGCGCCGTCCGCGTCGGAGACCAGGCCGGTGATCTCCGGACGGGCGCCCACACCGCCGAGCCGTCCGACCACGCCGAGGGTGCGCGAGGTGCCGCCGCGGCTGCGGCCGGTGCGGCCAGGCACGCGCACGAGGACGAAGTCGGTGGCGCCCCGCTTGCCGGTGACGGTGGTGACCTGGGTGCCGGAGCCGGCGGGGCCCGCCACGGAGTCGAGGTAGGCGGCGACTCGCTTGCCGTCGGCATCGGGATCGTCCAGCAGATCCACGATGTCCAGGACGTACTTCAACATGGGCAGCTTCTCCTGATCCGCACCTGGGGCGGTGCTGACAGAAGATTCGGGATCCGTTAACCTTCTTCGCAACTGTTTCCCGTTATCTGCAATTCAGGTCTGAATGGCGAGATGGGTGGAGGCGGTCGTCATTCGGAGAGGAGTTGCCGTGCCTGACATCCCCGTCGACCGGAAGACCCCGGCCGGGGCACTGCAGACCGTCGACCGCGCCCTGCTGGTGCTGCTGGCGTTCGAACGCACGCGACCCGACTGGGGTGTGACGGAGGTGGCCACCGAGTTCGGCTGGGACACCTCGGTCGCGCAGCGGCTGCTGTCCACGCTGGCCGGGCGCGGCTTCCTGGTGTCGGATCCGACGACCCGCCGCTACCGGATCGGTCCCGCCGCGCTGCGGCTCGGCCGCCTCTGGGAGCGCTCCGGCTCGCTGGAACTGCTCGCGGAGCCGGTCCTCCAGGAGCTGCGCGCGGCGACCGGGGACACGGTCCTGTTCTGTCTGCCCGACAGCTTCCACATGCGGTGCGTGGCGGCGGTCGAGGGCGAGGAGGGGCCGCTGCGGTACTACCCTCTGGTCGGCGAGCTGTACCCGGCGCACGCGGGGGCGACCAGCAAGTCGTACTACGCGTTCCTGCCCGACGAGCAGCGCCACCGGCTGTTCCGCGGCCGGCCCATGGCCCGGTTCACCGAGCGCACGGTCACCGACCCCGACCAGCTGGAACGTGAGTTCCGTCAGGTGCGGGCGCGGGGGTACGCGTGGACGGTCGGCGAGTACGACGCGGGCATCGGCACCGTCGCCGTGCCGGTCTTCCTCGGCTCCGAGCCCTACGGCAGCCTCAGCCTGGGGGCCGCGAGCGAGCGCTTCCCGGACGGTCCCGAGGACCGGCTCGAGGCGCTGCGCAAGGCGGCCCGCCTGCTGGAACAGCGGCTGACGCACCCGCCCCAGCACCACCGCCGCCCGCGCAGCCGTACGTCCTGAAGCATCGAACCCTGGTGAGGAACACCCCTTGAACCTGCTGCTCCTGTCCAACTCCACCCAGTACGGCCGCGGTTACCTGGAACACGCCCTCGACACCGTGACCGCGTTCCTGCCGGACCGGGCACGGCTCGCGTTCGTGCCGTACGCGCTCGCCGACCACGACGCCTACACGGCCAAGGTGCGCGACGCGCTCGCCGGGGCCGGCATCGACGTGCACGGGGTGCACGAGGGCGGTGACCCGGTCGGCCGGATCGCCGAGGCGGACGCCGTGTTCGTCGGCGGCGGCAACTCCTTCCGGCTGCTGGCCGCCCTGTACCGGACGGGCCTGCGGGACGCGCTGATCAAGGCGGCCGGGAACGGGCTGCCGTACATGGGCGCCAGCGCGGGCACCAACATGGCCGCGCCCACCCTGCGCACCACCAACGACATGCCGATCGTCCAGCCCCCGTCCTTCGAGGCGCTGGGTCTTGTCCCGTTCCAGATCAACCCGCACTACCTGGACCCCGACCCGGGCTCCACGCACAAGGGCGAGACCCGCGAGGAGCGCCTGACGGAATTCCTCGAGGAGAACGACGTCCCGGTCCTCGGCCTGCGCGAGGGCTCCTGGCTGCGCGTGACCGGAACCCGTGCCACGCTCGGCGGCGAGAACGCCGCCCGCCTCTTCTCCCGCGGCACGGCGCCGCGCGAGCTGCCGATCGGCACGGACGTGTCCGAACTGCTCGCCCTCACACCGGAGTACGACACACCGGCACGGTAAGCCGGGGAGCAGGCCCCGGGAGGACCGGGGAGGCCAGGACGGCGGGCGCCCCGGGGCGACCGCGGGCCCGGGGCGACCGCGCGCGACCGGCAGCGCCAGCGGCCCGCGCTGAGCGGCGTGATGGGGGTGGGGCCGACGGCACGCCCGGAACGGTCAGGCGCCTGACACGAGCGGGGGCCCGCGCCAGACGCAACGGCGGCTCGGGCCGGCCGGGACAGCCAGACCGCCCGGAACAGCCGGTGGCCCGCACGGACAGGGCCCGGAACGGCCCGGCGCGGCCGAGGCCCCACACCGGACCGCGCGTTGCAGGTGCAGGTCGACCGGAAACGGCCGGGGCCAGGGGCGGCGCGGTGCCCGTTCAGGCCGGGAGGCGGGGCACGCTGTCCAGCAGGCGACGGGTGTACGGGTGACCGGGCCGGGTCAGGACCTGGGTGGTGTCGCCGTGTTCGACCACGCGGCCGCGTTCCAGGACGGCGGTGCGTTCGCACAGGGAGGCGACGACCGAGAGGTCGTGGGAGACCATCACCAGGGTCAGTCCCTGCTCCTGCTTGAGCTCGGCCAGCAGGTCGACGACCTTGACCCGGGTGGTGACGTCGAGCGCGCTCACGGGTTCGTCGGCCAGCAGGACCCGCGGGGTGCAGACCGTGGCGCGGGCGATGGCGATCCGCTGGCGCTGCCCGCCGGAGAACTCGTGCGGGTAGCGGTCGGCCGCGTCGGCCGGCAGGCCGACCCGTTCCAGGGCCGCGGCCACCTTCGGCCGGGCCGTGGCGCGGCTGTCGATGCCCAGGGAGAGCAGCGGCTCGGCCACGGTGGCGCCGATCCGGCGGCGCGGGTCGAGCGAGGAGTACGGGTCCTGGAACACGCACTGGACGCCGCGCCGGAAGCGGCGCATCTGCTCCCGGTCCCGCGGGGACAGCGCGGCGCCGTCGAAGCGGACCTGCCCCGCCGTGGGGCGGGCGAGGCCCAGCAGCAGCCGCAGCAGCGTGGTCTTCCCGGCTCCGGACTCGCCGACGAGCGCGAGACTGTGCCCGGCCTCGACCTCGAACGACACGTCCTCGACGACGTTGCCGGTGGTGCCCCGGTAGCGCAGCGCGACGCCGGACAGTTCGAGTACGGGGGTCATCGCGCGCTCCTCAGGTCCAGGGCGGATTCCAGGCGCCGGGCGCTGGCGACGAGGGCCTTGGTGTACTCCTCGCGGGGCGCGCCGACGATGGCCCCGACCGGGCCCTCCTCCACGGCCCGGCCGTCCTTCAGCACCAGGGCGCGGTCGGTCACCTTGGCCACCACGGCGAGGTCGTGGCTGACGAACAGCACCGCCATGTCCCGCTCCCGGACCAGCGTGTCGATGAGTTCCAGCATCTCCGCCTGCACGGACACGTCCAGGGCGGTGGTCGGCTCGTCCGCGATGAGCAATTTCGGTTCGCAGGCCAGGGCCATGGCGAGGGCCACGCGCTGGCGCTGCCCGCCGGAGATCTCGTGCGGGAACGCGCGGGCGATGCGCTCGGGTTCGGGCAGCCGGACCTGTTCGAGCGTGCGCGCCACGGCCCGCTGGAGGTCCCTGCCCTTCAGGCCGGTGCGCCTGCGGAGGGGTTCGGCGATCTGGCGGCCCACGCGCATCAGCGGGTCGAGCGCGGTGAGCGGTTCCTGGAAGACGACGGCCGCGTCCCGGCCGCGCAGGGAGGTGAGCCGCTTCTCGGGGGCGCCGACCACCTGGGTGCCGGCGAGTTCGACGCTGCCGGTGGCGGTCATGCCGTCGGGCAGCAGACCGAGCACGGCGAGCGTGGTGAGGGACTTGCCGGAGCCGGACTCGCCGATGAGGCCGAGGCGTTCGCCGCCGGCCACGGTGAAGGACAGGTCGTCGACCAGGGTGCGGCCGTCGCCGGTGCGGACGGTCAGTCCGCGTACGTCGAGGAGGTTCACGCGCGCCTCCGGCGGGTGGCCGGGTCGAGGGTGTCGCGCAGGCCGTCGGCGATGAGGTTGACGCCGATGACGAGCAGGACGAGCAGGATGCCGGGGGCGAGCGCGCCCGCCGGTGCGGTGGTGAAGGTGGCCTGGGCCTCCTGGAGCATCCGGCCCCACGAGGCGTTCGGCGGGGGCGCGCCGAGCCCGAGGTAGGACAGTCCGGCCTCGGCGAGTACGGCGAGCCCGAACTGGAGGGCCAGGTTGACCACCAGGGTGGGCCAGATGTTGGGCAGCACATGGCCGACGACGGTCCTGGGCCAGGATGTGCCGGAGGTACGGGCCGCGGTGATGTAGTCCTGCGCCAGCACGCGCTTGACGAGGATGCGCACCAGCCGGGCGACGACCGCGCTCTGCGCCAGGCCGATCGCGAGGACGGCCGAGCCGAGGGTCGCCGAGCGGGCGGCGACGATCAGCATCGCGAGCAGCAGCGTCGGGAAGGCGATGAGGATGTCGAGGAACGCCGAGAGCGTGTCGTCGAGCCAGCCCTGCGCGAACGCGGCGAGGACCCCGAGGGTGACGCCGATCGCCGCGGCGAGGAGCACGGAACCCAGGCCCGCCCCGACGGCGATCCGCGAGCCGGTCATCACCTGGGTGAACAGGTCGCGTCCGAGCTTGTCGGTGCCCAGCAGATGCCCGTTCCCGGGACCGGCGAGGCGCCCGCCGGAGGTGTCGTCGGCGGAGTAGGGCAGCCAGAACAGGGAGACCAGGGCGAGCAGCGCGATGAGGCCGGCGAGGACGCAGCCGACGACGAGCGTGGCGGAGCGCCGGGAGCGGCGTCCGCCCGGTGGCGCCTTCTCCGGCCGGACGGTGGGCAGTGTGTCCGCCCGGGTCATCGGGCACCTCCGGAGAGCCGGCCGCGCAGGCGCGGGTCGATGATCCGCTGGACGAGGTCGGCGGCGAAGCCGATGAGCAGCACGGCGAGGGTGGAGACGAACAGCACGCCCTGGATGACCGGGTAGTCGTGCTGGGCGATCGCGGTGGCGAGCAGGGAGCCGAGGCCGGGCAGCGCGTACACCGATTCCACGACGACCGCGCCGAGCAGGGTCGAGGCGAGTTCGATGCCGAGGATCGAGATGACCGGTACGGAGGCGTTGCGCAGGCCGTGCCGCCACATCGCCCGGCCGAAGGACGAGCCCAGGGCGCGGGCGGTGCGCAGGTAGTCGCTGCCGAGGACGTCGAGGGTGGCGGAGCGGACGTAGCGGAGCAGGGACGCGCTCATCACCAGGGCGATGGTGACGACCGGCAGGACGAGGGAGCGGATCGCCTCGGCGGGCTCCGACCAGCCGTCCGGCGGGAAACCGCCGGCCGGGAGCCAGCCCGCGTTCAGCGCGAACACGGCGATGAGGATCATGCC
Source organism: Streptomyces sp. NPDC014889 (assembly GCF_043081205.1). Taxonomy (NCBI): domain Bacteria; kingdom Bacillati; phylum Actinomycetota; class Actinomycetes; order Kitasatosporales; family Streptomycetaceae; genus Streptomyces; species Streptomyces sp. NPDC014889. The sequence continues at coordinate 240,305 of NZ_JBIBWH010000013.1, forward strand.
GAGCCAGAACACCGGGACGGCGATGCCCAGTTGGGACACACCGCTGAGCAATGCGCCGTACCAGGTGCGCCGTTTGTGCGCGGCGACGAAACCGGCGGGCACGGCGAGGACGACGGCGAGGGTGAACGCGGCCAGGGTCAGCGGCACGGTGACGCTCAGCCGGGAGGCGACCTCGGGTCCGACGGGCAGCGAGCTGACGAAGGACGTGCCGAGGTCGCCGCTCGCCAGCTGCCCGAGCCAGTGGACGAACTGCTCGGGCAGCGGCCTGTCGGACCCGATGGAGTGCCGTGCAGCGGCGATCTGTTCCGGGCTCGCACCCACCGAGGTGAGTGCGTTGGCCGGGTCGCCGGGCAGCATGCGCAGCAGCACGAACAGCACCACGCTCGCCAGGGCCAGCGACACCAGGAGGAAGGCGAGGCGGCGCAGGAGATAGCGGGCCATCAGCCCTTCTTCTGGATGTCGTAGACGTAGAACTGCGAGTTGAGGCCGTTCAGCGGGTAGCCGGACAGCTTGCTGCTCGCGACGACGATCTGCGGGTACAGGTACAGCCAGTCGCTGGCCGCGTCCTCGGCGGTCTTGCGGTTGACCTTCTTCAGCAGTTCGGTCTGCTCCGCGGTGGTCGAGGCCTGCTCGGCCTGCTCGACCCACTGCGTGACCTGCTTGTTGTCGTAGCCCCAGTAGAAGTCGGGGTTGCCGTACCAGACGAGGTCGCGGTCGTTGACGTGCTCCTGGAGCGTGGCCGAGAAGTCGTGGTTCTTGTAGACCTTCGTGTACCACTCGTCCGGCGTGATCGTGTTGATCCTGACGTTGACGCCGACCTTGGCGAGCTCGGACTTGATGAAGGTCGCGGCGGTGGGGTGCGGGTCGTAGTTCGGGGTGTCGAGGGTGAAGCTGAAGCCCTTGGCGTAACCGGCCTCGGCGAGCAGCTTCTTGGCGCGTGCCGGGTCGTAGGCGTTGACCTTGGTGAGGTCCTCGTACCACGGGTCGGTGGGCGGCACCATCGAGCCGATGAGCTTGCCGTAGCCGCCCCAGACGGACTCGAGGAGCTTCTTGTCGTCGATGGCGGAGGACACGGCCTGGCGCACCTTGACGTCGGTGAACGGCTTGGCCTTGTCGTTGAAGGCGAGCAGCAGCTTGGTGGTGGAGGCGCCGTCGTTGACCTTGTAGTTCTGGTTGCTCTTGAACTGGTCGAGGGCGTCGGGCGACTGCTCGCTGGTGACCACGTCGACGGCGCCCGTCAGCAGCGCGTTGTTGAGGGCGGTCGCGTCCTTGTAGTAGTGGAGGACGGCCTTCTTGTTCGTGGCCGCCTTGCCCCAGTAGCCGGGGAACCGGTCCAGGCTCAGCGCGGAGCCGCGGGTCCACTTGCCGAGCCGGTACGGGCCGGTGCCGTCCTCGGTCGTCTTCAGGTTCTTCGCCTGGGAGTTGATGATCCAGACGTAGGAGAGGTTGTAGACGAAGGAGATCGACTTCTTGGACAGCGTGACCTTGACGGTGCGCGCGTCGGGGGTGGCGATGTCCTTGATGACCTGGAGGTTGTTCTTGCGGGCGGACTGGGAGTCGTCCGCGATGACCTTCTCCAGGCTGTACTTGACGTCCTCGCTGGTGAGGGCCTTGCCGCTGTGGAACTTCACGCCGTCGCGCAGGGTGAAGGTGTACGTGAGTCCGTCACCGCTCACCTTGTAGTCCGTGGCGAGCAGCTTCTCGACCTTGCCGTCGTCGGTGAGCTTGAACAGCCCTTCGTAGACGTTGCCGTTGAGTGCCTCGGTGACGCCCTGGCCGCCGCCCGCGGTGTTGTCGAGGTTCTGCGGCTCGTAGAGGGAGCCGATGTTGACGGTGGCGTCCTTGTTCACGGCGCCGCCGGAGGCGCTGCCGGCCGAGCCGGAGCCGCCGCAGGCGGTCAGGGTCACGGCAAGGGTGGCCGCGGTGGCGGTGGCGTACAGGGACGTCTTCTTGATGCTCATGGCTGAGGGCTCTTTCGTGCTGGGCTGCGGGAGGCTACGGGGTGATCAGTGCTGCGCGGGGAAGCCGCCGCGGAAGACGGGGAGCTTCTCACCGGCCTGAATGGGCAGGTGGAAACGGTTCTGCCGCGGCGGCATCGGACAGTTGTACTGATCGGAGAACCCGCAGGGCGGCACGAAGGCGCGGTTGAAGTCGAGCACGACGCGGTCGTCGTCCTCGGTGCGCCGCACGAAGAGGAAGCGGCCGGCGCCGTAGGTGGTGTCACCGTTGGTGGGGTCGCCGAAGACGAGCAGCAGGGTGCCGTCGTCGTCGAAGGCGCTGAGGGTGTAGTCGCGGCCGTCGACGGTGAGCGTGATGTCGCCGGGGACGACGAGGTCTCGGGTGCCGCCGTTGTCGCGGATGTGTTCGAAGGCCACCCGCCGGGCGCCGGGGACCGGCGTGTAGGTCGCCTCGAGCACCCAGGACGGGTCGTGGGGGAACACGTCGACACGGTCGAAGTGGCGGACGGCGTCCGAGTCGGCGTCCCAGAAGCGCAGGCCGTGCTCGGGCTCGCCGGTGACGAGGTCGGTGCGCTGGAGCGTGGTGACGGTCACCGTCTCCGGCTGCCCCGCGCGTGCGGCCTCGGGATCCGGGCGCTCACCGGCCGGCAGCCAGCGGGTCTCGACGAGGGCGAGGTTGCCCGTCGGCGAGGTGAGGGCCCGATGGCGCTCGGACCGCCATGCGTCCCACTCCCCCGCGGGGTCGGCTGTGGGCTGGTCGGCGATGGGGTGGGACATGTCAGGACTCATTCGCGCAGCGTTCGTGGGCATCACGCCGCAGATGTCACGCCGCGTGAATTGATGGCCAAAGCGTCACCTTTATCTTCTATAAGGCTCTCTAATGTCAAATGAGATCCACAGGCCGGACAGCGGCCCGGACGACGGCGCGGGCGCGACCCCTCCGCCGTCCGGGCAGGACGTCCGCCCGGCGCGGGGTGTCAGTGACGCAGCAGCAGCGTGACCCCGGCGACGACGGCGCCGAGCACGATCGCGGCGACGCCATGGGCGACACGGTGCGAGCGCAGTCCGGGCAGCAGCCGGTCCACGGCGATCCGGCCGGGGCCGGTCAGGGCGAGAGCCACCGCGGACAGGGCGATCAGGAGCTCGTACTCGACGCCCTGCGGGGCGAAGAAGCCGCCGCCCCACTTGACGGAGATCGCGTTGACCAGCGTGCCGGCGACGGCCGCGGCGGCGAGCGGGGTGAGCAGGCCGAGCACGAGGCCGAGCCCGCCGAGGGTCTCACTGAGCCCGGCCACCACGGCGAACGCCCTGGGCGAGGGGTAGCCGGAGGCCGCGAAGAACTGCCCGGTGCCGTCGACACCGCCACCGCCGAACCAGCCGAACAGCTTCTGGGCGCCGTGCGCGGCCATGGTCGACCCGAGTACGAGACGCAGGACGAGCAGGCCGGCGTCGTAGGCGTGGGCGGGGGCCGCCAGGGCCGTCTCCGGCGCGGCGGCGGGGCGGGACAGGGTGGCGTCGGGAGCGGTCAAGGCGGGACTCCTCGCGGGTCGTGGGGGGCGGGTCTCGCGGCGCCGGCATGGAGACCCGATGAACTTGAAACTTCAAGCTATACCGGACACCGCCAGTACTACAACTTCCAAGCAGCCCGGCGTGGCGGCGGACCGGGCTGCCGCGTTCCCACGGCTGTGGTTACGTCGGACATGGCGGCCCTCCACCGGCCGAAGGGGCATCACGATGACCGCACACGACACGGCTCGGCAGGTCCTGGCCGGCCTGGACACCCCCATGAACCAGGACCTCGAAGCGCTGTACCAGGACCTGCACGCCCATCCCGAGCTGTCCTTCGAGGAGCACCGCACGGCCGCCGAGGTCGCCCGCCGCGCACGGGACTTGGGATACGAGGTCACCGAGGGCGTCGGGCGGACCGGCGTCGTGGCCAGGCTGGTGAACGGCGAGGGCCCGACCGTGCTCCTGCGGGCCGACTTCGACGCGCTGCCCGTGACGGAGCGGACCGGGCTGCCGTACGCCTCGACCAACGAGGGCGTGATGCACGCGTGCGGCCACGACGTGCACGTCACCTGTCTGTTCGGCGCCATGGCACTCCTGGCAGGCGCCCGCGACCGGTGGTCGGGCACCGTGCTGGCCGTGTTCCAGCCGGCCGAGGAGCTGGGCCAGGGCGCCCAGGCGATGGTCGACGACGACCTGTACGGCCGGTTCGGCGCCCCCGACGTCGTCCTCGGCCAGCATGTGATGGCGATCCCGGCCGGCACCATCGCCTGCCACCCCGGTCTCGCCTTCGCCGCCACCGACGCGCTGGAGGTGCGCATGTTCGGGCGCGGCGCCCACGCGTCGATGCCGGAGGCGTCGATCGACCCGGTGGTGATGGCGGCCTCGACCGTGATGCGGTTGCAGACCGTGGTCTCCCGCGAGATCGCCTCCATGGACCGGGCCGTGGTCACCGTCGGCGCCCTGCAGGCCGGCACCAAGGACAACATCATCCCGGACGAGGCCCGGCTCCAGCTCAACATCCGCACCTACGGCCCGCAGGTCCGCCGGACCGTCCTGGGCGCGGTGGAGCGGATCGTCCGAGGCGAGGCGGCGGTCGCCGGGGCGCAGCAGGAACCGGAGATCAACACCCTGCACACCTTCCCGCTGATGGTCAACGACGAGGAGGCGTGCGCCCGCACCATGGCCGCCGTCGGCGACGTGATCGGCCACGACAGGCTGACCGACCCGGGTGCCTCCTCCGGCAGTGAGGACGTCGGCGTCTTCGGCACCAGCGCGGACGTGCCCGTCTGCTACTGGCTCCTCGGCGGCGTCGACCCCGGCACCTACGCGAAGGCGGACGCCGCGGGCACCAGGAGCCGTGACATCCCGCAGAACCACTCGCCGTTCTTTGCCCCCGTCATGCGGCCCACTCTCACCGACGGCGTCACGGCTCTGACCACCGCGGCCCTCGCCTGGCTCGGCCCGGCCCCGCATTCCGCGTGACCCGCCCGCGCGGAAGCCGGTTCGGGTAGGGTCCCCGATGTGAACACCGGACCGGCGATACGCCACTCACGGACGGGCAACCCGGTGGAGGGCTGACCGCACCACGGGTGCCGAGCAGGCGCCCCCCGGGTCCGGCACGCGGACCTCCCGTACTCGCGCACCACGACGAGTCCGTTTCCGTGCCGAACCACAGTCAGGTCAGCAGAATGACAGCCACGTTCAACCACACCATCATCGTTTCCAAGGACCGCGAGGAGTCGGCCCGCTTCTTCCGGGAGCTGCTCGAAGTGGGGCCGGCGCCGTCCTGGGGCCCGTTCACCAACATCCAGCTCGCCGACGGTGTGCTGCTCCAGTTCGCCGAGCCGCCGGTGGAGATCCAGATGCAGCACTACGCGTTCCTGGTCGACGACGACCTGTTCGACCGGGCGTATCAGCGGCTGTGTGATCGCGGCATCGAGCACTGGGCCGATCCGCACATGCGGTGCCCCGGCGAGATCAACCACGAGCACGGCGGTCGAGGGGTCTACTTCAAGGACCCCGCCGGCCACGGGATCGAGCTGATCACCCGCCCCTATCTGTAACAGGGGGGAGAGCCCGGTCGGGCACCGGCACCCTGGTGCCGGTGCCCGACCGGGCCTTCGGCGCGCCACTGAGCGGGCAGGCGGTGCCCCGGACCGGTCAGGAATGGAGAAGCGCCGGGAACCGGGCCGCCGGTAGCGTGGGCCGGGGCCTCCGGCGGTCGGAGCGATGACCTGCGGGAGGGTGCGCGGGGGCGGAGTGTGTGGATAATGCCTTGGTTCTCGCGCGGACCGCGACCCCGGTGAGCGCCGGCCGGACGAGCGTCGCGCCGACCCGGCACCGCCGCTCAGGCGGACACCCACCGTCGCCGTGAAGGCGGCCCAGCCCACAGATGGAGACTCGATGAGCAAGGCCCCGGACACGCCGTCGCCCGCGGCGCACGCCGCCGACAGCCACGACATGATCCGCGTGCTCGGCGCGCGCGAGAACAACCTCAAGGACGTCAGCATCGAGATCCCGAAGCGGCGCCTGACGGTGTTCACCGGCGTCTCCGGCTCGGGCAAGAGCTCACTGGTCTTCGACACGGTCGCCGCCGAGTCGCAGCGGCTGATCAACGAGACGTACAGCGCCTTCGTGCAGGGCTTCATGCCGACCCTGGCCCGGCCCGAGGTCGACGTCCTCGACGGGCTGACCACCGCGATCATCGTCGACCAGCAGCGGATGGGCGGCGACCCCCGCTCCACCGTCGGCACCGCCACCGACGCCAACGCGATGCTGCGCATCCTCTTCAGCAGGCTCGGACAGCCGCACATCGGCTCGCCCAAGGCGTTCTCCTTCAACGTCCCCTCGATCAGCGGGGCGGGCGCGGTCACCGTGGAACGCGCCGGCAAGACCGTGAAGGAGCGGCGCAGCTTCAGCATCACCGGCGGCATGTGCCCCCGCTGCGAGGGCCGCGGCACCGTCTCCGACGTCGACCTCACCCAGCTCTACGACGACTCCAAGTCGCTCACCGAGGGCGCGCTGACCATCCCCGGCTACAAACCGGGCGGCTGGAACTACCGGCTCTACAGCGAGTCCGGCTTCTTCGACGCGGACAAGCCGATCCGGAAGTACACCGAGCAGGAGCTGCAGGACTTCCTGCACCGCGAGCCGACCCGGATGAAGATCGCGGGCATCAACATGACCTACGAGGGTCTGATCCCGAGGATCCAGAAGTCGATGCTCTCCAAGGACCGGGAGGCGATGCAGCCGCACATCCGCGAGTTCGTGGACCGGGCGATCACCTTCACCGACTGCCCCGAGTGCGGGGGCACCCGGCTCAGCGAGGCGGCCCGGTCGTCGCGGATCGGCGGGACCAGCATCGCCGACGCCTGCGCGATGCAGATCAGCGACCTGGCCGAATGGGTCCGCGGCCTGGACGAGCCGTCGATGGCGCCACTGCTCGCCACGTTGCAGCAGACCCTCGACTCGTTCGTGGAGATCGGCCTCGGCTACCTCTCGCTCGACCGTCCGTCGGGCACGCTGTCCGGCGGCGAGGCGCAGCGCGTGAAGATGATCCGGCACCTCGGCTCCTCGCTCACCGACGTCACGTACGTCTTCGACGAGCCCACCACCGGCCTGCACCCGCACGACATCCAGCGGATGAACGACCTGCTGCTGCGGCTGCGGGACAAGGGCAACACCGTGCTCGTCGTGGAGCACAAGCCGGAGACCATCGCGATCGCCGACCACGTCGTCGACCTCGGTCCCGGCGCGGGCACGGCGGGCGGCGCCGTCTGCTTCGAGGGCACCGTCGAGGGGCTGCGGGCCAGTGGCACCCTCACCGGCCGCCACCTCGACGACCGGGCCTCCCTCAAGAAGACGGTGCGCGAACCGGCCGGCACGCTGGAGATCCGCGGCGCCACCGCGCACAACCTGCGGGGCGTCGACGTCGACATCCCGCTCGGCACACTCGTCGTCGTCACCGGCGTGGCCGGTTCCGGCAAGAGCTCGCTGGTGCACGGGTCGATCCCGGCCGGCGCGGGCGTGGTGTCGGTCGACCAGGGAGCGATCCGCGGCTCTCGGCGCAGCAACCCGGCGACGTACACCGGACTGCTCGAACCGATCCGCAAGGCGTTCGCCAAGGCCAACGGGGTGAAGCCGGCGCTGTTCAGCGCCAACTCCGAGGGCGCCTGCCCCACCTGCAACGGCGCCGGCGTCATCTTCACCGACCTGGCGATGATGGCCGGCGTCGCCACCACCTGCGAGGAGTGCGAGGGGAAGCGGTTCGACGCGTCGGTGCTCGAGTACCACCTCGCCGGCCGTGACATCAGCGAGGTGCTGGCGATGCCGGTGGCCGAGGCCGAGGAGTTCTTCGCCTCCGGGGAGGCCCGCACGCCGGCCGCGCACCGCGTCCTCGGCCGGCTCGCCGACGTCGGGCTCGGCTACCTCACCCTGGGACAGCCGCTGACCACGCTGTCCGGCGGCGAGCGGCAGCGGCTGAAGCTGGCCACGCACATGGCCGAGAAGGGCGGCGTCTACGTCCTCGACGAGCCGACCGCCGGTCTGCACCTCGCCGACGTCGAGCACCTGCTCGGTCTGCTCGACCGGCTCGTCGACTCGGGGAAGTCGGTGATCGTCGTCGAACACCACCAGGCGGTCATGGCGCACGCCGACTGGATCATCGACCTCGGCCCCGGCGCCGGCCACGACGGCGGACGGGTCGTCTTCGAGGGCACCCCCGCCGACCTCGTCGCCGCCCGCTCCACCCTCACCGGTCAGCACCTCGCGGCGTACGTCGGCGCCTGACCCGGCCCTGAGGACACCGTGGGACGCGTCCGCTCCGGGCACGTCCCACGGTGCTGCTGAACGTCGTCGGTGACGCGGATGGCCCGGGCGTGCCCCATCACGCCGACCTCGGGCCGGACATCGAAGCCGGTGGTACGGGCCCCGAGCCGTTTGGCGGTGGCCGGCACCGCCTGGTAGCCGGCGACGTTGGCCGGCGAGGAGAGCACGTCCATGGACTGGGCGGAGATGCGCACGCGTCACACCGCCCGCCGGGCCAGTGCCGCGGCCGCGGTCGGGGTCTTGCCGACCTTGACGCCCGCGGCCTCCAGGGCCTCCTTCTTCGCCTGCGCGGTACCGGAGGAACCCGAGACGATGGCGCCCGCG
>NZ_JBIBWH010000014.1:0-231732 GCF_043081205.1 Streptomyces sp. NPDC014889
CCGGCGCCCGGGCCGTGGCCCCGCTGGTGACGGTGGACGAGGACGCGGTGGTCGTGACGGCGGTGAAACTGGCCGACGACGGCAGCGGCGACGTAGTGGTCCGCTTCCACGAGGCCCACGGCAGCCGGACCCGGGCCACACTCACGGCCGGCTTCGAGGTCGCGGACGTGACGGTGACCGACCTGCTGGAGCGGCCCCTGCCCGACGCCACGGCACCGGAACGGGACGGCGACCGGATCACCCTGCGGCTGCGGCCCTTCGAGCTGATGACACTGCGGCTGCGGCGCGCGTGAGGTGGGATCGCACCGTGCCGCTCCTTCCCGGTGAGGCGCGGGGCCACGATGATGTGGTGATGACACGAAGAACGGTGCCCGACCACTCCTGGGCCGCTCAGCCGGACCCGCTGCTGGCGCTGGCCGAACGTGAGTTGACGTTCTACAGCCGGTCCTGCGACCGGGCCAGGTGGCTGCACCGCACCACGGAGCTGGGCGCCCTCGCCACCACCTCGGTGACGGTCGTCGCCGCCGGTCTGCACGCTCCGGCCTGGCTGACCGCGGTGATCGCGGGCGGTGCGGTGTTCTTCACCGGCATGCGCCAGCTGTTCGACCCGGGCTCGCGCTGGATGCTCACCGCGCAGGCACGCGAGACCCTGCGCCGGGCCGTGGACCGGTATCTGCTCCTGCCCGAAGCGGAACGCGACGCGGCGGCCCGGCAGACCCTTCGGCGAGTGATCGAGGAGGTCGGCGCCGACGAACTGCGCGAATGGTCCGAGTCCCGGACCCGCCGCCCGGAACCACCGGTGCCGGCCCCCGGCCCCTGAGTCCGACCGTAGGCCGGGGCTCTTCGCGAGCGTTCCCCCACCACCGACGGAAAGGCCACCCGTGTCCCCGACGCCCGCCCGCACCACGGCACTTGACACCCACGACACCCGTCACCCCGTCTCGCACGAGTGCGACGGCCCGCGGCCGCGCCCGGAGGCCCGGTGAGGACGCTGGGCGGGAGCGGGGTCGAGGTCAGCGCCCTCGGCTTCGGCGCCGCCGCCATCGGCAACCTGTACACCGAAGTGGACGAGGAGCAGGCGCGGGCGGCCGTGGCCACCGCCTGGGAGCAGGGCATCCGCTACTTCGACACCGCCCCGCACTACGGCCTCGGCCTGTCCGAACGCCGCCTCGGCACGGCCCTGCGCGGCCTCCCGCGCTCCGCGTACACGGTCTCCACGAAAGTCGGCCACCTGCTCGAACCCACGGACGCGGGCGGCAGCGACCTTGCCCACGGTTTCGCCGTGCCCGCCACCCACCGCCGGGTGTGGGACTTCAGCGCGGACGGGGTACGGCGCGGTCTGGAGGCCAGCCTCGAACGGCTCGGCCTGGACCGCGTCGACGTCGTCTACCTACACGACCCCGACGACCACGCCTAGCAGGCCTTCCGCGAGGGCTACCCGGCACTGGAGGAACTGCGCGCCCAGGGCGTGGTCGGGGCCATCGGGGGGGCGGGCATGAACCAGTCGGAGATGCTGACCCGCTTCGTCCGCGACACGGACGTGGACGTGGCTGTGCGCGGGCCGCTACACCCTGCTCGACCAGCGCGCCCGGACGGAGCTGCTGCCCGCGGCCGCCGAGCGGGGCGTGTCCGTCGTCATCGGCGGCGCCTTCAACTCCGGGCTGCCGGCCCGTCCCGGGCCCGGTGCCACCTACGACTACGCGGGCGCGCCACCGGAGTTGGTGGAACGCGTCCAGCGCATGAAGGCGGTGGCCGACCGGCACGGAATCACGCTGCGGGGAGCGGCCCTGCGGTTCTGCGCCGACCACCCGGCGGTGGCCTCCGTGCTGGTCGGCACCCGGTCGGCCGCCGAAGTCCGCGACTGCGCAGAGCAGTTCGCCATCCCGGTGCCCGCCGCCTTCTGGCAGGAGCTGAGCGACACCGGCCTGCTGCCCACGTCCGGGACCTGACGGTGCGCGACGGGGGGCCGTGCCGGTTCCGTACCGGCCGGATCCGGCGGCGGGGGCCGGTCACGGTTCCCGGGTGCCGGAGCCCAGCCGGGTCGGCGGCAGGAACTCGCGCACATGGGTCCGGTCCCAGCAGGCGCCGGTCGACCGCAGCTGCCGCCAGGTCGTGAAGTGGTAGCGGAACAGCCGGGCGCGGACGTAGCGCGGGGGCCGGTCGGGCGGGAAGGGGGAGCGGCGCAGCAGCCTGAGGGTGTCCCGGTCGTTCTCCAGGAGCCGCTCCACCATCGCGCCGAACCAGACGCCCGCGTAGGCCGGGGACAGCGCGGCGAACCACATCATCCAGTCCAGGCGCAGATGGTAGGGCGCGAACTGGCGCGGCCAGTGCCGGGGATCGCCGGGCTTGCCCCGGAACTCGTACTCCCGCCACTCCGCGTCCTCGTGCGGCACCTCGTCCAGCGTGCCCTCCACCACCACCTCGTAGCGGACGCGGCTGACGCTGCCGAACGCGCCGTAGGTGTTGACCAGGTGCAGCGGGTCGAAGGAGCGGTTCATGACCTGGCGGCGGGAGACCATGTTCACCACCGGGCGGTAGCTGAGGACCACCAGCAGCGCGGCCACGGCGAGGACCACGACCTCGTACCACAACGGCGTGGCCGGCACGGACGGCGCGCTCCCCGGGAAGCGCACCGCCGACAGCGCCAGCACGATCGTGATCCAGTTCAGCCAGGAGAAGTTCCCGGACAGCACCAGCCACAACTGGGTGACGATCATCAGCGAGGCGCCGGCCGTGGCGATCGGCTGCGGAGTGAACAGCAGGAACGGCACGATCAGCTGAGTGACGTGGTTGGCGGCCACCTCCGCCTTGTGCACGGGCCCCGGCAGATGGTGGAAGAACCAGCTCAGCGGGCCCGGCATCGGCTGCGTCTCGTGGTGGTAGTGCAGACAGGTCAGCTTCCGCCAGCAGGCGTCGCCGCGCAGCTTGATCAGCCCCGCGCCGAACTCGACGCGGAAGAGGATCCAGCGCAGCAGGAACAGCACGACCACGGGCGGGGCCACCTCGTCGTTGCCGAGGAAGACCGCGAGGAACCCGGTCTCCAGCAGCAGCGACTCCCAGCCGAAGCCGTACCAGGTCTGCCCGACGTTGACGATCGACAGGTACAGCGCCCAGGGGACGAGCCACAGCAGCATTCCGGCCCACAACGGCACCCATGAGTCCACGCCCGCGACCAGCGCCGCCGACACCGCGCACCCGCCCCAGGCGACCGCCGCGAAGAGCCGGTCGGAGTAGCGCAGGTGGAACAGGCTCGGCGCCCGGGTGAACGGCACCCGGTCGAGGAATCGGGGGATCGGCAGCATGCCGCGTTCGCCGAGCAGCGCCCGGAACTGGAGCGCCGCCGTCAGGAACGCGACAAGATACACCACGGCCAGCGCCCGCTGGAAGACCAGCCGGCTCAGCCAGTACTCGGGTGCGGTGAACCAACCCACGGTCGAGCGCTCCTCTCCTGCCGGAAAGTCACGGGCCCCGGCTACCCCACCCCCGGCTCGAAGAATCAGCCAATCCCTGGCAAGGTGTCCCCATGGCTGAACAGGGAGCGCCCGCCCTGTCACTCCCGGAGGACTGGCCCGCACACCCGGATCCCATTCTGGCGCTCAACGGCATGGGCACGTTCGACTGGGACCTGGACGCCGGGCTCGTACACCTGGACGCCCAGGCCCACCGGATCTTCGACGTCACCGCCGAGGAGGACGACCGCCGTCCGGGCACCGTGGGCAAGCGGCTGCTGCCGTCCGAGCGCGAGCGCCTGGACGCGATGGTGGCCCGGGCGATGAAGGAGGGCCGCCAGAACTACGGCACCTACGTCCGCCTGCGCCTGCGCGACGGCGGCCTGCGCTGGGCCCACGTCCAGGGCTACATCCAGCGCGACGGGACGGGCCGGCCGCGCAGGATCACCGGGATCCTCCGCGACGCCTCGGAGGAGCTCGGCGACATCGCCGCCCGCCGGGAACGGGCCGCCCAGGCCGCGGCCCGGCGCAGGCAGACCAACGTGGTGGAGGCCGCCACCGCCGCCCTGGCCCACGCGCGCACGGTGCAGGACGTCATCGAGGTCGTCAAGGACTCCCACGGACTGGCCCTCCTCGGCTCCAAGAGCCTGGTACTCGGCCTGGTCGAGGCCGGCCGCATCCGGCTCGTCGCCGAGGGCCCCGCGGGCGCCTCCGTGCCCGGCACCCGCGTCACCCGGATCGACGAGCCCTACCCGATGAGCGAGGCCGTGCGCACCCTCAGCCCCCGCTTCATCGAGTCCCCGGAGGAGTTCGCCGAGCGCTACCCCATCCTGTGGCCGCACATCACCGGACTCGACATCACCTCGGCGGCCTATCTGCCGCTGATCGCGCAGGCTCGCCCGATCGGCGGGATGGGCCTGCTCTACAGCGACCGGCGCGGCTTCACCCCGGACGAGCGCAACGTCCTGATCGCCCTCGGCAGCAGCATCGCGCAGAGCCTCCAGCGGGCCATGTTCTACGAGCAGGAGAAGGACCTCGCCCAGGGCCTGCAACAGGCCATGCTGCCGCGCACCATCCCCAGCGTGCCCGGAGCCGACGTCGCCGTCCGCTACCGCTCCGGCTACGCGGGCGGCTCCCTGGGCCGGGACATCGGCGGCGACTGGTACGACCTGATCCCGCTGCCCGGCGGCCGGGTCGGCGCCGTCATCGGCGACGTACAGGGCCACGACACGCACGCCGCCGCCGTCATGGGCCAGCTCCGCATCGTCCTGCGCGCCTACGCCGCCGAGGGTCACGCACCGGCCACCGTGATGGCCCGCGCCTCGGTCTTCCTGCACGAACTCGACACCGACCGCTTCGCCACCTGCCTGTACGCGGAGGCCGACCTGGCCACCGGCGTCGTGCAGCTCGTACGGGCCGGGCACATCGACCCGCTGGTCCGGCACAGCGACGGAAGCTGCCACCTGATCGCCGTCGACGGAGGGCTGCCGCTCGGCCTGTCCGCCGAGTTCGGCAGCCTGCAGTACCCGGTCGGCACCATGGAACTCGACCCCGGGCAGTCCCTGGTGCTGTGCACCGACGGCCTGGTCGAACAGCCCGGCGCCGACCTCGACGACGGCATGCGGGCCCTGGCGCGGTCCGTCGCCGACGGACCCGACGACGTACGGGACCTCGCCGACCGGCTGATCGCGATGGCCGAGTCGCGCGGCGGCGACGACGACGTGGCCCTGCTGGTGCTGCGCCGCCACGTGCCGGCCGAGCGGCAGCCCGTCGGCCGGCTCCAGCAGTACGTGGCCTCCGGCGACCCCGAGGCCCTGACCCGGGCCCGGCACATGATCCGCACGGCGGTGCGGGACTGGGGCGCCGAGGATGACTCGTACGAGATCGAACTCGTGGCCGACGAACTGATCACCAACGCCCTGATGCACACCGAGGGCGCCGCGATCGTCACCCTGCGGGTCCTCAGCGGACGCGAGCGGCGGCTGCGGATCGAGGTCGAGGACTCCTCCAGCGCCCTGCCGCGCCGCCGCGAACCGGGGGCCGACGGGGTCTCCGGCCGGGGGCTGCTGCTCGTGGACCAGCTCACCGACGTGTGGGGCGTCGAAGCCCGCGGCGGCGGCAAGTGCGTGTGGTGCGAGTTCGCGGTGCCGGACGAGAGCTGACGTGGCGTCCCGGGGCTGCGGTGGCACTCTGGACCTATGCCGGAACTGCCCGAGGTCGAAGCGCTGAAGGACTTCCTGACCGACCACCTGGTCGGCCAGGGGATCGCGCGCGTGCTGCCCGTCGCGATCAGCGTGCTGAAGACGTACGACCCGCCGGTCACCGCCCTGGAGGGCCGCGAGGTCACCGCGGTGCGCCGGCACGGCAAGTTCCTCGACCTGGCCACCGACGGCGGCCCGCACCTCGTCACCCATCTGGCCCGCGGGGGCTGGCTCCAGTGGAAGGACCGGTTGCCCGACGGCGTGCCCCGGCCCGGAAAGGGGCCGCTCGCCCTGCGCGTCGCCCTGGAGACCGGCGCGGGCTTCGACCTCACCGAGGCCGGCACTCAGAAGCGGCTCGCGGTGTACGTCGTCCGGGATCCGGAGGAGGTGCCCGGAGTGGCCCGCCTCGGTCCCGACCCGCTGGCCGGCGACTTCGACGAGGAACGGTTCGCCCGGCTGCTCGCGGGGGAGCGGCGGCAGATCAAGGGCGCCCTGCGCGACCAGAGCCTGATCGCGGGCGTCGGCAACGCCTACAGCGACGAGATCCTGCACGCCGCGAGGATGTCCCCGTTCAAGCTGGCCGCCTCCCTGACGCCGCAGGAGACGCACACCCTGTACGAGGCGCTGCGCACCACCCTGACGGAGGCGGTCGCGCGCTCCCGGGGCCTTGCGGCCGGACGGTTGAAGGCGGAGAAGAAAGGCGGCCTGCGCGTGCACGGCCGGACCGGCGAGCCCTGCCCGGTGTGCGGGGACACCATCCGCGAGGTGTCCTTCAGCGACTCCTCGCTCCAGTACTGCCCGACCTGCCAGACGGGCGGGAAACCGCTGGCCGACCGGCGCCTGTCCCGGCTGCTGAAGTGACGGAGCGGCCGGCCGCTCACCGCGAGGCGAGGGTCACCAGGGGCCGCCCGTCCGCGGTGCGCACCTCGAAGCGGTCGATCTGCCCGGGATGCATCGTCGTGCCGCCCGCCACCGTGCTGGTCCCCGCGTCGTGCGGGGCGACGTTCCAGGTGGTCACGGTCTGCTCCGAGCCGTCGCGGCCGACCACGACGAGCCGGCAGGTGTGGGGGCCCGCGCCGTCCCTGACCCGCACCTCCAGATCGCTGCCCCAGTCCCGGTCGGCGGCCCTGATCTCGGCCCATACGCCCGTCGTCGCGTCGGTCGCCGCGTACCGGGCGGGCCCGCCGTGGTGTCCGGCGACGGCGGCGACCGCGGGTCCGCACACGGCGAGCACCACCGAGGCCGCCAGCCCGTAGAGGAACCGCCGGCGTCCGGCCCGGCGCCGCCGCGCCACCTCGCCGACCAGCCGGTCGAGCAGTCCGGGGCCCGGCCGGGTCATGGGGTGCACGAAGCGCGGCGTGGCCCGCCGGTACAGCATGAGCTGCCGTGCCGTGGGGCCGAACTCGGTGACGTGCGCCGCGCAGCGAGGGCACTCCGAGAGGTGGTCCTCGAAGCGGAAGGCGTCCGCCTCGTCCAGCATGCCGAGCGCGTACGCGCCGGCATCGCGATGCCGTTCCAGGGACCTCATGCCGAATCCTCGTGCCTGTGAGTGCGGGTGGGGTTACTCGTTGCTCCCACCCGTACGAGCCCGGCACCGGAATCACTCAGCCACGTTCCGAATCGTAATCAAGACGTTCGGAGCGGCCGGTCCCGCGGATTGGTCGGAATCCGGCCGCGCTCCGAAGAAACCCGGACCCAGGAGGATCCGGGTCTAGAAGAGGTGGATGGCGAGATGTCCGAGGGGCAGTCCGAGCTGCCAGGCGGGCGTCCACACCTTCGGCCCGTCGTCCTCGCCGACCACGCCCGCGCCACCCGGCACCGCGTCCAGATCGGGCGCGAGCAGCTCGGTCTCCTCCAGCCAGCGCCAGGCCGCCTCGGCCAGCGCCAGGTCAGGCGAGGGCACCCCGCGGGCGTCCGCCTCGTCCGCGAGACCGGCCATACGCTCGCACACCCAGTCCTGCCACGGCTGGTCGTACGCGGTCAGCGACAGCCAGGTCTCCAACTGGGAGACCACCCGGACGCGGGAGAGCTCACCGCCGGTGTCGGACAGGAAGATGGTGAGCGCCAGCGCGTCCCGCCCGGCGCGGAACTCGAACGACGTCGGCGGCATCAGATCGCCGGTGCGCAGCAGTTCGTCGGCGATGTACTCGGCGTACAACCAGGCCATGGGGACGGTCAGTTCGCCGCCGCCCGGGCCGTCCGTGCTCTCGTGACCTCTGTGCAGCATCCCTTCCTGCCTTCCTCCGGTGCGCGCTCCTCGCCCGACCCCGGGTCCCGGGGTCCCGCCCCCTGTCGGAACACGGATGAGGACAGCCGATTACTCAACAGCGGTCCACGGCAAGGCGCTTTACGGAGGTTTGACTCGGGAGTCGGTTTCACCGCAGGTCGGCCGCGTATCCCGGAAGCATCCGGCGCAGGGCGCGCAGCGCGTAGTACGCGCGGGACTTCACGGTACCGGGCGGAATGCCCAGGGTGCGGGCGGCCTCCGCCACACTGGCCCCCCGGAAGTACACCAGCACCAGGACTTCACGGTGCTCGGGAGTGAGTGTCTTCACAGCCTCCCGGACGTCGAGCGTCGCGGCGGACCGCTCGGCGTGGTCGGCGATGACCCGCGCGTTCTCCAGATCCGCGTCCCCGACCTCCGGCGGCCGGGCCTGCCGGGCGCGGCGGGCGTCGATGGCGAGCCGGCGCGCCACGGTCAGCAGCCACGGCCGCACCGAGTCGAAGGCGTCGGCGCGCAGCGCCTCGGGGTGCTGCCAGGCGCGCACGAGCGTCTCCTGGAGCAGGTCCTCGGCACGCTGGCGATCGCCGTCACACAGGCGCAGCAGCAGTGCGAAGAGCGGTCGGCCGTGCTCGCGTTGCAGTGCGGCGAGCTCGTGCTCGGCGGTCGTCGTCCCGTGCGGGAGGGTGGTTCCGGCCGTCATGGCCGTATGGCATCGCAGGGGGCCGCGCGGGGACAGAGCGTGCACACCGCTGTGCGACGGACGGTCGATCGCGTCGACGAACGGTACGACGAACGGTCCGTCAGGCCCCTTGTCACACACGAACGGGCCAACGGAGGGCGGATACCGTTTGCGAAAGCCGTCAGATTCGTACCCATTTGTCTGTCCATACGACCGCCATGGGGTGAACTGATGATCGCACGCAGACAGCAGGTGTCCCTGGTCGTGACGGCCCTCCTCACCGCGGCCGCCGCCTGCCAGGCCCACCAACGGGAACAGCAGACTCCGCCCGGACGGGCCGCCCCGACCGCCTCGAACTCCGCGAGCGCGCCCGGCGCGTTCACACTCGTCGCCTCCGGCGGCATCCTCCCGGACGCCTCGGTGCTGGAGCGGGCCGCCTTCGACGCGGGCGGCACGGGTCACGACTTCCGGCCGATGCTCGAAGGAGTCAAGGACGTCGTCTCGCGGGCCGACCTGGCGCTGTGTCACCTGGGCACCGCCTTCGGTGCGAGCGCGCCCTACACCGGCGGGCCCCGCTACAAGTCCCCGCCCGAGCTGGCGCCCTCCCTCGCCGCGGCGGGCTACGACAGCTGCGCCACCGCCTCCGAGCACACGCTGGACGACGGCGCCGACGGCGTCCGGCGCACCCTGGACGCCCTGGACGACGCCGGGCTGCGGCACGCCGGCTCGGCGCGCGGCGAGAGCGAGGCGCGCGGCACCCTCCTCCAGGCCGGGCGGGCCGTGGTCGCCCACCTCGCGTACACCTACGGCACCAACGACGCCCTGCCTCCCGATCAGCCGTGGGCCGTCCGTGTGATCGACGAGAAGCGGATCATCGAGGACGCCCGAGCTGCCCGCCAGGCGGGTGCCCAGGTCGTGGTCGTGTCCCTGAACTGGGGCGGGGCCTGGCAGGACGCGCCCGACGGCCGGCAACTGGACCTCGCCCGGAAGCTGACCGCATCACACTCCGGCGGCCGGCCCGACGTCGATCTGATCCTCGGCAGCCACGCCCACGTCCCGCAGGCCTACGAGAAGGTCAACGGCACCTGGGTGGTCTACGGCCTCGGTGACCAGATCGCCGGCGCCACGACCGACGACAGCGGCCGGCGCAACCCGCGCGCCAACCAGAGCACGCTGGCCCGCTTCACCTTCTCCCCGCCCGCCAAGCCCGGCGGGCGCTGGGAGGTGGCCCGGGCCGAGTTCGTCCCCGAGGTGTTCGACCTCGACGCCGGCCGGGTGGTGAACCTGAACAAGGTCATCGCTCGGGGGGCCGACCTCCAGGGCGTGCGCGACCGGATCCGCACCGCGGTGCTCAGCCGGGGCGCGGCGAAGGACGGGCTCGTCATGGGGGAGTGAGAGCGGTCGACGGGGGCGGTCAGTCGACGTCCACGTGCTCGAAGAGGTCGAGCATCTCCCCGAGCACGCGCAGGCACGCCTGCACCTCGGACTCCGTCAGATCGCCCCCGACCCGGCGCAGCAGCAGGTGCTCACGGTCCAGCACTGCGGTGATCGCCGCCCGGCCCGCGTCCGTGAGCCGGATCAGCGACGAGCGCTGGTGCGCCGGGTTCGGGACGCTGCGCACCAGGCCACGTGCCGCCGCGTCGTTCACCATGCGCTGCACGAACTGGCGGCTGATCGCCTGCGCGCGTCCCATCTGAGGGACGGTCATCGGGCCGTGCTTGTGCAGCAGGTCGAGCACGGCCCGTACGCCGACGGACAGCCCCTCGACGGCCTCGCCCTGCTCGACCTTGCGCTGCACCCGCCGGTACAGCGGGCCCACCAGGTCGAACACCTCGGTGAGACGGCGGCCGAGTTCGTCCGGCGGGAGAGGGGCGTCGGGACCGCCGTCGAGATCACTGGCGATATCGCTCATCGCACCATCATGACACCTTGGTTGCCAAACAATCCGCGCAATGACACCCTAGTTGTCATGAATGCTGCTCCGGATCTGTGTTTCGCGCCGTCCTCCGACGGCGACCTCGCCTACCTCGACACCGGCAGCGGGGACCTGGTGGTCCTGCTGCACTCCGGCTGGGTCGACCACCGCGTCCTCGACGCGACGATCTCCGCTCTCGCCGCCGAGTTCCGGGTCGTCGCCCCGGACGTACGGGGTCACGGCTTCTCCGCCAACGCGGCCAGGCCCTTCCGCTGGGCCGACGACCTCGCCACGCTGCTGCGCCACCTCGACGCCGGCCCGGCGGCCCTCGTCGGCGTCTCGATGGGCGGCGCCATCGCCACCGACACCGTCCTCGAGTACCCGGAACTGGTCCGCGGGGCGGTCGTCTGCGGTGCCGCGACCAGCGAGTTCCAGTACACGGACCCGTGGGCGCGGCGGGTGCAGGACGAGTCGGCCCGCGCCCTGGGCGCCGGTGACATCGAGGGCTGGCTCGCGTCCTTCCTGCGGTTCGCGCCCGGCCCGCACCGCACCCCGGAGGACATGGACCAGGACATCCTGCGCCGGCTGCGCGACATGGCCCTGCACACCCTGTCCAAGCACACGGCCGACGAGAAGGACTGGCACGTGCCCCTGACCGGCACCTGGGAGCGCGTGCCGAAGATCGGCGTCCCCGTGCTCACCGTCAACGGCGCCCTCGACGTCCCCGACCTCCTCGCCGAGGCCGAACGCCTCGCCCGCACCGTCCCCGACGGCCGCTCCGTGACGATCGAGGGCACGGCCCACTACCCGAACCTGGAGAGGCCGGAGGAGTTCAACGGGATCGTCGCGGACTTCCTCCGCGCCCTCCCGGCCCGCTGAACGCCTCCGCGGCCAGGCCTAGCGCCGGGCCAGTTCCGAGCGCTTGTACGAGTAACCGAAGTAGATCACGCACCCGATCAGGAACCACACGGCGAACCGCACCCAGGTCTCCCACTTCAGGAACGTGATCAGCCAGAGCGAGAAGACGACACCCAGCGCCGGCACGAACGGCATCCACGGCGTACGGAAACCGCGCGGCAGGTCCGGCTGCCGGTAGCGCAGCACGATCACCGCCGTACACACCACCACGAACGCCAGCAGGATGCCGATGTTGGTCAGTTCGGCCGCCTCCGCGATCGGCAGGAACCCCGCGATGAGGGCCGAGGCCACCCCGACGATCCACGTCACCCGCGTCGGCACGTGCCGCGTGGGGTGCGTCTTCGCGAACCACTTGGGCAGCAGCCCGTCCCGGGACATGGCGAACCACACCCGGGTCACACCCAGCATGAACGTGAACATCACGGTGAGGATCCCGATGATCGCGCCCACCGCGATCACGTCCGCCAGCCGGCTGAGACCCACCGACTTGAACGCGGTGGAGAAGCCGCTCTCCTTGTTGATGTCCTTGTAGTTCTGCATCCCGGTCAGCACCAGACACGCCGCCACGTACAGCACCATCGCGATCGCCAGCGAGTAGATGATCGCTTTCGGCATGTGCCGCTGCGCGTCCTTGGACTCCTCGGCCGCCGTCGACATCGCGTCGTAGCCGAAGACCGCGAAGAACACCGTCGCCGCGCCGGTGAACGCCCCGCCGACGCCGTAGGGGAAGAACGGGTGGTAGTGGGCGGTGTTGATGTGGAACACGCCGACCACGATCACCACCAGCACCACGACCACCTTCAGCCCCACCACCAGCGTCTCGAAGCGGGCCGCGCTGCGGATGCCGAGGTTCAGCAGCCAGGCGATCAGCAGGCACAGGACGGCCGCGAACAGGTCGACCCTGTGGCCGGCGCCTGTGCCGGGCGCGCCCAGCATCCAGGCGGGCAGATGCGCGCCCATGTCCTCGACCAGGAAGCTGAAGTAGCCGGAGATGCCGATCGCGACCACCGCCACGATCGCCGTGTACTCGAGGAGCAGGTCCCAGCCGATGAACCAGCCGGCGAACTCGCCGAGCACCGCGTAGCCATAGGTGTAGGCGGAGCCCGCCTTCGGGATCAGGCCCGCGAACTCGGCGTACGACAGGGCCGCCGCCGCGCTGGCCACGCCCGCGATCAGGAAGGACACCAGCACCGCGGGACCCGCCGTGCCGTTGGCGACCGTACCGGCGAGGGTGAAGATGCCCGCGCCGATGATGCCGCCCACACCGATCGCCGTGAGCTGCCACAACCCGAGTGATCGCTCCAGTCGTGGTCCTTCGCCGGCTTCCGTCTCCTCGATGTGTTCGATGGGTTTACGGCGGAGAATTCCCTCACCCATCCGGAGCCCGGCCATGCGTCTCACCTCTTCACAGACGGCAAACGGCTGACGCCCGATCATGATGGACCAGGGACCGCCGGGTGCGGAAGACGCCACGCACGGATCCGACGCCGGCCCGCGGCCGCCCGTCGCGGTGTCCGGGTACCGGGAGAAGGCCTACGGAACCACGGTCACCGGCCAGCGTCCCGCCTTGACCAGGCGGACCGCGACCGAGCCGACGATCCGATGGCCGGCCTGCTCGGAGGCGCCCACGACCACCGCGTCCGCGCGCAGCTCGTCGGCGGCCTTCACCAGCCCGTTGTACGGGTCGCCGCGGAAGGTGTGGAACTCCCAGCGGACCTCGAATATCCCCTTCAGCCGCTCCGCGGACTCCCGGATGTACTGCACGAGGTCCTCGGCGATCTCGTCGGTCGTCTCCGCGACCGGCGCCCCCAGCGCCGCCCCCGCCGTCATCACCGGCTGCACGTACACGAGGGCGAGCAGCGCGCCCTGCCGACGGGCGAGACCGGCGGCGTACGCGGCGGCCCGCAACGAGGAGTCGGAGCCGTCCACGCCGGCCACGATGACCTTCGGCCCGTCCGTGCCCCGCTCGAACCGGTGGGCGCGCCCCTCGTGCTGCTCGTGCTGTTCCGTCACATGTGCGAGGCTATCGGAATCCCTGGTTCCCACCGCCGCCCGGGGGCGCCTCCCGCCGGGCGCCCGGCAGCACCGCACCGACCCGCGGCCCGCCGATCCCGTCGCACAGCGCCGCCGGCTGACCGCCCAGTCCCTGCTCGCCGCCGGAGGAGACCCGGAGGCGACGGAACTCGACGAGGACTTCCTCGACGCGACCCGTGAGACGCCGCCGTTCCCGCTCGTGCGCCGGCGCTCGGACGCCCGTGGAGACACCCGCGTACAACTGCCGCCGGGCGCTGGGCCGGGCGGGTGCTTTCGTCGCGCCGTCCCGGTGGAGAGGCGCGACGCCCGGACACTGATGACTCATGAAGAAGGATCAGTTGCTCACGCGGCGCCGGGCGTTGTTCGCCGGCGCCGTCGCGCTCGGAGCGGCGGGAGCGGCCGGTACTGCCGGTCTGCTGCTCTCCGGCTCCTCCGGCTCCTCCGGCGCTCCGGTACCGCCCGCCCCCGCCGCGGGCCCCGAGGCGCGCAGCGCCCTCAAGCCCTCCGCCTACCGTCTGAGCCCCCTGGCCGGCGACGCCCCGCAGCGGGTCGCGCCGCTGCCCGCCAAGGTGCGGACCTCGCCGATCCTGCGTTTCTCCGGACGCGGCGACACCATGATGCTGACGTTCGACGACGGACCCGACCGCGAGTTCACCCCGCACGTCCTGGACATCCTGGCCCAGTACGACGTCCGGGCCACGTTCATGGTCTGCGGGGAGATGGCCGACTGGAACCGAAACCTGCTGGCCCGGATGGCCGACGAGGGACACGTCGTCGGCAACCACACCTGGAGCCACCCGCTGCTCACCCAGCTCGACCGCCGCGGCATCCGCAATGAGATCGAACGCACCAGCGACGTGATCGAGAAGGCCTACGGCGAGCGGCCGTTGTGGTTCCGCGCGCCCTACGGCGCCTGGAACCGCGACGTGTTCAAGATCAACGCCGAACTGGGCATGGAGCCGCTGGCCTGGAGCGTCGACAGCCTCGACTGGACCACCCCCGGCACCGGCACCATCGTGCGCAGGATCGAGCGGGGCGCCGCCCCCGGGGTCGTGGTGCTCTCCCACGACGCCGGAGGCGACCGCTCGCAGACCGTCCGCGCGCTGCGCAAGTACCTCCCCAAGCTCCTCGACGACGGCCGCCACTTCACCGTGCCGCGCCGGGAGTACACCTGAGCCGGGCCGCGCACGACCCGCCGCCCGCCCGGCCGGGGTCCGCTCAGCGGACCTCGACCAGGCGGGCGAACACGACGACGTTCCCCTGATATCCGGTCTGCTTCGTGTAACCGCCGCCGCAGGTGATGATCCGCAGTTCCGGAGTTCCCTTCGAGCCGTACACCCGGTCTCCGGGGAAATCGTCCTTCTGGAACACCTCGACGCCGTACACCTCGAATACGGCCGTCTTTCCGTCCTGGCGGTTGATTTCGACGCGGTTTCCCTTCTGCAGGGCGCCGAGCCCGTAGAAGACCGCGGGTCCCGCTTTGTTGTCCACATGGCCGACGACGACCGACGTGCCCTTTTCGCCGGGCGTCACCGCGCCGTTGAACCAGCCGGCCAGATTCGGGTCCTCCGGCGGCGGCGCGGCGACCCAGCCGTCCGGGTCCACGCCGACCGGTGTGACGGGCGCGTCGACCTGGATCACCGGGATCCTGATCCGGTCCGGCACGGAGCGCGACAGCGGCTGAAGGCCCATGGCCGAGGGGAGCGGCGTGTGCCTGATGTCCGGCGCGGCGGCCGTCGCGGGCTGGGGCGGGCCGACGTCGAACTCCCCGGAGCCGTTGCGGATCAGGGCGAGTCCGGTCAGCAGGGCCAGCGCTATCACGCCCCACGGCGCACGCTTCCTCCGTGGCTCCCGCTCCTCCTCGATGAATCCGGTCAGCTCTCTCGCAGACATTCGACATCCCCTCTCGACACGGCCGTCGCCGCGTCGGTCGCGCATGCGAGAACGCTAAGTCCGTCGCGCGCAACCGGCGACGTGGCGCATGCGAACGGGTGGCGGGGCCGTTTTCGCGTGCGCCATCCGAGGCGGTCCGTAAGGGTCATTTCTGTCGGTCCGTGACCTGCGTCGATCTTCAATGGGGTGAAGCTCTCGGGGTATTTGCTCACCGAGACGGACCAGCCCCGAAATGCGTCCGCGTGGAGCGCGTCCGAGGGTCGTTGGCGGGAGGTGCTTTCTCACCGATCGACCGGGTACGGGTCCCCGGGGCGCCTTCCGCGGAGGATCACATGCGTACTGCTCGTACCCTCTTGGCCCCCTCGGCCCCCTTGGTGGTACTGGCCGCGGCGGTCGCCGCGGTCGGGCTCGCCGCCCCGGCGGCCGTGGCGAAGGGCGGCGATGTCCCCGGCGTGACACGGGACGGCGGCGGGGGAGGCGGCCACGGAGGCGGCCACCGAGGCGGCCCAGGAGGTGGTCCAGGAGGTGGCCCGGGGGTAGGGCCGGGCTTCGGGCCCGGGTTCGGCCCGGGAGTGGGGCCGGGGTTCGGGTTCGGCCCGGGGTTCGGGCCGGGACCCGGAGGGGCCGGCGGTTTCGGCGAGTTCCGCGGCTTCGGGGAATTCGGCGAGTTCCGCGGCTTCGGCGAGTTCCGCGGTCGCCCGGGGGACCGGTTCGGTGAGTTCCGCGGGTTCGGTGAGTGGCGCGGCCCCGGCCGGGCGGACCGGTTCGGTGAGTTCCCCGGCTTTGGTCCGGGGCCCGGAGTCGGCGGCTTTGGCGGCGGCTTCGGCGGCGGCTTCGGCGGCCCCGGTGGTCCCGGCGGCCTCGGTGGTGTGGGGGGCTTCAACAAGGGAGGCGAGGGCGCGGCGCCGGGCGTCGGTCCCGGGGGCGGTCCGGGCGGCCTCGGTGGTGTGGGGGGCTTCGACAAGGGAGGCGAGGGCGCGGGCCCGGGCGTCGGTCCCGGGGGCGGTCCGGGCGCCGGACTCGGCGGTGCGCCCGGCCACGGTGCGGGCGGCCTCAACAGCATCGTGCCCACGCCCGGTGTGATCGCCCGCGGCGGTCAGCTGGTGGTCACGATCGACGGCTGCCGCAACGGCGGGACCATGTCGTCGAACGTGTTCTCGCGCGCGACGGTGCGGCCGTTCGACGACGCCGGCGAGCGGGCGCAGGGTGTCGTGACGATCCGGGACGACGCCCGTCCGGGGACGTACGACATCACGGTCGACTGCAACGGCCGGCGGCTGACCCGGCCGGGAGCCTTCACCGTCGTCGGCGGTGTCCGCGGCGGAGTGGGCGGCGGCACCACCACAGGAGCCACCCCGGCCGACATGGCCATCGGCGGCGGGCTGATGGCGGCGGGCGCCGTCGGCGGCGGCGCGCTCTGGATGAGGCGCCGGTCCGACAAGCGCTCCTGACGGCTCCGCCCCCGGATCCGGCCCCCCGTTCCCTGTGCGGGGGGCCGGATCTCTTCGTGCCCGAGGGGACTTCGTCCCCGGCCCGCGTGCACCGCGAGGCGGCCGCGTACGCCGACAGGCCTTCGCCCCGGACCTCTCCAGGTCCGGGGCGAAGGCCTGTCCCGGGGCGGGGACGCGGTCAGGCGGTGCCCTCCTCGCCGGTGCGCCGGCGGGAGAGGCAGTACGCCGTGCCGAGCGAGCCGCCGATGAGCGCGGTGCCCAGACCGATCTGCTTGAGGTCGAAACCGGCCACGGTCCCGCCCACACCCGCGCGGACGCCGTGCCGGTAGTGCTCCGAGCCGCCGCCTCCGCGACCGCCGAAACGGCCCTCTTCGTCGTCACCGCCGTGGCCGGAGCGGCCGTTGCCGCCGCCGTAGGAGCGTCCGCCCCCACCGGAGTAGCGGCCCTCGTCACCGCCTCCGCCTCCGTACGAGCGGCCGTCGCCGCTGCCGTGGGAGCGGCCGTCACCGCCGCTGGCGACGGCGGCCGGCGCGCAGAAGGTGAGGGCGCAGACGCCCAGCAGTGCGGCCGAGACAACACCTATTACGCGCATGATGGGTCCTCCGGTCCCCGAGGAGCAGCAGCGGACCTTTTCCGCTTGTGCCGGATATGCGCCTCGCTGACCAAAACGCTAGGGAGGTGCGCACTCCGGCGCGATTGCACCCGGGCGAACGGGGCAACGGTTGCGCCGCACAGGGGATTGACGGGTCACGTCACCGCGTCAGATGGGGGAACAGGTCCAGGAACGGCCCGGCGGTGGCCGAGACCCCGCGGCTGTAGGGGGCGTCGAAGTCCCAGATCAGGAAGAGGAGGAAGGCGATCAGCGCGGAGAACAGCCCCGCGAGGATCAGCTCCCGTTTCGTGCGCCGGATCTGGAGCGCGAACACCATGCCGATGGTGATGACGCCTCCCGTGAGCAGGCCGAACCACACGACCCCGGGCATCGTCGCCCCCATGGAGCCGGCCCGTGCGGTGCGGGCCTGGGAGGCGGCGGCCGCCTGGTCCACCAGCGGCTGGTAGGCCTGCGCCTCGAAGTCCGACTTGGGCTGGTAGTCGGTGACGTCGGCGCGGACGCGTTCCAGCAGTTCGTCGCCCCGCTCGGTGACACGGCCGTGGTCGGCCATGGTCTTCCACTCGGTGGTCACGACATGTCCGGCGTAGGCGTCGACGTCGGCGCGGACGCGGTCGCGGACGTCGGGCGGATAGACGCGGACGCGCTCGGAGACCTCGTGCAGCGCCAGGGCCTCCGCCTGGACGTGGTCCTGGGCGGCGACGCGCGCCTCCCAGACACCGGCGATGGCCAGACCCAGCACGATCGCGTAGACCACGCCGATCCACATGGTCATGTACTCGATGACGTCCGGAGTCTCACTGGGATCGTCGTCCACGGCCTTCGTGCGGTGCCGCAGCAGGGTGATGACGACGACCACCGCGCAGGCGGCCAGCATCGCGAGAAGGAGAACAAGCCATTCCGACAACGGATTCCTCCAGGGGTCAGCGCGGGCGGAGCGCGGCGACGGCGGCCAGCGCGGGCACCGCGATGAGCAGGACGTAGGTGAGGGGTGAGGGACTGCGCCGGGGCGTCGGCCGGTGCGGCTGGGCGTGGTGGCGCGGATAGGTCACCGGCGCCACGGACGGGCTGGGACGGGGCTTGGGCGCCGGTTCCGGGGCCGGCGGCGGGGGTGGCGCGGGCGGCGGGGGCGGTGGGGGAGCGGGCCGGGGCTGCGCGGCGGCCGGGGCCGGGCGTGGGGGCGGCGGGGGCTTGGGAGCGGGGGTTGGACTCGGCTTCGGCGGCGGGGGTGTGGGCGGCGGAGGTGGCGTGGGCGTGGGCGTCGGTGTGGGTGTGGGCGTAGGCGTAGGCGTGGGGCTCGGGCTGGGCGTCGGCGTCGGTGTCGGCCGTCGGCATGGCGGTGGAAGGGGCGGAAGAGAGGGCCAGGGGCCGCCGCCGGCCACCGCCACCGCCTCCACGCCGTCCGGGCCCGTGGAGGCGTACGCGCAGGCGTCGGCCGCCGCCGGGGCGGCTGGGCCCACACACGTCCACGCCAGCAGTGCCGGCGCCAACACCCGCAGCACCAGGGCGGATCGCGTCGGTTCGGGTCGTTGCACGAGCGAGATCATGAGCTGTCGTGGACCAGGGCACGCCGTGGTGGGCGCGGATTGCCCCGAAGGTGGGAAGCCGCAGGTCGGAGGGTTTGATCGGTGGTCCGACGCGGTGCCCTCGTTGGGTACGCGTGTACGGGGTGGCGGGTAACGCGCCACAGGTTCCGGAAAGAAATCGCCGCCGCCGTTGAACACAACCGCCTGTGCCGTCCGTACCCAGTGTCGTGCGGCGGCGCAGTAGGGCGCTGCAACACCCTTTTGATTTTGGGGAGTTGACGATGAACACCTCCTGGCGGAGCGCCTCACTCGTGGCGGCGGCCGCGGCCGTGCTGGCGCTGACGACGGCGTGCGGTCAGGAAACCGCCCCTTCGGTGGGCAGTCAGAGCGTGGGCGCGACCGCCCAGGCCGGCGGATTCGGCAGCGCCGGGACGAGCGCCGGTACCGGCGCCGACACCGGTACCGGCAACAGCAACAGCAACGGTTACGGTGCCGACGGCCAGCAGAGTGCCCCCAAGCCCGCCGGGCAGCTCACGGTCGCCACCAACGTGAAGCTGGGCAAGGTGGTCACCGACAGCGCCGGAATGACGCTGTACCGCTTCGACGCGGACGTGGCCCAGCCCCCCACGTCCAACTGCGACGGGGACTGCGCCACGGCCTGGCCGCCCGTTCCCGCCGACGACGCCGCCGCCGGTCCCGGTATCGACAAGGCCCTGCTCGGCGAGGTCACCCGCTCCGACGGCACCAAGCAACTGACGATCGGCGGCTGGCCCGCGTACCGCTACGCGAAGGACACCGAGGTCGGTGACGCCAACGGCCAGGGTGTGAACGACAAGTGGTTCGCCCTGGCGGCCGACGGCAAGAAGGCCTCGCTGACGGACCTGCCGGGCCTGTCCGTGAAGAAGACCGAACTCGGTGACGTCGTCGTCGACAGGAAGGGCATGACGGTCTACCGCTTCTCCAAGGACCAGGCGTGGCCGAAGTCGGTCTCCGCCTGCACCGGTTCCTGTCTGGACAAGTGGCCGGCCGTGGCCCCCGTCGCGGTGAACGACACCAAGGGCGTGCTGAAGAAGGGCATGATGCCCTTCACCCGGCCCGACGGCGTGAAGCAGATGACCATCAACTGCTGGCCGCTCTACACCTTCTCCGGGGACAAGGCGCCCGGTGACGTCAACGGCCAGGGCGTCGGCGGCACATGGTTCGCCGTCTCCCCCGACGGAAAGGCGATCGGCGCCCCGAAGTAGGGAGAGAAGCAGGGACAACTCCCCCCGGGCAGACCCGACTCGTACCGGACCGCCCCCTCCGCGCCGCACGGAGGGGGCGGTCCATCGTGTGCGCGGACCATGGCAATTCACCGCGATGCGGATGCGGGGAGCGGACCGGAAGCACAGGTGGTGACCGGGAACGGATGGTCAATTCCCGTTTCCCCTCGCCCGTTCGGCGGGCGATCAGTAGCCTCTGCTCGAACACCGGATCGCCTACGCAGTGGAGAGATGGATGGAGCGTCCCGCCTGGGCTCCGCGGAGCATCGACATCTCGGTGCCGAGCGTGGCCCGCATCTACGACTTCTACCTGGGCGGTTCGCACAACTTCGAGGTCGACCGGGAAGCGGCCCGCAGGGCCATGGAGTTCATGCCGGGGCTGCCCAAGATCGCGCAGGCGAACCGGGCGTTCATGCGCCGGGCCGTGGAGTTCGCCGTGGACCAGGGCATCACCCAGTTCCTGGACATCGGGTCCGGCATCCCTGCCTTCGGCAACGTCCACGAGGTCGCCCAGGCCGCCAAGCCCGGCACGCGGGTGGTGTACGTCGACCGCGACCCGGTGGCCGTGAGCCACAGCAAGGCCGTTCTGGCGGGCAACGAGGACGCGGACGTGGTCGCGGCCGACCTGCGCAAGCCCCAGGAAATCCTCGCGAGCCCCGAGTTGGGGCGGCTGATCGACCTGAATCGGCCAGTCGGGCTG
This sequence comes from Streptomyces sp. NPDC014889, assembly GCF_043081205.1. Taxonomy (NCBI): domain Bacteria; kingdom Bacillati; phylum Actinomycetota; class Actinomycetes; order Kitasatosporales; family Streptomycetaceae; genus Streptomyces; species Streptomyces sp. NPDC014889. Next base: position 20,863 of record NZ_JBIBWH010000014.1, read on the forward strand.
CTTCTGGTTGCCATACTGCACTTCGTGGAAGACGCTGACGACCCCTGCGGTGCGGTGGCCGAGCTGCGCGACGCGCTCGCGCCGGGCAGCCTGCTCGTCCTCACCCATGCCTCGTACGAGGGCATCCCGCTCCCCGCGAAGCGGAGCCGGTCCCTGGTGGACGTGTACGAAAACATTCGCAACCCGCTGATCATGCGCTCGCGCGAGGAGATCGCGCGGTTCTTCGAGGGGTACGACATGGTGGAACCCGGGCTGGTGCCGATGCCCAACTGGCGGCCGCGTACGGCGCCGGAGGACGAGGACCCTTATGCCTTCTCCGGGTTCGCCGGCGTGGGGCGTACGGCGTGATCGCGGAACCGGACGGGCCTGAGGGCAGACTGCGCCGGCTGACGACGATATGGAGCCGGGCCGTCTTCCCGGTGACCTCCACGTCGCTGACCCGCCCGGAGTTCGAGGAACTGCTCCTGCCGCTCGCCCGCCGGCTGAGATCGGCGCTGCGGGAACGGGTCTTCGACGCCCGGGAGGGCGAGGCGGTCGGCGCCGCCCTGGTCGACGCGCACTGCACCGCGCCCGAGGCGCTCAGCCACTCGCTGGACTGCCTCGACGCCTACCTCGTGCTGTACTGCGGCGAGGACGGCGACAAGGAGGAACTGCGGGCACGCTCCGCGCGGTTGCAGCACTCGATGGCGGCCGGGTTCGCGCGGGCGCTGCGCGAACGCACCCTGGCCGAGCAGGAGGCGATAGCCCAGGCCGCGCTGCGTGCCCAGGGCGTGGTCGCGGAGGCCCTGCACGCCAGCGAGGCCCGCTTCCGCGCCGTGTTCGAAGGCGCGGCGATCGGCATCGCCATCGCCGACCTGCAGGGCAACGTCCTCCAGGTGAACAGCGCGCTGCTGCGCATGTTCGGCGGCGGCGAGCAGACCGTGCGCGCCCGCAGCGTACGCGAGTGGACGCACGCCGACGACGCCCCGCATCTGTGCCGGCTGTACGAGGAACTGGTGCGCGGCGAGCGGGAGCACTACCACGTGGAGAAGGCCTTCTACCGGCCTGACGGAACGGTTCTGTGGACCAACCTGACCGTCTCCCTGCTCCGCGACGCCGACGGCCACCCGCAGTACCAGCTCGCCCTCATGGAGGACACCACCGAGCGGCGGCTGCTCAACCTGCGGCTCCGGTACGAGGCCACCCACGACGCGCTCACCGGCCTGCCCAACCGCACCCTGTTCTTCGAGCGCCTGGAGAAGGCGCTGGGCGCGGGCGAGGGGCAGCGGTTCGGACTGTGCTACCTCGACCTGGACGGCTTCAAGACCATCAACGACAGCCTCGGCCACGCGGCCGGCGACCGGCTGCTGGTCGAGGTCGCGGACCGGCTCCAGGCGTGCGCGACCGCGCCGGGCGAGATGGTCGCCCGGCTCGGCGGCGACGAGTTCGTCGCGCTGACCACCGGCCCGGGCACCCGGCACGAGGTCGACGAACTGGCCGCCCGGATCATGAACGCGCTGGTCGCCCCGGTCCGTATCGACGGCCGGGAACTGGCCGTACGCGGCAGCATCGGCATCGTCGAGGGACCGGCGGGCGAGCGCAGCGCGGCGGAGGTGCTGCGCAGCGCGGACATCACCATGTACCGGGCCAAGTCGGCCGGCGGCAACCGCTTCGAGCTCGCAGACCCGGAGGCCGACGCCCGCGCCATCACCCGGCACGGGCTGACCACGGCACTGCCGACCGCGCTGGACCGGGGCGAGTTCTTCATCGAGTACCAGCCGCTGGTGCACCTCGGCGACGGCAGCGTGCGCGGAGCCGAGGCGCTGGTGCGCTGGCTGCATCCGCAGCACGGCGTCCTCGGCCCCGACCGGTTCATCCCGCTCGCCGAGCACACCGGGCTGATCGTCCCGCTGGGCCGCTGGGTCCTGGAACAGTCGGTGCGCCAAGCCGGCCGGTGGCGGCAGCTGCACGGCGACGGAGCCGGGGGCCCGCTGCGCGTCAACGTCAACCTCTCGCCGTGCCAGCTCACCCACCCCGGGCTGGTCCAGGACACCGTCGACATCCTGGAGCGCGCGGGTGTGCAGCCGGACGCGCTGTGCCTTGAGGTCACCGAGTCCGCGCTCATCGGCGCCGACGACGACCTGCTCAAACCGTTGCGCCGGCTGGCCGAGATGGGCATCGACATAGCCCTGGACGACTTCGGCACCGGCTACTCCAACCTGGCCAACCTGCGCCGGCTGCCGGTGAGCGTGCTCAAGCTGGACCGCTCCTTCACCCAGGGCATGCAGCAGTTCCCGGCCGACCCCGTCGACCTCAAGATCGTCGAGGGCATCGTCGCACTCGCCCACAGCCTGGACCTCGCGGTCACCGTGGAAGGCGTGGAAACCGGCGCCCAGGCCGAACAACTCCGCGTCCTCGGCTGCGACACGGCCCAGGGCTGGTACTACGCCCGCCCGGGCCCCCCGGACCGCCTGCACGAACTGGCCCTGGCAGACGCAACAAACTGACGAGAGCCAGGAGGAGTGTTTCCACGGGCGCGAGGAACGGCGCGCCCAGCCACAACGCACCTGCGGCCGAACACGGTCAAGGGGGCCCCGTAGGGGCCTTTGGGGGGCGCGGGGAACTGCGCGACCAGCCACAAGGCACCCGCAGCCGAACACGGTCCTCACCCCCCGGTAGGTGGGCGCGGGCGCCGGCCATGGTCGGCGTGGAGTCGTTCGTCCTCGGCTCGGCGCTGGAGCTGGTGGCGCCGGCCACGGGACCACCCGCAGCGGACCTGGCCTTCGAGGTCTCCCTCGCGGCACTGGTCGACGGCCTGCGCGCCCGGCCGGCCGCGGAAACGGCTTCTGAAGCAGGTGAGTTGACGCCACGTCACGTCACGTCGGGCCGAAGGCGATGCAGGCCGAGGTCACCGCTCCAGCAGCATCCGCTGGAGTTCCCTCGCGGCCCTCGGCGGAGCCACATCGCTGCGGTGGGCCAGCGCGATCGTACGGTGCAGTCCTGGACGGGCCAGCGGGGTGACCCGCAGGCCGTGTCCTGAGCGCGTCGCGACCATGCGCGGGACGACGGCCACTCCCAGGCCCGCCCGTACGAACCCCAGCACCGCGTCCATCTCGCCGCCCTCGACGGCGAGGTCCGGCTCGAAGCCCTCCGCGCGGCACGCGGCGACCGTCAGCTCCCGCAGGTCGTAGCCGTGCCGGAACATCACCAGGCGTTCGCCCTCCAGGTCCGCGATGCCGACCGAACGCTGCCCCGGGCCGCCGGGCGCGGCCGCCTCCGGCGAGGAGACCACGACCAGGTCCTCGCGCAGCAGCTCAACCGTGGTCAGGGCGGGGGAGGGGGTGGGCAGCGGCAGCACGACCAGCGCCAGGTCGAGGGCGCCGCGGGCCAGCTCCCGCACCAGGTCGTGGGAGCCTCCCTCCTCGACCAGCAGCCGGATGCCCGGATAGCGGTCGTGGAAGGCGCGCAGCACGTCCGGCAGCAGCCCGGTGCACAGGCTCGGGGTGGCGCCGAGCCGCACCCGGCCCCGGCGCAGCTGCACCAGTTCCTGCACCTCGTGCCGCGCCGTGTCGGCGTCGGCGAGGATGCGCCGGGCCAGCGGCAGCAGCGCTTCCCCGGCGTCGGTGAGCGTGATGTTGCCCCGCGCCCGCAGGAACAGATCCGCGCCGAGCTCCCGCTCCAGCGCCTTGATCTGCTGCGACAGCGACGGCTGGGCGACATGCACCAGATCGGCCGCCCGGGTGAAGTGCCGGGTCTCGGCGACCGCCACGAAGTACTGGAGCTGCTGGAACTGCATGGGACCAGCATAGCCAGTCCCTATCGAAACGAGCCGGACCATGTCTTGGACCGATGGGGCCCTTCGGCCCTAGCGTGCTGAGACATGGCACTGGCAACGCGGACGGACCGACGGCCGTCCATGGCACGCACCGTGTGGGGCTCGACCGTCGGCAAGAAGACCGTGATGGCGGTCAGCGGCCTGATCATGCTGCTGTACCTGGTCGTCCACATGATCGGGAACCTGAAGATCTTCTTCGGGGCGGGCGAGTTCAACCACTACGCCCACTGGCTGCGCACGGTCGGCGAGCCGTTCATGCACTACGAGTGGACGCTCTGGCTGGTCCGCGCGGTGCTCGTGGTCGCGGTCGTCGCCCACGCCGTCTCCGCCTACCAGCTCAGCCGCCGCGACATCAGGGCGCGGCCCAGCAAGTACGTGCACACCAGGGCCCGGGCCAGTTACGCCACCCGCACCATGCGCTGGGGCGGGATCATCCTCGGCCTGTTCATCGTCTGGCACATCCTCGACCTGACCACCGGGACCGTGCACTCCGGCGGATTCCAGCCGGGCCACCCGTACCAGAACGTCGTGGACACCTTCTCCACCTGGTACGGCAACGTCATCTACATCGTCGCCATGCTGGCGCTCGGCCTGCACATCCGGCACGGCTTCTGGAGCGCCGCCCAGACCCTCGGCGTCGGCAGCCGCACCCGCGACCGTGCCCTGAAGACCGCCGCCAACGTTCTCGCACTGCTGCTCACCGCCGGCTTCATCGCCGTCCCGGTGGGCGTCATGACCGGAGTGGTGAGCTGACATGACCTCCTACGCCGACTACGCGACCGGTGCGCCGGTCGTCGACACCAAGGCCCCGTCCGGCCCGGTCAACGAGCGCTGGGACAAGCGCCGCTTCGAGGCCAAGCTGGTCAACCCCGCCAACCGGCGCAAGCACACGGTCATCGTGGTCGGCACCGGCCTCGCGGGCGGCTCGGCCGGCGCCACCCTGGCCGAACAGGGCTACCACGTCGTCCAGTTCTGCTACCAGGACTCCCCGCGCCGCGCCCACTCCATCGCCGCGCAGGGCGGCATCAACGCGGCGAAGAACTACCGCAACGACGGCGACTCCGTCCACCGCCTCTTCTACGACACCGTCAAGGGCGGCGACTTCCGCGCCCGCGAGTCCAACGTCCACCGCCTGGCGCAGATCTCGGTGGAGATCATCGACCAGTGCGTCGCGCAGGGCGTCCCGTTCGCCCGCGAGTACGGCGGACTGCTCGACACCCGCTCCTTCGGCGGCGTCCAGGTCTCCCGCACCTTCTACGCCCGCGGCCAGACGGGCCAGCAGCTCCTGCTCGGCGCCTACCAGGCACTGTCCCGGCAGATCGCCGCCGGAAACGTCGAGATGCACCCGCGCACCGAGATGCTCGACCTGATCGTCGTCGACGGCCGGGCCCGCGGCATCGTCGCCCGCGACCTGATCACCGGGAGGATCGACACGTACTTCGCGGACGCCGTCGTCCTCGCCTCCGGCGGCTACGGCAACGTCTTCTACCTGTCGACCAACGCCATGAATTCCAACGCGACCGCCATCTGGCGGGCGCACCGGCGCGGCGCGTACTTCGCCAACCCCTGCTTCACCCAGATCCACCCCACCTGCATCCCGCGCACCGGCGACCACCAGTCCAAGCTCACCCTGATGAGCGAGTCGCTGCGCAACGACGGCCGCATCTGGGTCCCGAAGACCAAGGGCGACAACCGCCCGCCGAACGAGATCCCCGAGGACGAGCGCGACTACTACCTGGAGCGCGTCTACCCCTCCTTCGGCAACCTCGTCCCGCGCGACATCGCCTCCCGCGCCGCGAAGAACGTCTGTGACGAGGGCCGCGGCGTCGGCCCCGGTGGCCAGGGCGTGTACCTGGACTTCGCGGACGCCATCAAGCGCATGGGCCGCGAGAAGGTCGAGGAGAAGTACGGCAACCTCTTCGACATGTACGAGCGGATCACCGCGGAGAACCCGTACGAGGTGCCCATGCGGATCTACCCCGCCGTGCACTACACGATGGGCGGCCTGTGGGTCGACTACGACCTCCAGACCACCGTCCCCGGACTGTTCGCGATCGGCGAGGCCAACTTCTCCGACCACGGCGCCAACCGCCTCGGCGCCTCCGCGCTGATGCAGGGCCTGGCCGACGGCTACTTCGTCCTCCCGGCCACCATCAACGACTACCTGGCCCGCAACCCGCACCAGGAGGCCGTGACCCAGGACCACCCCGCCGTCCAGGAGGCCGTCGCCGAGACCGAGGACCGCCTCAATCTGCTCCTGTCCGTCGACGGCGACCGCACCCCTGACTCCTTCCACCGCGAAGTCGGCGAACTCATGTGGGAGTTCTGCGGCATGGCCCGCACCGAGGAGGGCCTGCGCAAGGCGCTGGACCGCATCCCGCAGATCCGCGAGGAGTTCTGGCGGCGCATCAAGGTGCCCGGCAGCGGCGAGGAGTTCAACCAGTCGCTGGAGAAGGCCAACCGCATCGTCGACTACCTGGAACTCGCCGAGCTCACCTGCCTCGACGCGCTGCACCGCGCCGAGTCCTGCGGCGGCCACTTCCGCGAGGAGTCCCAGACCCCCGACGGCGAAGCCGCCCGCAGAGACGAGCAGTTCGCCTACGCGGCGGCCTGGGAGTTCACCGGCACCGGCGAGGCGCCCACCCTGCACAAGGAAGACCTGGTCTTCGAGTACGTCCACCCCACCCAGCGGAGCTACGCATGAGGCTCACCCTGCGCGTCTGGCGGCAGAAGAACGCCGACGCCGACGGCGCCATGTCCACCTACGAGGTGGACGACATCTCGCCCGACATGTCCTTCCTGGAGATGCTGGACGTCCTCAACGAACAGCTCATCCTCTCCGGCGAGGACCCCGTCGCCTTCGACCACGACTGCCGCGAGGGCATCTGCGGCGCGTGCAGCCTCGTCATCAACGGCGACGCGCACGGCCCCGAACGCACCACCACCTGCCAGCTCCACATGCGGTCCTTCAAGGACGGCGACACGATCGACATCGAGCCGTGGCGCGCCGCCGCCTTCCCGGTGGTGAAGGACCTGGTGGTCGACCGCTCGGCCTTCGACCGGATCATCCAGGCCGGCGGCTACATCACCGCACCCACCGGCGCCGCGCCCGAGGCGCACGCCACGCCCGTACCGAAGCCGGACGCCGACTTCGCCTTCGAGCACGCCGAGTGCATCGGCTGCGGCGCCTGCGTCGCCGCCTGCCCCAACGGCGCGGCGATGCTGTTCACCTCCGCGAAGATCAACCACCTCAACGTGCTGCCGCAGGGTGCGCCCGAGCGCGAGACACGCGTCCTGGACATGGTGGCCCGCATGGACGAGGAGGGCTTCGGCGGCTGCACCCTCACCGGGGAGTGCGCCACCGCCTGCCCCAAGGGCATCCCCCTCGTGTCGATCACCAGCATGAACAAGGAGTGGCTGCGCGCGACCCGCAGGGCGTCCAAGCGGTAGCCCACCAGGAAACGTTCGCCGAGGGGGCGGACGGGCGGGGCCGGGAGTGGTGCTCATCCCCGGCCCCGCCTCGCATTCCACCGCGGGGCAGCCGCCCGCGCCGTTCAACATCCCCACATCCGTTCTCCCGGCACAGGTCACGCGGACGCAAGCCGGCATCGGAAGAACAGGGACGACGGACCGCACCGCCGGTCCGCCGTCCCTCTTCCCCACCGGGTCCACGACCAGGAGAGAACATGACCGGCGTCTCCACCCTCGAAAGCCCCCCGCAGTCCGCGCCGCCCAGCCGCTACACCGTCGCCCTCGCCCGTGACGAGGCGGACGTGCGGGCCGCGCAGCGGCTGCGGCACGACGTCTTCGCCGGGGAGATGGGCGCCCTGCTGTCCACCCCGCAGCCGGGGTACGACGTCGACCCCTTCGACGCCTACTGCGACCACCTGCTCGTGCGCGACACGACCACCGGGCAGGTCGTCGGCACCTACCGGCTGCTGCCGCCGGAGCGGGCCGCGATCGCCGGACGGCTGTACGCGGAGGGCGAGTTCGACCTCACCGCGCTGGCCCCGATCCGCCCCGGCCTGGTGGAGGTGGGCCGCTCCTGCGTGCACCCCGACCACCGCGACGGCACCGTGATCGGGCTGATCTGGGCCGGGCTGGCCCGCTACATGGTGGACCGCGGCCACGAGTGGCTGGCGGGCTGCTGCTCCATACCGCTCGCCGACGGCGGCGTCCTCGCCTCCGCCACCTGGGAGCGGGTGCGCGAGAAGAACCTGGCGCCCCAGGAGCACCGGGTGCGCCCGCTGCTGCCGTGGATCCCGCGGACCGACCTCCCGGCCGCCCCGCGCACCGAGCTGCCCGCCCTGCTGCGCGGCTACCTCCGGCTCGGCGCCCAGGTCTGCGGCGCGCCCGCGCACGACCCCGACTTCGGGGTCGCCGACCTCTACGTCCTGCTGTCGATGCGCCGGGTCAGCCCGCGCTACCTGCGGCACTTCCTCTCCCTCGTACCGGCCTGATGAGCGTCTGGCTGCCCAGCGCGCCCTGCACCCCGAGGGCGTGCGTGGAGACGGCGACGGGGTCCACGACGGCCGTACCGCGCGCCGTGCTGCGCCTGACGCTGGTCGTGGCCCTCGTACTCGCCGGGGTCGCGCTGTCGCCACTGGGCGCCCGCATCCCCGCCGGGTGGGTGCGGCGCTGGTGCCGGGCGGTCGTCAGGGCCTCGGGGGTCCGGGTCCGCATCACCGGCGCCGCCCCGCCCACCGGCGGCCTGCTGCTGGTCGCCAACCACATCTCCTGGCTGGACATCCCGCTGCTGGCCGCCGTCCGCCCGGCCCGGATGCTCGCCAAGACGGAGATCCGCGGCTGGCCGGTGGCCGGCGCGCTCGCCGCGCGCGGCGGCGCCCTGTTCATCGAACGGGACCGTCTGCGCGCCCTGCCCGCGACGGTGGCGCACATCGCCGGGGAACTGCGCGCCGGCGCCGCGGTCGCCGCCTTCCCCGAGGGCAGCACCTGGTGCGGCCGCGCCCAGGGCGCCTTCCGCCGAGCCGTCTTCCAGGCCGCCCTCGACGCCGGGGTGCCCGTCCAGCCGGTCCGCCTCCGCTACCTGAGCCACGCCGGGGGAGCGGCCAGCACGGCCCCGGCCTTTGTCGGCGACGACTCCCTGCTCACGTCCCTGTGGCGGGTGGCGACGGCACGCGGCCTGATCGCCGAGGTCGACGTGCTCCCCGTACTCCCCCCGGGCGCCTGCCCCGACCGCCGCACACTGGCCCGGGCGGCGCAGCAGGACGACCCCGGCAGCGGGGCCCGGCCCGTCGACCCACGCCCCACGGCACCCCGCGGGCACGCTGCCCATGCCGTCGTCGAGGCGGTCGCCTAGCCGTCCCGCCGCCGTACGGCCCGGGCCAGATAAGGAGCCGTGGCGCTGCCCGCCGCCCGGGCGACCTCGGCCGGCGGTCCCGCCGCCACGATCCGGCCGCCCTCGTCGCCGCCGCCGGGGCCGAGGTCGACGACCCAGTCGGCGCCGGCCACGACGGACATGTCGTGCTCGACGACGATCACGGTGTGCCCGGCGTCGACCAGACCGTGCAACTGCCGCATCAGCACCTCGACATCGGCCGGGTGCAGGCCGGTCGTCGGCTCGTCGAGAAGGTAGAGGGTGTGGCCGCGGCGGCCGCGCTGCAATTCGCTGGCGAGCTTGATGCGCTGGGCCTCACCGCCGGACAGCTCGGTGGCGGGCTGACCGAGACGCAGATAACCGAGGCCGACGTCGAGCAGGGCACCGAGACTGCGGGCCACGGCGGGGACGTCGGCGAAGAACTCCGCCGCGCCCTCCACCGTGAGGCCGAGCACCTGGCCGATGTTCCGCCCGCGGTAGGTGACTTGAAGCGTCTCCGGGTTGTAGCGGGCCCCATCGCAGTCGGGGCACGGGGCGTACGTGCTCGGCAGGAACAGCAGCTCCACGCTGACGAACCCCTCGCCCTGGCAGGTCTCGCACCGGCCTCCCGTCACGTTGAAGGAGAACCGTCCGACCCCGTAACCGCGCCCGCGCGCCTCGTCGGTGTCGGAACACCTTCCGTACGACGTCGAACAGTCCCGTGTAGGTGGCCAGGTTGGAGCGCGGAGTGCGTCCGATCGGCTTCTGGTCCACCGACACCAGCCGCCCGACGCCTGCCAGCTCCTCCGTGATCTCTCCGATGAGCGTGGACTTCCCGGACCCCGACACCCCGGTGACCGCGCTGAACGCGCCGAGCGGGAACCGCGCCGTCACCGCTCGCAGGTTGTGCCGGGTCACGGGCCCTACGGTCAACCGCCCCTGCCCACGGCGGACTTCCCGTACCGGCGCGGAGGAGCGGTCGAACAGGAACCGGCCCGTCGCCGACTCCGCGACCCCCGCCAGCTCGGCGACCGGCCCGCTGTGCAGCACCCGCCCGCCGTGCTCCCCGGCCAGCGGACCGACGTCGACGACCCAGTCGGCACCGCGCACCACGTCGAGGTGGTGCTCCACCACGAACACCGAGTTGCCCGCGGCCTTGAGCCGCTGCAACACCGTGAGCAGGGCCTCGGTGTCCGCCGGGTGGAGCCCCGCCGACGGCTCGTCGAGCACGTACACCACCCCGAACAGCCCCGACCGGAGCTGTGTGGCCAGCCGCAGCCGCTGCAACTCGCCCGCCGACAGCGTGGGCGTGGCCCGGTCCAGGCTGAGGTATCCGAGCCCGAGCTCGACGACGGGCACGATGCGTGACCTCAGGTCCTCGGTGAGGACGCGAGCGGCCTCGGACGTGCCTCGCAGATTCTCGGCGAGTTCGGTCAGCGGCAGCGCGGCCAGCTCGGCGATGGTGCGCCCCGCGAAGGTCACGGCCAGCGCCTCGGGCCGCAGCCGGCTGCCGCCGCAGGCCGGGCAGGGCGCGGCGGTGAGGAAACGCTCGGCCTTGGTCCGCAGGGCGGCGCTCTTCGAATCGGCGAACGTCTTCATCACATACCGCCGGGCACTCATGTACGTGCCCTGGTAGGGCCGTTGGATCCGCTCGGCGTCCCGCACCGGGTGCACGGTCACCACCGGCTGCTCGTCCGTGAATAGGATCCACTCCCGCTCTTTGGCGGGCAGTTCACGCCACGGCCGGTCCACGTCGTACCCCAGCGCGTCGAGGATGTCCCGCAGGTTCTTGCCCTGCCAGGCGCCTGGCCAGGCGGCGATCGCGCCCTCACGGATGGACAGCGAGGAGTCGGGCACCAGCAGCGCCTCCTCCGTGCGGTGCACCTGCCCAAGACCGTGGCACTGGGGGCAGGCCCCGACGGCCGTGTTCGGCGAGAACGCGTCCGAGTCCAGCCGCTCGGCCCCCGGCGGATAGTCCCCGGCCCGGGAGAACAGCATCCGCAGCGAGTTCGACAGGTTGGTGACGGTGCCCACGGAGGACCGCGACGTCGGCGTCGCCCGCCGCTGCTCCAGCGACACGGCCGGCGGCAGCCCGGAGATCTCCCCGACCTTCGGCGCCCCCACCTGATGGATCAGCCGCCGAGCGTACGGCGCCACCGACTCGAAGTACCGCCGCTGAGCCTCCGCGTAGATCGTCCCGAACGCCAGCGACGACTTCCCCGACCCCGACACCCCCGTGAACACCACGAGCGCGTCCCGCGGAACATCGACGTCGACACCGCGAAGATTGTGCTCACGAGCACCACGAACACGGACGTACGGGTCGTGGGGGCTGTGCATGGAGGGGCTCCGTACGGGGAGTGCGGGCGGCAAGGGGGCAAACCCCGCAATCCTATGCAACCCCGGGTCGGCCGCCCGGCAGGGGCAGAAGTGGAGGTGACGTGAAGGGGGTGTGCTCGTTGGGCTGTCCGGGGGAAGCCGCGAGGTCGCCGGAAGCCGCCGCACGAAGACATTTTTCGAACGCGTCGGCCAACATCGAGGCTGGAGTCCTTGTGAGCGGTGGTGAAGCACCTCGACGCGCGGCGGAGCATGTCGTCGAGCTGCAACGGCTGGGGGTACTCCAGCCCATGGATGTCGTGGGACGCAAAATGGCGTCCCGTCGCCCGTGACCGCGAACAATACAGCCGAGGGGGAATCAGCCCTCTCAGTCCTTGCCCGCCTCCCGTGCGGTGCGCTCCAGGCGGCGCCGGTGGTTCTCCCACCAGGCGCGATCGCCCGGAGGGATGCTGTCGGAGCCCTGCGACAGGCCTACGGTCCCGTCGATGAGTTCCCGGACGATGTCGGCATGGCCGGCGTGCCGCTGGGTATCGGACAGGACGCGGACCAGGATGTGGTGCAGGGTCACCTTCCGCCGTTCCTCCGGCCACCACGGGACGTGACCAGTCGCGTCGAGCGGCAGCTGCGCGATCGTCCTGTCCGCGTGCTCCCACGCCCGCCGGTAGAGCCCGACGATCTCCTCGCGCGACTCGTCGGCGGCGGCCCACATGTCCGCGTTGGGCTCGGCGTCCTCCGTGTACCACCAGAGCGGTGGCTCCCCCTTGAAGAACGGCCGTCCGAATGTGTCGCCGAAGTAGCCGAGTTCCACGCCCGCGGTGTGCTTGACCAGCCCCAACAGGTTGGTGCCGGTGGGGGTCAGAGGGCGGCGTACGTCGTATTCCGAGAGCCCTTCGAGCTTCCACAGCAGGGCGTCACGGGCGTCTTGCAGACAGCGGAGAAGGTTCGCCTTCGGGTCTGCTTCGATCATGCCGGGCAGTCTTCCAGCCGGCACTGACAACGGGCCCCGTCTGTGCCCGGGGTGCGTGGAGCGGGTGCGGGAGACAAGCTGAAGGTACGGATCCGAGGCAGGTGAGGCATGAGCGACCTGACGGCGTCCGCGGCACGGATCGTGGTCGGCGTCGACGGCTCCGAGCCGTCGGAGGCCGCACTGCGCTGGGCGGCGCGGCAGGCCGCCCTGACGGGTGCCGTGATCGAGGCGGTGACCGCGTGGGAACACCCGCTGTGGTACGGCACGAGTCCCATGGCCGCCGGTTTCGATTTCGCGGACAACGCGGCGAAGATCCTCAGCCAGGCGCTCGACGAGACCTTCGGCCCCGACCGGCCGGCCGAGATCCGGTCCCGAGTCGAGCGTGGTCACCCGGCGGCCGTACTGCTCGAGGCCTCCCGGGAGGCGGAACTGCTGGTCGTGGGGAACAGAGGGCACGGCGGATTCACCGAGACGCTGCTCGGGGCGGTCGGCCAGCACCTCGTTCAGCACGCGGCGTGCCCGGTGGTCGTCATCTGCGGCTCCGTACCGAGCGCCGCCCAAGGGGCCGACGGCGTGCGGTGAGGCCATGTGGCCCTATGACACACGAGGGCTGTCGGGTGACCGTGGAAAGTGTGCGGGAGCCGAGCGCAGGAGCAGGGAAGAAGGTCGACGGCATGGCCTGGGCATCATGGACCACCCCCGGGGTCTTCACCGGCCGGGGCGGCGTACGAACGGACGAGGCCGGGGTCGTCACCGGCAATCTGACCGTCCACACCACCTGGGACGGCAACGAGGCCGACGTGACCGTCGGGTACACCGGGACCTCCGAATGGTTCACCCTCACCGGAAGCCCCGTGCCGTGCCGTACCGAGCGGCACAGCCGGGAGCTGCACCAGGCCGTGGTGGCCGCCGTCGGCGCGGGTGGCGGAGCCACCGTCCAGCACACGCGCGTGACCGAAACGACCTGAAGCGCGTGCGGCGGGCGATCCGCAACCGTTCTCGCGGCGTTCAGCCGCGCGTGTCGTCGGGCTCGGGGCCCCAGTACTCCGGGCCGCCCCCGCGCCAGTCGATCAGCGGGGAGACCGAGACCTCCACGGGGTCGACGTCCAGCCCCGCGCGGCGCAGGAACTCGGCGACGTCCGCGACGCTGTAGGCCAGCCCCAGGATCTCGCCGTTCACGCGGACGCGCCGGCCGCCGGTCGGGGAGGGCGGGTGCACGATCACAGGCAGTGGTCCGGGCATGTACCCAGCATGGGATGCGGCCGGGCGGCCCGCATCCGGACGGCGGCGGTCCACGGCGTGCCGTGCCGACTCGGGGACGGCCCGATTACGCTGGCCGGGTGACGGACAGCAACCGACGGCCGCTCGCCGTGTTCGACCTGGACAACACCCTCGCCGACACGGCGCACCGGCAGTGCTTCCTCGAGCGCCGCCCGCGCGACTGGCACGCCTTCTTCGCGGCCGCGCCCGGGGATCCGCCGATCGGGCAGGGCGTGGAGCTGGCCCGCCGGAGCGCGGAGGAGTGCGAGATCGTGTACCTCACCGGGCGGCCGGAGCGGTGCCGCCGCGACACCCTGGACTGGCTGGCCGCCCATGGGCTGCCCGAGGGCCGCGTGCACATGCGACGCGACAGCGACCGCAGGCCGGCCCGCCGCACCAAGCTGGAGATCCTGCGGAGGCTCGCCCGCGAACGGGAGATCCGCGTCCTCGTGGACGACGACGAGCTGGTGTGCGCGGACGCCGAGCAGGCGGGGTTCCGCGTCCTGCGCGCCCGCTGGGCCGCGCCGTCCGCCGAGTTGAGGACCGCGCAGGAGACCGAGGGGCGCACCTGAGTCGCGTACCGGGGGCGAGGGGCGCGGACGCGTCAGTCCGCCTCCTCCAGCCGGAAGCCGACCTTCAGACCGACCTGGTAGTGCTCGATCCGCCCGTCCTCGATCTGGCCCCTGACCTGGGTCACCTCGAACCAGTCCAGATTGCGCAGGGTCTGCGAGGCGCGGGTGACGGCGTTGCGGATGGCCTGGTCGACGCCTTCGTGCGAGCTGCCGACGATCTCCGTGACCCGGTAGGTGTGGTCGGTCATGAGGGTGGCTCCTCTCGGCGGGCGGCGCCGGTGACGCGGGCACGGGGCGGCACGGCTTCCGGGCGCGCGCGTGTGGCGCGGGTCACTCCACCGTGCCGTATGCCGAGGCGGGGCGCGAGACGAAGAAGTACGGCAAGCCGGACATCACTTGACCCGGGCATTGGTCCATACCAAAATCTCAGCCACACCCGTGCGAGCTCCTGCTCGTCCCCCCACGTCGGGCCCCTTCGCTGTGCGTCGGAAAGAACAGGACCCCTCGTGAGACCTCGCCTCGTCGCTCTGCTGTGCGCGTCCTCCTTCCTGGTCTCCTCCTGCGGTGTGCTGTCGCAGGGCGGAGGCGGGCGGCACACCGTCACCGTGTGGATGATGAAGGGCAGCGCGTCCCAGGAGTTCCTGGACCGCTTCACCGAGGACTTCGAACGCACCCACGGCGACCTGCGTCTCGACATCCGCATCCAGGAATGGACCGGCATCGGTCCCAAGGTGCAGGCCGCGCTCGCGGACCGCGCCGGGGACGGCCCCGACGTCATCGAGGTCGGCAACACCCAGGTCGCGCAGTACGCCACGGGCGGCAGGCTGACCAACCTGACGCTGGAGTCGATGCGGGACTGGGACATGCAGGACTGGCTGCCCGGCCTGGCCGAACCCGGGCTGGACAACTCCTCCCAGTACGGCATCCCCTGGTACGCGGCCAACCGGGTCGTCATCTACCGCAAGGACCTGTTCGAGCAGGCCGGCGTCACCAAACCGCCGCGCACCCGGACCGAGTGGCTCGCCGCGAGCGAGAAGCTCGACTCCGGCGGCAACCAGGGGATCTACCTCGCCGGACAGGACTGGTACACGCTCTCGGGGTTCATCTGGGACGAGGGTGGCGACCTCGCCACGGAGACCAACGGCGGGTGGAAGGGCGCCCTCGACAGTGAGGCGGCGCTGCGCGGCATGGAGTTCTACCGCCAACTCCAGTCGCTCGGCCGGGGACCGGTCGACGCCGACGAGGAACACCCGCCGCAGGCGGAGGTGTTCGCCAAGGGGCGGGTGGCCCAGATCGTTGCGGTGCCCGGACTCGCCCAGACCATCGTGGAGAAGAACCCCGCTCTCAAGGACAAGCTGGGCTTCTTCCCCGTGCCGGGCAAGACCGCCGGCCGGCCGGGCACGGTGTTCACCGGTGGCTCCGACCTCGTCGTGCCCCGGAACACCACCGACCGGGACGGCGCCGTGGCCGTGGTCGCGGCCCTCACCGGCGCCGAGTGGGACACCGAACTGGCCCGCACCATGAACTACGTCCCCAACAAGCCGAAACTCGCCGCCGCCGTCGCGGACGAGGAGGGGGTCGCGGCCATGGCGGCGGGCGCCGCACACGGCCGGGCGACCCCCAACACGCCGGAGTGGGCCACGGTCGAGGCCGACAATCCGATCAAGGACTACATGACGAAGGTCCTCTCCGGCGGCGACGCGCCGACGGAGGCCCGCCGGGCCTCCCAGCGGATCACCGATCAGCTGGGGTAGCCACGCACGGCCACCGGGCCCTCCGGCCACCGGGCCCTCCGGCCACCGGGCCCTCCGGCCACCGGGCCCTCCGGCCACCGGGCCCTCCGGCCACCGGGCCCTCCGGGCAACGGCCCGGAGGACCCGCCCCCGTCACACCACCACGCTCAGCGACAGCGCGAAGCGTTCCTCGCCGTCGGTCCACCACCTCGCCAACTCAAGGCCCGCCGCAGCCAGTTCTGCGCTCACCCGGTCCTTGCGGAACTTCGCCGACACCTCGGTCCGCAGTTCCTCGCCCGCCGCGAAGTGGACGGCGAGGTCGAGCGCCGGCACCTTGACCGTCTGCTCGGCGCGCGAGCGCAGCCGCATTTCGATCCACTCGTTCGCCGGGTCCCAGAGGGCCACGTGGTCGAAGGCGTCCGGATCGAAGTCGGCGCCCAGCTCGCGGTTGACCACGTTCAGGACGTTCTTGTTGAACGCGGCCGTCACCCCGGCCGCGTCGTCGTACGCCCTGACCAGTACGTCCTCGGCCTTGACCAGGTCGGTGCCGAGCAGCAGGGCGTCGCCGGGGGAGAGCAGGGCGCGCACCGAGGCCAGGAACTCGGCGCGTTCGCCGGGCAGCAGATTGCCGATTGTGCCGCCGAGGAACGCCAGCAGCCGCGGGCCGGGGGAGGGGGGCAGGGCCAGGCCCGCGGTGAAGTCGGCGATCAGCGCGTGCACGTTCAGTCCGGGCCGCTCGGCGACCAGGGCCCGCCCGGCCTGTTCCAGCGCGGTGTCGCTGACGTCGACGGGGACGTAGGTGTGCAGCCGGCGCAGCGCGTCGATCAGATGGCGCGTCTTCTCCGAGGAGCCGGAGCCCAGTTCGACGAGCGTGCGTGCGGGCAGCGCGTCGGCGATCTCGGCGGCGCGGCCGGCGAGGATCTCCCGCTCGGCGCGGGTCGGGTAGTACTCGGGCAGTTCGGTGATCTGCTCGAACAGCTCGCTGCCGCGCGCGTCGTAGAACCACTTCGGCGGCAGCGTCTTGGGGTCGGAGGTCAGGCCCTTCTGGACGTCGGCGCGCAGGGCCGCGGCCATGGCGTCCTCGGGCAGGGTGCGGGTGATATGGAACTCACTCACGTGCGGGGCTCCTCGGATCGTGCGGATGCCAGGTCTTCGGTGGGGTCCTTGAGCGGGGTGAGCAGGACGTCCGTGCGGCTCGCCGCGAGCAGGGTGCGGTCGGGCACCTGACGCCAGTGCGGGTCGTCGTCGTACGGCTCCGAGGCCACCACCGTGCGGCGGCCGGGCTCGGCCAGGTACCACAGGCTGTCGCCCCAGGCGGTCGCGGTGATCGTCTCGCCGTTGGTGAGCAGCAGGTTGAGCCGTGAGCCGGGCGCCGCGGCGGCGACCTCCAGGACGGTGTCGGCGAGTGCCTGCCCCTCCTCGTCGCCGCCGCGGAGCCGGGCCAGCACCAGCGCCCACACGAGCGCCGAGTCGTTGCGGGCCTCCAGCGTCAGCAGGTCCCGCGGCGGCAGGGTCCGGGACACCGCGGCCAGCGAGTCCGGCCAGCCGGTGACGGCGCCGTTGTGGCTGAACAGCCAGGTGCCCGCGGCGAACGGCGCCGCCGCGGCCTCCGCGTCCGCGCCCGAGAGGGTCGCGTCCCGCACCGCGGCGAGCAGCGCCGAGGTGCGTACGACCCGGGACAGGTCGGCGAAGGACAGGTCGGCCCAGATGGGCCCGGCGCGGCGGTAGCGGGCCGGCACCGGGTCGCCCTCCGCGTACCAGCCCACCCCGAATCCGTCGGCGTTGACCGTCCCGTACCGCTGGTGCCGGGGCGCCCACGCCTGCCGGTAGAGGCTGTGCGGCGGCTCCACGAGATACCGGCCCAGCGGCTCCTCGGGTCCCAGGTACGCCAGATGACGGCACATCAGCCGCGCTCCGAACGGGCCGTGCGGAACCCGGAGAAGATCTGCCGCCGGATCGGGTAGTCCCAGTTGCGGAACGTGCCCCGGCAGGCCACCGGGTCCACGGCGAACGAACCGCCGCGCAGCACCTTGTACTCCGGCCCGAAGAACATCTCCGAGTACTCCTTGTACGGGAACGCGGTGAAGCCCGGGTAGGGGAGGAGGTCGCTCGCCGTCCACTCCCAGACGTCGCCGATCAACTGCCGTACGCCGAGCGGTGATTCCCCGTCCGGATAGCTGCCGGCCGGCGCCGGGCGCAGATGCCGCTGACCGAGGTTGGCGTGCTCCGGGGCGGGGTCGGCGTCGCCCCACGGGTAGCGCGTCGAGCGCCCGGTCACCGGGTCGTGGCGCGCCGCCTTCTCCCACTCGGCCTCGGTGGGCAGCCGGCGTCCGGCCCAGCGGGCGTAGGCGTCGGCCTCGTACCAGCACACGTGCAGGACCGGCTCGTCGGGCGGTACGGCCTCGGTGGCGCCGAACCGGCGGCGCAGCCATTGCCCGCCGTCACGCCGCCAGTACAGCGGCGCGTCGATGCCGTGCCGCCGTATGTGGGCCCAGCCGTCCGGCGCCCACCAGCGGGGCTCGGTGTAGCCGCCGTCCTCGACGAACGCCTGGTAGGCGGCGTTGGTCACCGGGGTGGTGTCGATCCAGAACGGCGCGACCTCGCGCACGTGCGCGGGCCGCTCGTTGTCCAGCGCCCACGGCTCGGTGGAGGTGCCCATGGTGAACGGGCCACCGGGGACGAGGACTTCGGGCGGACCGGTGAACGGCGGGGCCGGCTCCGGGTCCGGTGCGGTCAGGGCCTGCGGGCCCCGGCGGAGCTGGTGGGTGATCAGCATGGTCTCGTCGTGCTGCTGCTCGTGCTGCGCGATCATGCCGAAGGCGAAGCCGGCCTCGGTCAGCCGGGTGCCGTGGAACGCGGTGGACTCCAGTACGTCCAGCACCCGGCCGCGCACCTCCGACGCGTAGCCCCGGGCCTCGTCGGGGGCCATCAGCGGCAGCGAGGGGCGTTCGGCACGCGGGTGCTCGAAGGCGTCGTAGAGGCTGTCGATCTCGGGGCGCATCGCCTCGCGGCCGGCGACCGCCCGCAGCAGCCACAGCTCCTCCTGGTTGCCGATGTGGGCGAGGTCCCACACCAGCGGGGACATCAGCGGCGAGTGCTGGGCGGTGAGGTCGGGCTCCTCCACGCAGCTCGTCAGCAGCGTGGTGCGGTCACGGGCCGTGCTGAGCGAGCGCAGCGCGCGCTCGCGCAGCGTCTCCGCGTCGAACGTCTCCGGATCGGACGTCGCGGTGTCGAACGGCTCCGCGTCGCGTGTCTCGGCGCCGTGGGCGGGATCGGTCATGGCGCGATGTCCTTCCCGTGGGCGGTGCGGGTTGCCCGGGTGGTGCGGAGGCCGGACCGGGGCGGTTCCGCGCCGCGCAGCCGGTCCAGCAGGTCGTCGGCGGGACAGCGGCCCCGGCGTACGTAGCGGTCCTGGAACGCGGCGACGGCGTCCGTGACCCCGGTGGTGGCGCCGAGCCGGGGCAGGGCCTCCAGGGCGGCGGCGAAGCAGGCGACGGCCGCCTCGCGCAGGTCGGGGTCGGCGAGGCCGGAGCGGGCCGCCTCGGCCCACAGCGGATTGTGCGGCGCGGGCAGCGGCCCGGACCGCTCGGCCAGCGGCTTCACCACCCGGTAGACGGTCTCCGCCGCCTCCGGGTCGTCGAAGAGCGCCGCGGTGACGGCCAGCGGCACGATCCACCCGTCGTCGCCGGGCTGCGCGTCGATCATGCGCAGTTCCAGGTGCCCGCGCGGCCGGACCGGCGGGAACAGCGTGGTGAGGTGGTAGTCGAGGTCCTCCCGGGTCGGCGGCCTCGGCCGGCACGAGCTGATCCACCTGCGGAAGGTGAGCCCGTCGGGCACCTCCCACGGCCGGTCCTCGTGCCGTACGCACATCACCGGCGCGTCCAGCACGTGCCGGGCCCAGGCGGCGCGGGGACTGCCGTTCAGGGACGGGGCGCCGGCCCGGCCGGGGCCGATCTCCATCCATATCAGCTGCCGGGTGGAGCGCCAGCCGGTGGGCCGCCGCGCCACCAGCGGGGAGTGGGCGAACGCGGCCACCAGCACCGCGCCCAGATGGTGCGCCAGCCACCAGCGGCGCCCGTGGCCGAGCGGTCCCGGCTCCTCGTGACCGGCGTCCACGCAGACCTGCACGGACGCCGAGGCGCACATCATGTGCCGGCCGGCCGGACCACTGCGGTCCAGGGAGGCCTCCAGGGCGTCGTAGCGCCGCTCGCGCAGGAATCTGCGGGGGGTGTGCCAGGGATCGTGGCCGACACCGACGAGACGGAGTCCGTCCCTGGCCAGTGCGGCGCGGACGGTGTCGAGGTCGGCGGATACGGTACCGATGCACTCCATCAGGGAGGCGGCGGGCGGCGAGCTCAATTCGAGCTGGCCACCGGGTTCGACGGTGAACGCCGACCTCAGGGGCATGGTCCGCAGTGCGGCGTAGGCCGCTTCGAGACGTTCGGGTGCTACGGGGAGCCGCGGCGAGCGCAGCTCGTGGACGAGCCATTCCACTTCGACCCCGAGGGTGCGGGGCGGTCCGGTCTTGAAGCAGATGCCGCTGACCAGAGCCTCCGCCTCGGCCTCGGAGACGGCGGTACGCCACTGCGTACGGCCGCCCGCCGAGGTGGGTTGCGCATCGGACATGTCGGGATCCTCCTGAGATTCCACCATGCCACCGGCCCGGCGGTCGGAGGGCCGGGCCGGGGCCGCACCGTCCCAGCCAAAACCCTCCGACCGATTCGCACAAGGGTGCAATTCGCGACAATCGTGGCGCTGAATCTCCGTATCCGCGATATTTCCGACGCCGACCCGCGGTGCCGGGACCCGACAGTCTTCGCGCGGGTCCGCGTGGGTTCGCCGCCCGCCCGGGAGTCCTGCGGGCACTCCGGGCCCCGTGTCCGGTGCTACTCCGACCGGGTGATGTGCGCGCCGCGGCGCCCGGCCCGCGCGTCAGCTCCAGCCGTAGCGCTCCTGCAGGCGGTGCACGACGAGCCCGAACCGCATCCGGTCCAGCGCGCACGCCTCACGGCGCATGCCGTCCTCGTGCAGCCGCAGCACCCGGTCGACGTCCACCCATGAGTCCCGCCCCGACCGGTCCCAGGGGCCGCTGCCTATGGCGACCCACTCGCGGTCGCCGTCGTGCGCCTTGCTGGACAGCTGCACGGCCAGGAGCGTCCCGGCGGCCTCCCGGGCCACCACCAGTACCGGCCGGTCCTTGCCCCGGCCGTCGTTCTCCTCGAAGGGCACCCAGGTCCAGACGATCTCCCCGGGGTCCGGGTCGCCGTCGTGCGCGGGCGCGTACTCGGTGTGCACGCGGCCGACCTCGCGCGGGTCGGCCTCGGTGGTGGCGGTGGGGCCGAACCGGCCGGGCACGCTCTCATCGGTGTCATCGGTAAAGGCAGTCACGGGGGAACCCTAGTGCCGCGACAGGCAACGTTTGCCCCGTCGCGACGCCCGGCACTCCCCCAAGCTCTTCGAGCAGGGGCCCCCAGAGCACGCACCGGACGCCGCTCCTTGACGGGCAAACGTCACCTGCCGCGGCACTAGATCCTGATCAGGAACCCTCACCACGGCGGCGGATCTGCATGCCGGGGCGGCGCCGGTGGACGGTGAGGTAGGCCAGTCCCTCCGGGCCCGCGGTGAGGCTGCGGGTGGAGCCGTGCGGCAGCCAGAGCGTCGCGCCCTCCGTCAGGTGACGCGGCTCGTCGCCGGTGCCCGCGCCGAGTACGCCGCTGCCCGCGACGACGAACAGCAGGACGTCCAGGTCCGGTTCGCGGTGCGGCGCCACGCCCGTGCCGGGCGCCAGCCGCACGACGTTCGCGTCGAGCTGGCGTCCGGACTCGTCCAGCTTCCACAGCACGCCGCCCGGTACCGGCGGGGTGTCGGCCAGCGCCCGGGCGTCGCAGAGGACCCGCGGTTCCGGTTCCGGTCCGGGCCCCGGCGTCGCGCGGTCGGCCGGCCCGGTGCCGTGCTCGGAAGGCGATGTCATCGTGCACCCCTCATCTCGTTCCCCCGGGGCTGCCACCCGGGCCTACGATTATTACATGTAGGATTCGTGAAAATTGCTGCCGGTGAAGAGCCTCGGGTGAAAAGAGCTGAGTGGACGTGACCACCCCACGGGAGAGCCCCCGCCGACGCGAGGTGCTGGACATGCTGCGGGCCGCGGCCGGGCCGCTGGGCGTCGCGGAGGCCGCCGAGCGGATCGGGCTGCACCCCAACACCGTGCGCTTCCATCTCGACGCCCTGGTGGCCGAGGGCGTCGTCGTACGCCAGGTCGAGGAACCCTCGGGGCCAGGCCGGCCCCGGACCGTCTACGCCCCCCGGCCCGGCATGGACCGCCGGGGCATGCGCAGTTACCGGCTCCTGGCGCAGATCCTGCTCGGGCAACTGGCGTCCCAGGGGCCCGGGGCCCGGGAGGCCGCGACGGAGGCCGGCCGCGCCTGGGGCGGGTTCCTGGTCGATCCGCTGCCGCCCTCGCCACCGCCCACGGCCGAGCGGGCGGCGGCCCGGCTCGTCGCCCTCCTGGACGACCTGGGCTTCGCCCCGGAGCCCGAGGGCGGCGACGCCGCAGAGCCACCGGAGCGGATCCGGCTGCGCCACTGCCCCTTCCTCGAACTGGCCGAGGAACACAGTCAGTTGGTGTGCCCGATCCATCTGGGCCTGATGCAGGGCGCGTTGGCCGAACTGCGGGCACCGCTTGCGGCGACGGGTCTGGAACCGTTCGTGGAACCCGACTCCTGCCTGGCCCACCTGGCCGCCCGCCCGACGGGGGCGGCGCCTGCGCCGGCGCCGGGCGGGTGACGTGGCCGGTTGCCCCGGTGGTTCCCGCACGCGCCGCACATCCCTGAGAAAGGTGACACATCGATGAACACCACGGCGGCCGCCCTTGCGAGCGCGGTCACGTTCGTCTGGCTCGGCATGGTGCTGGCCATCTCGTTCCTGGAGGCCCCGCTGAAGTTCCGCGCGCCCGGCGTGACCATCCCGATCGGACTGGGCATCGGACGGCTGGTCTTCCGGGCGCTGAACCTCGTCGAGGCCGCCCTGGCCGTCGTGGTGATCGTCGCGGTCGCCGCGGGCGGGCCGCCGGCCGGGGCCGTCGGGCTGACCGCGGCCGTCGCCGTGCTGCTGCTCGCCCAGTTGGTCTTCGTACGCCCCCGCCTCAACCGCAGGTCCGACATGGTCCTGGCCGGTGAGGAGACCGGCGAGGACCGGCCGCGCTCGCGCGGCCACCTCGCCTACGTGGCCCTGGAGATCGCCAAGGTGGCGGTCCTGATCGCCCTCGGCGTCAGCCTGTTGCCGGCGTGACCGGCGGCTCGTCGGTCAGCCGTTCCGCAGCCACTGCGCGACCTGTTCCGGAGTGGAACGCGGCGCGTCGATGAGGTGGGGAACGAAACGGGCCCGGCGATCCGTGACGATCTCGTCGGATTCGCGGATGCCGATCCCGGCCGACCTGCCGCCGACGACCCACGAGCCGATCACCATGTGGTTGCCGTCGAAGGACGGCGGCCGGTGGAACTCCTGGAACAGGAAAGGCCCGTCGTCGAACGAACCCGCCTGGTCGAAGTGGTGCTCCGCCGAACGGACCTTGATCGACGCGCCCTCCCAGCCCCACAGGGGCTTGGCGACCCACTCGGCCAGGCCACGGGGGCCGTCGAGGTAGGACGGCAGGAGGTTCGGGTGCCCGGGGTACAGCTCCCACAGCACCGCGAGGATCCCCTTCGTGGACAGCAGCGCCTTCCACATCGGCTCCAGCCACTGCGTCGAACAGGGCGCGGCCTCCAACTGCGGCGCGTAGAGGCTTTCGAACGCCCAGTCCCACGGGTACATCTTGAAGCAGGACTCGATGGGGGCGTCGCTGAGATCCACGAAGCGGCCCATGCCGCTGTGCCAGCCGATGTCCTCCATCGTCAGACCCACCGTGGGAAGACCCGCCTCGACGGCCGTGTCCCTCAGGTACGCGGTCGTGATGATGTCCTCGTCGGGCTCGTCGACGCAGTGCGCGAAGTGGACCCGGCCGCCCAGCCGCGGGGCAAGGCTCTGCCATGTCCGCACCAGGCGTTCGTGGATCGTGTTGAACTGGTCGCGGTCCGGGTGCACGTCCTCCAGCCACTGCCACTGGAGCACCGCCGCCTCGAGCAGCGCCGCCGGAACGTCGCCGTTGTACTCGTACAGCTTGGCGTCGCCCGTGCCGTCCCAGGCGAGGTCGAACCTGCCGTAGATGCTCGGTGACTCGTCCTCGAGGGTTTCGAGCATCGGTCTCGTCCAGCGGGGGTCGATGCCGAGGCGTTCGACGTCGTCCTTCTCCAGGACGTGCCGGGCCGCCGCCACGCACATCGCGTGCAGTTCCTCGGTGACGTCCTCCAGGTGGTCCACCTCGTGCGGGGTGAGCACGTAGGCGGCGCTCTCGTTCCAGTAGGGCAACGTGCGGCCGTCGGGCAGGGTTTCGGTGTGGAACGGAAGGCCGGACTGGAGCACCGTCCGCTCCCAGCCGGGCCTCGGCGTGCGGGGTTCGCGTCTCATGGATCAGCCGCCGACCGATCCGCCCTTGGCGGAGAAGCCGCCGCGGACGACGTTGCCCGACTTCGGCGCGGTGAACGAGCCGCTGCCCTTGCTCAGATCGACCTTCTGCCCGACGGCGGGGGCGTTCTTGCCGCGCGGGGTGTACCACCAGCCGTAGTTCTTTCCGCCGGTCCCACCCGCCCCACCGCCGGCCCCACCGGCTCCACCGGGGTTGCAGTGACTGTCCGCCACGCGTTTCTGCGTCAGCTTGTCCACGCAGGTGCCCTGGTAGTCCGGGCCGCTGGAGCACCCGCTGAGGGCTATCGCCATCGCGACCGCACCCACGGTGCCGACCGAGACATTGAAGGAGCGGCGACGTGAACCGGTGCGCTGCTGACTCGTCACGAACAGGTCCTTTCGGATGCGTCTGCTGATCCACGGCAGAGGGGTGCCGCGCGTTACGGCGTCGTGACGGGCGGAGAAACCGCGGGAACGGCCGGGCCACGTAGGCGACTTGAAGCCGCACGCGCCAGGTCGACATGCCCCGTTCATTCCGACCGTTCCTCGCCCTGTACAGGTACTTGGCCTGTCCAACATACCGTTGACGCGTTCGCAGCAACGTGTCCGGGACCGGACGGTGGGGTTTCCCCCCTCTTTCCAGTGGGGACTACCGTTATTCGCCTGTACCGGCAGCACTTGGGGGGAATACGTGCGAACTCGTCTTGTCGCCGCTGTTCTGGCGTGTGCCGCGGCCGCTGCCCTCGTCGCCTGCGACCCGGCGGACGGCGGCGGGCCGGGGCGGCACGGAAAGCCGGGCGGGCTCCAGCGGAAGGTGGTGCCGGTCTTCGTCGGTATGGGGTTGCAGTCCGCGCAGGACGCCGCCCGGGAACGGGGCTTTCGCTCGCTGAGGTCGCACGACGCCCTGGGGCGCGGCCGGATGCAGGCCTTCGACCGGAACTGGAAGGTGTGCAGCCAGAACGTGGCGGCCGGTACGACGGTCTCGACCGGTACGACCCTGGACTTCGGCGCGGTCAAGCTGGAGGAGTCCTGCCCCGCCAGGGACCAGGCCGCGCCGTCGGTCACGGGCGGGAGGATGCCCGACTTCAAGGGGAGGTCGGTGAAGGCGGCTCGGGCCGCGCTCGCCGCGAACACGTCGCTCACGGTGAAGGACGCGTCGGCCCACCACCGTTGGGTGCTGATGGAGAGCAACTGGCAGGTGTGCTCCCAGACTCCGGGTCCGGGGGCCCGACTGAAGGGGCAGCCGGTGTCCTTCACGGCGGTCAAGTTCGGGGAGTCCTGCCCGTAGCCCGGTGGAACGCCGGCTCGTGAAAGCGGGAAGGGGCCGGCGCCCGGCGGGCACCGACCCCTTCCGGGGACGCTCAGGCGGCAGCGGCGTCACCGGTGTGGCCGTGCAGCCGCGCGACGACCTCGGTGAGCTGGGCGGCGACCTCGGCGTCGTCGACCGGGTGGGTCTCCGCGAAGCGGGTCACGGAGCCGGGGATGGAGAGCTTGATGTCCTCGATCACCTTGCCGCCGGCGATGCCCACGGCCTTGCGGGTGTCGTCCTGCGCCCACACGCCGCCGTACTGGCCGAAGGCGGTGCCGACGACGGCGACGGGCTTGCCCACGAAGGCGCCGGCGCCGTACGGGCGGGACAGCCAGTCGATGGCGTTCTTCAGGACGGCCGGGATGGTGCCGTTGTACTCGGGGGAGAACAGCAGGAAGGCGTCGGAGGCGCCGGCGACCTCGCGCAGCTTGGCGGCCGCGGCCGGCACGCTGCCCTCGACGTCGAGGTCCTCGTTGTAGAACGGGACCTCGGCCAGGCCCTCGAACAGCGCGACCTCGGCGCCCGTGGGGGCGAGCTTGATGGCGGCCTCGGCGAGCTGGCGGTTGTGCGAGCCGGCGCGGAGGCTGCCGACGAGCGCGAGGATGCGGACAGACATGGGGGACTCCAAGGGGGGTGACACAAAAACTGTTAGGGATCCGGACCGAGGTCCGTTTATTTTTCTATCACCCTAAGCGGACCGCGGTCCAGTTCTGTTCCCCATGCCTTACGCTGTCCTCATGTCCCGCCCCCTGCCGCCCCTTCCGAAGCCCCAGGAGCCTCAAGAACCTCAGGAGACCCGGGAGCTGTCGGTGCAGCCGGTACTGCTCGAATTCGGCACCGGTGAGGACGAGCCGTGCCTGCGGGCCGACGCGGCCCGCAACCGGGCCCGGCTGCTCGACGCCGCCGCACGCCTGGTCGCGGAGCACGGCGCGGCGGGCGTCACGATGGAGGCGGTCGCCGCGGCGGCCGAGGTGGGCAAGGGGACGGTCTTCCGCCGCTTCGGCGACCGCACCGGTCTGCTCAGGGCGCTGCTGGACCATTCGGAGCGGAAGTTCCAGGCCGCGTTCCTCAGCGGGCCCCCTCCCATGGGGCCCGGCGCGCCGCCCGCCGAGCGGCTGAGGGCCTTCGGCTGCATGGCGCTGCGCCGCGCGGCCGACGAACTGGAACTGCAACTGGCGGCCGACCCGGGCCCGGCCCGCCGCTTCGCCGTACCCCCACGCCAGGTCCAGTACGCCCATGTGGCGATGCTGCTGCGACAGGCGGCACCGGGCGCGGACAGCGAGCTCCTCGCCCACACCCTGATGGGCTACCTCGAGCCCGCCCTCATCCACCACCTGACCAGGCAGTGCCAGATGCCGATGGAGCGGCTGCAGGCGGGCTGGCACGACTTGGTGGCGCGCATCACCTCCACGGAACCGGCCGGCTGAGAACGGGGAACCGGTCCGGGCGGCCGTGCGCGGCCGCCGGCGGGGACGTCGGCTCCGGGAGTGGCTGGCCGGGGACACGCCGGCCCGTCGGCCCGTCGCCCCGCGCCCCCGCCGCACCTCCGCCGGTTGAGAGCTGGGCGACCGCGCCAGGGGTGCCCCACTGCCGTGACCGGTCGGCTTTCCGGCGCGTGGGCGCCGGGCGCGAGTGCGCTTCTCGCAGACGGTCTCCTTCGGCGCCCGCGTTCTTGCCCCCGCCCCCAGGCATCGCACGGGCCCCCCGGCCCGTTGACGCGACCTGCGCACCCCGTTCCTCCGCGCGCCCGTTCACCCCGCCCCGCATCTGTTGCCGTTTCAACTTGCGTCAGTAATAGGGGAGTTCACCGGACGGACAGTCCCCCGCTTCTGCCAAGATGCGATACGTCATGGTGCAGATTCCGAAACCCGCCGCGCCCCCGACGCCCGATCCGCGCTCCGTGCCCACGAGCGCCGACGTGGCCCGACTGGCCGGCGTCTCGCGCGCGACCGTCTCCTACGTTCTGAACAACACCCGAGCCGTTCGTATCAGCGAGCCCACCCGCCGCCGGGTCCACGAGGCCGCCGAGGAACTCGGGTACGTGCCGCACGCGGCGGCGCGCAGCCTGCGCGCGGGGCACAGCCGTATGGTCCTGATCCCCGCCCCGGCCCTCCCGGCCGGCCCGCTCTACAGCCGTTTCCTGGAAGAACTCCAGTGGGCGCTCGGCCTCCTGGACTACACCGTCGTGCAGCACGCCACCGCCTGCCTGCCCGGTGACGCGGCCGCACGGGCCTGGGCCGAACTGCGCCCGGTGGCCGTCCTGGTGTCCGGCGTGGGGCTCGGACCCACGGGAGTGGCGGTGCTCAAACGCTCCGGCGCGCGTGCCGTCGTCACCCTGGGCCCCGAACCCGTCGAGGGCGCCCACGCCCTGATCATGGACCACGAGAGCGTCGGCCACCGGGCCGGCGCCCACCTGCACGCCCGCGGCCGGCGCCGCATCGGTGTCGTCGTGCCCGAGGAACGCGGACTGGACACGTTCTCCCGGCCCCGGCTCGCCGGCGTACGGCGAGCCCTGCGCGGCACCGAGGGCAGCGTGACCGAACTGCCCCTCGGCTACGACGAGCGGTCCGCCGCCCACCTCGCCGCCCGCTGGCGCGACCTGGGCCTCGACGCGGTGTTCGCCTACAACGACGAGTACGCCATGCTGCTGATGCGCGCCCTGCAGGACGCGGGCGTACGCGTCCCCGAGGAGACGGCCCTGATCGGCGCCGACGACCTCATGCTCGGGCGGCTGCTGCGGCCCCGGCTGAGCACCGTCCACATCGATCTGCCCTCAGGCCGCGACGTGGCCGAACTGGTCGACCGCGCCGTACGCGACCCCGCCGCCCCACCCGAACGGCACGCGGTGCTGGGCGCGACGGTGATCCACCGCGAATCCAGCTGAACCGCGATACCGGTCACTCGGCCTACTGACCGTTCTGCTGCTCCGCGACCGCCTTGCGGACCTCGTCCATGTCCAGCTTGCGGGCCTGCCCGATCACGTCCGTGAGGGCGGCCTCGGGCAGCGCACCCGGCTGCGCGAACACGGCGACCTGGTCACGGACGATCATCAGCGTCGGAATGGACTGGATGCCGAAGGCCGCCGCCAGCTCCGGCTGGGCCTCGGTGTCCACCTTGCCGAACACCAGGTCCGGATTGTCCTCGGCCGCCTTCTCGTACACCGGGGCGAACTGCCGGCACGGCCCGCACCAGGACGCCCAGAAGTCGATCAGGACGAACTCGTTGTCCGTGACCGTCTGGTCGAAGTTCTCCTTGGTGAGCTCCACGGTGCTGCTCATGGCGTATCCCTCTTCCTGGTGCTTCCGGGTGTCGGCTTACCGGCGTGGGGCGAAGCCGTGGGCACAACACGGCCGACCCTACGGGTATTCCGCGCACGTACCCGTGTGGCCAGGGCGCACACCACCCACCAGACTGACCCCATGACCGAAACGGAAACCATCGCGTACGACGTCGTGGTGCTGGGCGCCGGACCCGTGGGTGAGAACGTGGCCGACCGCACCCGGGCGGCCGGCCTGTCCACCGCGATCGTGGAGAGCGAACTGGTCGGCGGCGAGTGCTCGTACTGGGCGTGCATGCCGAGCAAGGCCCTGCTGCGCCCGGTCATCGCCCGCGCCGACGCCCGCCGGCTGCCGGGCCTGAGCCAGGCGGTGCGCGGTCCCCTCGACGCCGCCGCGGTCCTCGCCCGCCGGGACGAGTACACCTCGCACTGGCACGACGACGGCCAGGTGCGGTGGGTCGAGAGCATCGGCGCCGACCTCCACCGCGGGCACGGCCGCCTGGCGGGCCCGAACACGGTCACGGTCGACGGCCCCGACGGCACGCGCAGGACACTGACCGCGCGACACGCCGTCGCCGTGTGCACCGGAACCCGCGCCCTGCTGCCGGACCTGCCCGGACTCGACTCCGTCAAGCCGTGGACCAGCCGCGAGGCCACCGGCGCCGAGCAGGTGCCCGGTCGGCTGATCATCGTCGGCGGAGGTGTCGTCGCCACCGAGATGGCCACCGTCTACCAGGCGCTCGGCTCACAGGTCACCGTCCTGGTCCGGGGCAAGGGGCTGCTGCCCCGTATGGAACCCTTCGCCGGCGAACTGGTCGCCGACGCCCTCGCCGAGGCCGGCGCCGACATCCGCACCGGCACCGCGGTGGAGTCGGTCGCCCGCGAGAACGGCACCGTCGTGGCCGTCACCGGCGCCGGCGACCGGATCGAGGCCGACGAGATCCTCTTCGCCACCGGACGCGCACCGCGCACCGACGACATCGGCCTGGAGACGGTGGGCCTCGAGCCCGGCTCCTGGCTGCCGGTCGACGACACCCTGCGCGTGCAGGGCAGCACCTGGCTGTACGCGTGCGGCGATGTGAACCACCGCGCGCTCCTCACCCACCAGGGCAAGTACCAGGCCCGGGTCGCGGGCGACACGATCGGCGCCCGCGCGGCCGGTGCGCGCCCGGTGGAGACGGACCCGTGGGGCGCGCACGCCGCCACCGCCGACCACCACGCCGTACCGCAGGTCGTCTTCACCGACCCGGAGGCCGCGGCCGTGGGCCTGTCCCTGGCCGAAGCCGAACAGGCCGGCCACCGGGTACGGGCCGTCGACGTCGACCTCTCCTCGGTCGCCGGGGCCGGCCTGTACGGCGAGGGCTACCGCGGCCGCGCCCGCATGGTCGTCGACCTCGACGAGGAGATCCTGCGCGGTGTCACCTTCGTCGGCCCCGGCGTCGGCGAACTGCTCCACTCGGCCACCGTCGCCGTCGCCGGCCAGGTTCCCGTGAGCCGTCTGTGGCACGCGGTCCCGTCCTATCCGACGATCAGCGAGGTGTGGCTCCGCCTCCTCGAGGCCTACCGGGGCTGACCGCGCGCCGTCCTACGGCAGCTCGAAGCCGAGGGCCCGCGCGGCCCGCTCCGGGGTCGGCTGGGTCCAGCGGTGCGCCATCGCGTCGTCGGAGGACAGGGAGCGCAGTTCCGCGCGGTCGAGGTAGAGGGTCCCTTCGAGGTGGTCGGTCTCGTGCTGGACGATCCGGGCGGGCCAGCCCGAGAACACCTCGTCCACCGCGCTCCCGTGCTCGTCCAGCGCCCGCAGCCGCACCTCGGCGTGCCGGGCCACCACGGCCTGCCAGCCCGGAACGCTCAGGCAGCCCTCGTAGAACGCGGCGCGCTCGGTGCCTACGGCCTCGTACGACGGATTGACCAGCACACGGAAGGGGAGCGGAACCCGTCCGCGTGCCTCGCGCACCTCCTCCGGCACCGGCGCCGGGTCCTCCACGACCGCGATCCGCAGCCCCACCCCGACCTGCGGCGCGGCCAGTCCCACGCCCGGTGCGGCCTGCATGGTCTGGCGCATGGCCCGGACGAAGCGGGTCAGCAGCTCGGGCTCCAGCTGGCCGTCGAACGGTTCTGCGGGGCACCGCAGCACCGGGTCGCCGGCGGCGACGATGGGCAACGGGCCGCCGTCGGCGAGGAGTTCGTCGACCTGCTCGGCCAGGGGCGTACGCGCGCGGGGGGAAGCCATCACGCCAGGATGCCACGGAGCCCGGCCGGCCCGGTCCGCCCGGCGCAGGCAAGCCACCAGCCTGGCCCGAACCGGCGCTTGTACGGGTCCGGTCCGCAGCGGCGGGCGTACGGCACCGGCGTGCGGCCCCCGGCCGCGTCCCCGGTGTGAAGTAGCGTGGTGCGACACGCCGACGCCGGAGGGAGACGTATATGACGACACCGCACCGGCGCGCCCGGCGCGGGCAGGGTGAGCTGGAGGGCCAGGTGCTCGGCGCGCTCCGCGAGGCGGACGCCCCGGTCACCGCGGCCTGGGTGCGGCAGCGGCTCGGCGGCGACCTCGCCTACACCACCGTCGTCACCATCCTGACCCGGCTGCTCGCCAAGCACGTCGTCTCCCGCGAGCGCCGCGGCCGCTCCTTCGTGTGGACCCCGACCGCGGACGTCGCCCGTCTCGCGGCGCTCCGGATGCGCCGGCTGCTGGACGGCGAACGCGACCGCGAGGCAGTGCTGACCAGCTTCGTCACCGCGCTGCCCCCCGGCGACGAGCAAGTGCTGCGCGCCCTGCTGGACACGGCCGACGCCGCGGACAAGGACGACGGCGCCCGGCACCCGAGGGGCGACGGTACGGGACACTGACGCCTCATGGGGCTCTACGTCTTACTGCCGCTGGTGCTGCCGCTGTCCGCGTGGCCCGTCGCACGCCTGGCCGCGCCGCGCCTGCACCCGCGCACGGCGACCCGGCTGCTGACGTTGGTGGCCGCCGTCATGGGCGGATGCAGCACGCTGTGCCTCGCCCTGCTGACGGTCGTCGGCGCCGCGGGGCTGACCGGCGGCCCGGTTCCGGACGGCTGGGCCGATCCCGGGATCAGGGCGGCCCTCTCCCGCGACCGGGTCACGGGAAGGGCGGCGATCCCCGCCCTCGGACTGGTCGCGGTGGCCTGCGGGCACACCCTGTGGCGCCACCGGCGGGTGGCCCGCCGTGCCCGCCGGGCCCTGACCGGGCTGCGCGGCGCACCCGTCGTGGTCCTGCCCGACAGCACGCCGTACGCCTACGCCCTGCCCGGCAGCCACGACCGGATCGTCGTCACCACGGCACTGCTCGATGGCCTCGCCCCGGACGAACGGCGTGCCCTGTTCGCGCACGAACGCGCCCACCTGGCGGCCCGCCACCACCGTCACCTGCTCACCGTCCACCTGGCGGCCCGCGCCAACCCCTTTCTGCGGCCGCTGCGTTCGGCCGTCGCCTACACCGCCGAGCGCTGGGCCGACGAGGACGCGGCCCGCGCGGTGGGCGACCGGCGCGTGGTGGCGCGGGCGATCGGCAGGGCGGCCCTTCTGTCGTCCGGCGCGCCCGCGCCCACCCTCGCCGCGGTGGCCGCCGGCGGTCCGGTGCCGCGCCGGGTCGCCGCCCTGCTGGCGCCGGCACCGGCGGGCCGCGACCGGCCGTCGGTCTTCACGGCGGTCGGCGCCGCCGTGTGGGGCGCCGCCGCCGGTGCGTCGGTGTCCGCGGTGTCCTCGGCGAACTCCGCGGTCACCCTGTTCCTGCTCCTCCACCCGGCGGCCTCCCTCTGACCGGTCCGGGTGCGCCTGCGGTCCTATTCGCCTCGTTCCCCGAAGTCGCCCGCCAGGGCGGAGGCGACACGCAGGTGCGTCTCGGCCTCGCCCGGGCGGCCCTGCCGCTGAAGGGTGCGGCCGAGCATCAGCCGGGCGTAGTGCTCCACCGGGTCGCGCTCGACGATGATGCGCAACTGGGCCTCGGCCCGGCGCAGTTGGGCCGAGTGGTAGTAGGCGCGCGCCAGCAGCAGCCGGGGTCCGGTCTGCTCCGGCACCTCCTCGACCAGCCCGTCCAGCACGCGGGCCGCGGCGGCGTAGTCCCGGGCGTCGAAGAACATCCGCGCCCGCTCCCAGCGCTCCGCCGGGGTTCCGTGCTCGTAGTACGTCGTGTCCACCTGTGACCTCCTCCGGCGCCTCGTTGTGAAGCCACCGGCTGCTCCAACCGTCCCGGTTAGTTGAATATTCCACTACGCGGGACCTCGCGGCGGACGAGCCCGTTGGCGTTGTCGAAGGATGGAGAGTCGGCCCGCGTCGGAGGCTGCTGCTCAGCCTGGTGTGCGGCTCTGGCCGGCGGCTCTGCGCAGGCTCTCCCTCAGCGCGGCCGGCAAGTCCACCGCCGGCTCGGGCTCGGCGGTCTGGGGCAGCCGGCCTCCGGATTCCTTCGCCGCCGCCAACTGCTCCAGTGCTGCGGCGGAGTCGTCGTGCAGGTCGGCAAGGTCGACATCGGACATCTGGGCCATCAGCAGGGAGGCGAGCTCCAGTTCCTGCCCGGTCACCGACGTGGTCGATGGGATGTTCCCGGGTTCGCGGACTTCCTCGGGCCACAGAAGTGTCTGGACGACCAGGGTGTCCCGGCGCGGCCAGACTGCTGCCAGGCGTTCCCTGGTGCGCAGCGTCACCTTGGCCACAGCCGCGCGCTCGATCCAGGTCAGCGCGGCCACCAGCAGCGCGTATGGCCGCTGCCCGGCCTGCCCGTGCGGTGCGGCGTAGTAGGCGTGTGAGAACAGGATCGGGTCCAGGCCGTCGACGGGGACGAATCCGAGGACGTCGATGACGTGCCTGCTGGGCAGCGGCAGGGCGGTGAGATCTGCTTCTTCGAGCGCCACCATGTGCCCGTCAGGGGTTTCGTACCCCGTCGTGATCTCACGTTGGTCGACCTCGCGGTGCTCGGCCCGGCATACACGCCGGTTTTCGACGGGGGAGCCGTCCGCGGCGTGCGCCTCGTGCAGATCCACACCATGTCGTCGTGTGGCCGGGAACAACTGCACCGGCATGCTGACCGAGCCGAACGTGATCCAGCCCGTCCACACCGCCTGCGTGGGCACATCCATGTCTCCAGCCTCCGCCGCGGCGGACACCGGTGCACCTTGGAGCGGTTGCGGTTGCGGTTGTGCCTCGACCCGGTCGCGGTCGGCGTCCCGGAGGCCCGCGCCGACCGGATTCGCCCAGGGTGCGCCGTCGGGGTGTGCGATAGGTTGCCCGCCATGCCTGGACTCGGCCCCGTCGCCTGGCCCCCTGCCCCGACAAGGACCGAACGGCTCGTGCTCCGCGAGTCCGAGGCCCGCGACCGTGCGGCGTTCATCGAGCTGTTCGCATCGCCGGAGGTGCGCACCTACCTCGGTGGCCCTCGACCGCGCGACGAGCTCGAACACGCGGTGCCTGACGTGCCCGGGCGGCGCCCCGGTCTTTTCGTGATCGACCTCGACGGAGCGATGATCGGCACGATCACGCTCGAACGGCGCGACCCGGAGCGTCCGGGGCACGTCGGTCCGGATGCCGGGGAGGCCGAGCTCGGTTACATGTTCCTGCCGGATGCATGGGGATGCGGGTACGCCGCCGAGGCGTGCGCGGCGGCACTCGACTGGTTCGCCGACGCGTTTCCCGGCGAGCCGGTGGTGCTCTGCACCCAGACCGCGAACAACCGCTCGATGCGCCTCGCGGCCAAGCTGGGGTTCACCGAGGTGGAGCGGTTCGAGGAGTACGGCGCCGAGCAGTGGTTCGGCGTGTGGTCCCCGGTCACGCCCTCCGGCTGAACTCGTGCTGTGCTCGGAAGGCTGGGCGTGCGCGGGCGCTCAGTGCCGCGAGATCCGTGCTGGCGCGCTCGGTGACGAGGGCGGGTACGCGGCCGGCGGCTGCCAGGTCCTCGGCGGGTATCCCGTCCCAGATGCGGCCGGTGTGGGGAGCGGTCTCCGCGCCGACCGCGGCGAGCAGTTCGCGCCCCGCCTCCGTGGGGCGAAGGCGCGCGCCGTCGGCGACGAGCAGGCGCCTGGCGACCAGCTCGTCGACAGTGCGCGTCGGCGACACGATCGCCGCGTGCCGGGGCGCCTGACGGCAGCTCCGGTCCAGGCCGGCGGCCGGCCGGGCCCCGGACTCGTGGGCGGCAGGGCCAGGACGTGCCGCCGCCTTGATGCCCGCCGGGAGCATGTCCTGGCCCGGCACGGTGTGACGTTCCAGCAGCAGATCGCCCTGCGCGCCGCCGTCACCACCGAGGCCCCGCAGACGCGACTCCCTCAAGGCCGATCCGGTCGACTCGAGCGTCGCGGTGGTGAACACCGAGCCGTCAACACCTACTGGCCGTCGCTTCCCGGGCCCCTGGACGGGCGTTCGGGTCCCGCTCGCTACGGGATCCGGTGCGCGCCCTCGGCCCCCACGCGCGCCGCGTACTTTGCGAGCCACTTCCCGCTCTCGGCCGCCGCGGGCGCCGAGATCTTCGCGGACTACGAGCAGCACTTCGCGGAGGGTCTCGAACTCGTGATCGACGGCATCGCGGCGCGGTACGGGATCGACTGAGGGCGGCCCGTGGGACGGTGAGCCGCACTCGGCGGACCTGCCGACCCGGCCGGGGCGCGAGACGATGGTGGGTAAGCAGCGGTCTCGGCCGGGAGCGCGGGGGTGAGGCGAGAGGAGGCGTCGACGGTGGAGTCTGCCGAAGCCTTCACGGGAAGCGCCGGTCACGAGACCCTCGCTCCGTCCGGCGGCCTGCTGGACTCGCTGAGCGTCTCCGCGGTGGTGCTGGACGCGCGGGGACGCGTGGTCTTCTGGAGCCCGCAGGCACAGCAGGTCTTCGGCTACAGCGCCCAGGAGGCCGTGGGCCGGTACGCGGCCCGGCTGATGGTCGACGAACAGCACCGGGACGTCGTCACCGCGCTGTTCGCCGAGGTGATGACGGAGGGCACGGGGTGGGCCGGCGCCTTCCCCGTCCGCCACAAGGACGGCAGCTCCCGCCTGGTCGAGTTCCGCAACATGCGGCTGGAAGGCGCGCACGGGGACTACTACGCGCTGGGCATCGCCGCCGACCGGGCCGTCCTGCGGACCATGGAGCGCGACCTCGCGCTGTCCGCCCGGCTGGTCTCGCAGTCCCCGATCGGGCTGGGCATCGTGGACACCGACCTGCGGTACCTCGTGGTCAACCCCACGCTGGAGCGCATGAACGGCCGCCCCGCCGAGCAGCAGATCGGCCGGACCGTCCGTGAGGTGCTGGTCTTCATGGACGCCGTCTGGGCCGAGACCGCGATGCGCCGCGTACTGGACAGCGGCGACCCGCTGCTGAACCAGCTCATCCTCGCGCCCACCCCCTCCGACCCGGGCCGCGAGCACGCGTGGTCGGTCTCGTACTACCGGCTGGAGGACAGGGCCGGGAAACCGCTCGGGGTCGCGATCGAACTCATCGACGTCACCCCGCAGCACCGCGCCTCCGCGGAGGCCGCCACCGCGCGGCAGCGGCTGGCCCTGATCGCCGACGCCTCGGCGCGCATCGGGACGACCCTCGATTCGGCCACCACCGCCGACGAACTCGCCCGTGTCTGCGTGCCGGAGGTCGCGGACCTCGCCGCGGTCGACCTCCTCGACGCGGCGCTCCAGGGCGGCGACCCCGGCCGGAGACCGGGCAGCCCGATGGCCATGCGCACCCTGGCGGTCGTCGCCCATCCGGCCCCGGCCGTCTCCCTCCCCGTCGGGTACGTCGCCCGGTTCGCGCCGCACCACTTGGTCGCCCGGTGCGTCACCACCGGCCGCCCGGTCTTCGCCACCCGTGTCACCGCCCGGGACCTGCCCCACCTCGCCCCGGCCCACGCCGCGAACGCCCTCGCGGAGGCCGGGGCCCATTCCTGCCTGGCCGTACCGCTCGTCGCCCACGGCCGCGTCCTGGGCGCCCTGGCCCTCGCCCGCAGCGGCAATCCCGTGCCGTTCGGCGACGACGACGCCACCCTGGCCCTCGAACTGGCGTCCCGCGCGGCCGTCAGCATCGACCACGCCCGCTGGTACCAGAACCAGCGGACGGCCGCCGAGGACTTCCAGCGCAGCCTCCTGCCCCGGCAACCGTCGCAGCGGCCCGGCCTGGACATCGCCTGCCGCTACCAGCCCGCCTCCACCATCTGCGGGATCGGCGGCGACTGGTACGACGTGATCGCGCTGTCCGACGACAGGACCGCCCTGGTCATCGGCGACGTGATGGGCAGCGGCAGCGGCGCCGCCGCCACCATGGGCCAGCTGCGTACGGCGACCCGCACCCTGGCCGCGCTCGACCTGGACCCCGCCGCGGTCCTGACGCACCTCGACCGCATCACCGACGAGCTGGAGCAGCGGTTCGCCACCTGCACGTACGCCGTCTACGACCCGCGCCGGGCCTGCTGCCACGTCGCCATGGCCGGGCATCTGCCGCCGGTCCTCATCCCCGCCTCCGGTGTCCCGCGGCTGCTGGAACTCCCGACCGGGGCACCCCTCGGCGTGGGAAGCGTCCCCTTCGAGACCACCCGGCTGCGGATCGGGCCCGGGGACGGACTGCTGCTCTACACCGACGGGCTCGTCGAGACCCGCAGCCACTCGCTCGACGCGCAACTGGCCACGCTGCTGGGCCTCCTGGCGCGGCCGCCGGGTCCCCTGGAGGAGACCTGCGACCATCTGCTGGACGCCCTGCGCAGTCCCGAGGAACCCGACGACGTGGCCCTGCTCCTCACCCGGGCCGGCCGGACCCAGGACCTCTCTTAGGGTGTGGGTGCGCCGGCCGTGCCGAGGGCCTCGCGCAGGAACCTCACGGCCTGGTCGATGGCGGCGCGGGCGGCCTCGGAGTGGCTGAGGGAGTTGAGCATCATGAAGTCGTGCACCGTGCCGTCGTAGCGCACCGTGGTCACCGGGACGCCGGCGGCGCGGAGCTTGGCGGCGTACGCCTCGCCCTCGTCGCGCAGCACGTCGGCCTCGTCGACGAGGAGCAGGGCGGGCGGCAGGCCGGCGAGCTGCTCGCTGGTGGCCCGGTTGGGGGACGCGGTGATCTCCTCGCGCTGGCTCGGGTCGGTGGTGTAGGCGTCCCAGAACCACTCCATCAGCTTGCGGCTGAGGTAGTAGCCGCTGGCGAACTGGTCGTAGGAGTCGGTGTCCATCGCCGCGTCCGTGACCGGGTAGTACATCGACTGGTGCACGAACGCGACGTCACCGCGCTCCTTGGCCATGAGGGCGAGCGCCGCGGTCATGTTCCCGCCGACCGACTCGCCGGCCACCGCCATGCGCCGGGCGTCCAGACCCTTGGACTCGCCCTCGCGCGTGATCCACCGCGCGGTCGCGTAGCCCTGCTCGATGGCCACGGGGTAGTGCGCCTCCGGCGAGGGCGTGTACTCGACGAAGGCCACGGCGGTACGCGCGCCGACCGCCAGTTCGCGCACCAGCCGGTCGTGGGTGCCGGCGTTGCCCAGCACCCAGCCGCCGCCGTGCATGTACACCACGACGGGCAGCGTTCCGGTGACGCCCCGCGGCCGGACGATGCGGACCCGTACGTCGCCCACGGCGGCCGGTACGGTGATCCACTCCTCGTCGACCGGCAGCTTGTCGACCGGCGCGGCCTGGAGGTCGTCGAGGACCTTGCGTGCTTCGGTGGGCTCCATCTCGTACAGGAAGGGATGCTTCGAGGTCGCGTCGGCGAGTTCCCGCGCCGGGCGCTCCAGGACGATCGAGCTGGACTGAGCGGCCATGGCGATGCTCCTTGGCGATGCTGCGAAGCGCATGCTGAGACGCGCGTGGCGAGACGCGCAGGGTGCCCGGCCGGCGAGCGCCGGTGCCACTGAACGCCCGGGCCCCGGGAAATGAGACCTTGTCCAAGGTTCGAGGCCCTCGTTCAAGCCCTGCGAGCCGATGTGGCCATCGTATGCGCACATCGTGCGGCCATCGACTCGCGGCGAACGGGCGACGGCGGGAGACCGGTTCGGTGCGGTGGGTATGCGGCGGGGATATGCGCCGGGGCGCTGCCGCCGGCGCGTCGTGTGCTCGCGTGA
Organism: Streptomyces sp. NPDC014889; assembly: GCF_043081205.1. Lineage (NCBI taxonomy): Bacteria > Bacillati > Actinomycetota > Actinomycetes > Kitasatosporales > Streptomycetaceae > Streptomyces > Streptomyces sp. NPDC014889. Next base: position 59,973 of record NZ_JBIBWH010000014.1, read on the forward strand.
GCCCTGTGCGCGCCCCCGCCCGGGAGGGAAGACTGCCTGCCGACGGGCAGGGGACCGCGGCACTGCCCACCGCCTTCGTCCGGTGTCCCAGGAAGGCAGGTCGGTCACTGTGCTGTTGCGTCTGCCCACGTCCGTGTCCGAGGCACGGGAGTGCCTGGCGGAGGGTGCCGTGCCGATCGGCGGGGCGACCCTCGTCTGGGCCACCTGGCAGCGCGACGGGTTCCCCGAACTGGCCATGTCCCTGCGCGAGTTGCCGGAGGCCAACGTCGTGGGGCGGCGGACCGTGGGCGGGGCCGTGGTGCTGCACCGGATCGACGGGCGGGTCCCCGACGTGCTGCGCCTCGCGGCCGCCACGGTGGGCACCGGGGCCGTGCGCCGGACGGCGACGGTCGGCGGCAACCTCGTCGGCAGTGCGCTGCGCTGCCTGCTGCCCGCCGCGCTCGTCCTGGACGCCCGGGCCACGGTCCTGGAGCCCGAAGGCGTCCGTGAGGCCGATCTGTCCGAGGTGGTGGCCAAGCGGCCCGTCCTGCTCAGCCTCCGCTGGCGCGAGCCGGCCGCCTGCGCCTACCGCAAGCTGGACGGCGAGGCGGGCGGACCGCCGCCCCTCGTGGTCGCCTCGGCGGTGCACGCCGAGGACGACGGCGACCGTCTGCGGGTCGCCGTCCGCGACGGCTACGACGTGCTCAGCGGAAGTGTCCCGCGCGCCGTCGACGTGGCGGAGGTCCTGAGCGGGCTGCGCGGTACGGCCCTCGGCGATCTGCCGGCCGCCGCGTGGGACGTCGTCCACGCGCAGGTCACCGGCCTTCTGGACGGTCTCGGCACGCACTGAGCGGCCGAGTCGCCGGCCGTATCGCTCACGGCATCGCACGTTCCCGGGCGGTCCCCTGCACGTCAGATACCCCCCTCCGGTATGTGGCTCCGATGGGTGAGTCCTTGCTTCGCGTACCCCCTAGGGGTATACATGTAGCCGTGCCGGGTACCCCCTGGGGGTACCCGATGGGCTAGGAGGAACCGATCATGACCACCACCACGTCCGGTGCCGCCGAGGTCGAACTCGCCATCGGCGGTATGACCTGCGCCTCGTGCGCCGCCCGCATCGAGAGGAAGCTCAACCGCATGGACGGCGTCGAGGCGACCGTCAACTACGCCACCGAGAAGGCGAAAGTCACCTTCCGCGAGGACGTCGCCGTGGCCGACCTGATCGCCACGGTCGAGGCCACCGGCTACACCGCGCGCGAACCCGAGCCCGTCCGTGCCGAGTCCGGGCGGGCCGACCGCTCGGCGGATTCGGCACGCTCGGCGGATTCGGCGGATTCGGCGGATTCGGCGGGGGAGGACCCCGACGAACTCCGGCCGCTGCGCGAGAGGCTGACCACCGCGGTCGTGCTCGCCGTGCCGGTGATCGCGATGGCGATGATCCCGCCCCTCCAGTTCGAGTACTGGCAGTGGCTGTCCCTGACCCTGACGGCGCCCGTGGTGACGTACGCCGCCTGGCCGTTCCACAAGGCCGCCTGGACCAACGCCCGGCACGGCGCGGCCACCATGGACACACTGATCTCGGTCGGCACCTCGGCGGCGTTCCTGTGGTCGGTGTGGGCGCTGTTCCTCGGCACCGCCGGCATGCCCGGCATGACCCACCCCTTCGAGTTGACCATCGCCCGCGGCGACGGCGCCGGGAACATCTACCTGGAGGCCGCGGCCGGCGTGACCGCGTTCATCCTCGCCGGCCGATACTTCGAGGCCCGGTCGAAGCGCAAGGCCGGTGCGGCGCTCAGGACCCTGCTGGAACTGGGCGCGAAGGAGGTCACCGTCCTCCGGGGCGGACGTGAGGAGCGCATCCCCGTGGCGGAGTTGAAGGTCGGTGACCGCTTCCTGACGCGCCCCGGCGAGAAGATCGCCACCGACGGCACCGTCGTCGAGGGCGCCTCCGCCGTGGACGCCTCGATGCTCACCGGCGAGTCCGTACCGGTCGAGGTCGCCGTCGGGGACGCCGTCACCGGCGCCACCCTGAACGCGGGCGGACGGCTGGTCGTCGAGGCCACCCGCGTCGGCTCCGACACCCAACTCGCCCGCATGGCCAGGCTGGTGGAGGACGCCCAGAACGGCAAGGCCGCCGCCTAGCGGCTCGCCGACAGGATCTCCGGGGTCTTCGTCCCCGTCGTCATCGCTCTGTCCCTGGCCACGCTCGGCTTCTGGCTCCTCGACGGGGCGGGACCGACCGCCGCCTTCACCGCCGCGGTCGCCGTCCTGATCATCGCCTGCCCGTGCGCCCTGGGGCTCGCCACACCCACCGCGCTCATGGTCGGCACCGGGCGCGGCGCCCAACTCGGCATCCTCATCAAGGGACCCGAGGTCCTGGAGAGCACGCGCAAGGTCGACACCGTCGTCCTGGACAAGACCGGCACCGTCACCACCGGCCGGATGACCCTGCTCGCCGTGCACCCGGCCGACGGCACCGACGAGACGGACGTCCTGCGGCTCGCCGGCGCCCTGGAGCACGCCTCCGAGCACCCGATCGCCCAGGCGGTCGCCACCGGGGCAGCGGACCGTGTGGGCACCCTGCCGGTCCCGGAGGACTTCGCCAACGTCGCCGGACTCGGGGTCCAGGGAATCGTCGAGGGGCACGCCGTCCTCGTCGGGCGCGAGCGCCTGCTCGCCGAGTGGGCGATGTCCCTGCCCGAGGACCTGCGGCGCGCCAAGGAGGCCGCCGAGGCGGGCGGACGTACGGCCGTCGCGGTCGCCTGGGACGGGGAGGCCCGCGCCGTGCTCGAAGTCGCCGACGCGGTCAAGGAGACCAGCGCCGAGGCGGTACGCCGGCTGCGGGCCCTGGGCCTGACGCCCGTGCTGCTCACCGGCGACAACCGGACCGTCGCCGAGGCCGTCGCGGCCGAGACGGGCATCGCACCCGAGCACGTCATCGCGGAGGTCCTGCCGCAGGACAAGGTCGATGTCGTCAAACGCCTTCAGGGCGAGGGGCGTTCGGTCGCCATGGTCGGCGACGGCGTCAACGACGCGGCGGCGCTCGCCCAGGCCGATCTGGGGCTGGCGATGGGGACCGGCACGGACGCCGCGATCGAGGCCGGCGACCTGACCCTGGTCCGCGGGGACCTACGGGTCGCGGCCGACGCCATACGGCTCGCCCGCAGGACGCTGGGCACCATCCGCTCCAACCTGTTCTGGGCCTTCGCCTACAACGTCGCCGCGCTTCCGCTGGCCGCGGCCGGACTGCTCAACCCGATGATCGCGGGCGCCGCGATGGCCTTCTCCTCGGTCTTCGTGGTCGGCAACAGCCTGCGCCTGCGCCGCTTCCGGGCTCTCGGCCACTGACCTCCGCGGCCATCGCGGCAGGGCGCCGCCCGCCGTTCCGCCAGGGACGGCGGGCGCCCTCGGCTCAGCCCTCCCCGGTCGAGGCGCCCGAGCCGCGACCCGGGGAGGACTCCCGCCCGAGTCCGGCCAGCGCGCCGCCCATGCGGGTGAGCGCTTCCCGCAGGATCGCCGGTGAGGTCGCGAAGTTGAGGCGCACGCAGCCGGCGCCGCCGCTGCCGAAGACGTGTCCGGAGCTGAGGGCGACGCGGGCCTCGTCCAGGAACAGCTTCGCCGGTCCGGCGAGGTCGCTCACCACTCCGGGGCCCTCGGTGGGACGGTCGTCGTGCAGTCCGAGGCCGGTGCAGTCCAGCCAGGCCAGGTAGGTGCCCTGCGGCGGAAGGTACCCCACGTCCGGTAGATGCTCCTTCACCAGTTCGCCCAGGAGGCTCCGGTTGGCGTCGAGCCCGAGCAGCAGCTCGTCCAGCCAGTCGGCCCCGTCGCGGAACGCCGCCGTATGGGCGAGGATCCCCAGATGGCTGGGGCCGTGGCCGACCTCTTCGGGCATCCGGCGCAGATCGTCCGCGGACTCGGTGCCGGCGATGGCCACGGCGGCCTTGAGGCCGGCCAGGTTCCACGCCTTGGACGCGGAGGTCAGGGAGAACCCGTTCTCCGAGCCGGGCACGCCGAGGAACGGCGTGAAGACGGCGCCGGGCAGCACCAGCGGGGCATGGATCTCGTCGGAGACCACCCGGACACCGTGTCCGCGGGCGAGCGCGGCGACCGCCTCGAGTTCCGCGCGGGTGTGGACGACACCCGTCGGGTTGTGCGGGTTGCTCATCAGGAAGGCGGCGCGGCGGCCGTGGCGCCGTGCGCGTATGAAGGCGTCCTCCAGGGCGGCGAGGTCGATCCGCAGGTCGGGGCCGAGACGGGCCTCGACGACCTCCCGCCCGTCGTGCGCGACGAACGCGTAGAACGGGGGATAGACGGGTGAGCAGACGACGACCGCGTCGCCGGGTCCCGTGACGAGGCGGAGCACCTCGACGACGCCCAGCATCACGTCGGGCACGAGCGCCGTGTTCTCCACGCGCAGGCCGTCCCACCCCCAACGTGTGGCGGCGAACGCGGCGAGGGCCTCGGCGTAGGCGGTGCCATGGGGGTATCCGGTGTCGCCCAGCGCGACGGCCCGGTGCAGGGTGTCGGCGACGGAGGGGGCCAGCGGGACGTCCATCTCCGCCACCCACAGCGGCAGGACGTCCTCCGGATGCGTGCGCCACTTCAGGCTGGAGCGCTGCCGCAACTGCTCGAGGGACAACTGGACGAGCGGATCGGTACGGCCGCCGTCCCCGGGTCCGGCGGGTGCCTGCTGGGTGGACTCGCTCATGCGGTACTCCCCTCGCCCGGCGGACCGGGCCTCGGCGGTGCGCGGTGGTCGTCTCGCTGGACGGTACCCCGGTCCCAGGCCCCCGGATCCCCGTGTCCGGCGGCCGCCCGGCTCAGCGGAACGCCGCCTGACCCGTGACCGCCTGGCCGACCACCAGGGTGTGCATCTCTACGGTGCCCTCGTAGGTCAGCACGGACTCCAGGTTGTTCATGTGCCGGATAACGGGGTATTCCAGCGAGATGCCGTTCGCCCCGAGGACCGTGCGGGCGGTGCGGCAGATGTCCAGCGCCTCGCGGACGTTGTTCAGCTTGCCGAGGCTCACCTGCTCGGGCCGCAGCGTGCCCGCGTCCTTGCGGCGGCCCAGGTGCAGCGCCAGCAGCACGCCCTTCGTGTATTCGAGGTACATGTCGGCCAGCTTCTGCTGGGTGAGCTGGAACGCCCCGATCGGCTTGCCGAACTGGGTCCGCTCCGTCGCGTAGGACTGGGCGGCGTACAGCGACGACCGTGCCGCGCCCATCGCTCCCCACACGATGCCGTAGCGGGCCTCGTTGAGGCAGCTCAGCGGGCCCTTCAGACCGCGGACCTCGGGCAGCACCGCGTCCGCGGGAAGGCGCACCCCGTCCAGGACCAGCTCGCTCGTGACCGAGGCGCGCAGGGACAGCTTGTGCTTGATCTCCGGGGCGGAGAAGCCCGGCGTGCCGGTGGGCACCACGAAGCCGCGTACCCCGTCGTCGGTCCGGGCCCAGACCACGGCCACGTCGGCGACGCTGCCGTTGGTGATCCACATCTTCCGGCCGTCGAGGATCCAGTCGCCGCCGTCGCGCCGCGCCCGGGTGCGCATGCTGCCGGGGTCGGAGCCGATGTCGGGCTCGGTCAGACCGAAGCAGCCGATCGCCTCACCGGCGGCCATGGACGGCAGCCACTGCCGCTTCTGCTCCTCGCTGCCCCACTTCCAGATCGCGAACATCGCCAGCGAGCCCTGCACGGAGACCAGCGAGCGGATGCCGGAGTCGGAGGCCTCCAGTTCGAGGCAGGCCACGCCGTACTCGGTGGCCGACATGCCGGCGCAGCCGTAGCCCTCCAGGTGCATGCCGAGCACGCCCAGCGCGCCGAGTTCCTTGGCCAGGCCGCGGATGTCGGGAACGGTGCCCTGCTCGAACCAGTCCGCCACGAACGGGTCGATGCGCTGCCCGCAGAGCTGGCGCACGGAGGCGGCCACCGCCTTCTCCTCCGGGGTGAGCAGGTCGTGCAGTCCGGCGGGATCGCGGGGGTCGAGCGGGGGCAGCTTGGCCGGTGCGTTCATGCGGTCTTCTCCTCTGGCGGTTCGGTGGGTTCCGGGTCGGCGAGCCAGCGGCGTACGTCGTCGCTGTGCTCGCCGAGACGGGGCGGCGGCCGGTAGCCGGTGACCGGGGTGGCCGAGTACGTGACGGGGTGCCGGATCTGGGGCGGGGACGAGGGGCCGACCCGGACGGTCGGTTCGAGGCCGAGCGACTCGGCCAGGGCGATGCCGTCGGCGACGGTGCCGACCCGGCCGGCCGGCACACCGACCGCGGTGAACCGCCCGATCCAGATCTCGACCGTGTCGCCCGCGAGGGGTTCCTCCAGGGCCCGGACGAGTGCGCGGCGATTGCGCACCCGGGCCGGATTGGTCGCGAAGCGTTCGTCGTCGGCCAGTTCCGGCGCGTCCAGCACCTCGGCCAGCCGGCGGAACTGCCCGTCGTTCCCGCATGCCATGGCCAGCAGGCCGTCCGCGCAGCGCAGCGTCTCGTACGGGGCGATGGACGGGTGCGCGTTGCCCATCCGTTCCGGCGCCCGGCCGGTGGTCAGGTACGCCGAGGCCTGGTTCGCCAGCGAACCGAGCAGGCTGGACAGGAGGTTGACCTCCACCCGCTGGCCTCGGCCGCTGCGCTCGCGGGCCCGCAGCGCCGCCAGGATGCCGATGGCCGCGTCCTTGGCGGTCAGTACGTCGACCAGGGCCACGCCGACCTTCTGCGGGTCGCCGCCGGGTTCGCCGGTGATGCTCATCAGACCGCCCAGGGCCTGGACGAGGAAGTCGTAGCCCGCCAGCGCCGCGCCGCCGTGGCGGCCGAAGCCGGTCACCGAGCAGTACACGACGCCCGGGTTGGTGCGCCGGACGGAGTCGTAGTCGAGTCCTCGCGCGGCGAGCGCTCCGTCCTTGAAGTTCTCCACCAGGACGTCGGCCCGGTCGGCCAGCGTCCTCGCCAACCGGAGGTCCTCGGGGTCGGACAGGTCGAGGGTCACCGACCGCTTCGAGCGGTTGGCGCACTCGAAGTAACTGCTCGAACCGTCGGTCCACGGGGGACCCCAGGCACGGGTGTCGTCGCCGGAGCCCGGACGCTCCACCTTGATGACGGTGGCCCCCAGGTCCGCCAGCGTCACCGAGGCCAGCGGCCCAGCCAGGACGCGGCTGAAGTCGGCGACGACCAGGCCGTCGAGCGGCGCCGCGGGCGGATCGACGGGCATGACCTCTCTCCAATCGCTCGGGACGGGACGACCGTACGGAGAAGGCACGGATCTCTCACTGGATAAAATGCACCACGCAGGGCCCGTATTGGACGGATCGCACAGGAGTGGTCGTGACGGTTCTCGCGCAGGAGCACGCGTGACGGCTCCGACGGTGGCCTCGCTGTGCCGGGTCCTCGGCGCTGACCTCGCGCCGGCCGGGGGGTTCGCCGCCCCGGCGCGGGAGGTGTCCGCCGTGCACATCAGCGAACTGCCCGACCCGACCGGCTATCTGAACGGCGGCGAGCTGCTGCTGACGACGGGCCTGTCCCTGCCCCGGAACAAGCTCGGCTGCGAACGGTACGTCGGCCGCCTGGTGGAGGCGGAGCTGACCGCGCTGGCCCTCGGCCTCGGCCCGGTGCACACCGAGGTTCCCGCGCCGCTCCTGGCGGCCTGCCGCACGTTCGGGCTGTGCCTGCTCACCGTCCCGCCGCCCACGCCGTTCCTGCGGATCACGAAGGCCTACTGGGCCGCCGTCTCCCGCACGGCCGAGCAGCACCTCAAGGACGTCCTGGCGACCCAGCGGGCGCTCGTCGACGCGGCCGCCTCCGCCGACCCGGTCGCCACGGTCCTGCGCACCCTCGGCCGGTCGCTGGACGCCTGGGCGGCGGCCTACACACCGGCGGGCGAGGTCGACCAGGTGTTCCCCGCCGGAGCCGCCGAGCAGGCCGAGCGGGTACGCGCGGAGATCGTCCGGCTGGAGGGCGCCGGAGCGCACTCCGCCGCCTCGTTCGCGACCGGGCCGGGAGCGGTGATCGTCTTCCCGCTGGCCGTGCGGGAGCGCGCCGCGGGCTTCCTCGCGGTCGGCACCCCCACACCGCTGGACCCCACCCGGCGCAGAGCCGTGCTGACGGCGTCGGCGCTGCTGAGCCTGGACGCGGTCCGCGGCGCGCGCGCCGCGTCCGTGGCCGACGAGGCGCAGCGCTGCGTCGGACTGCTGGTCGACCTCGGGCACCCGGACGCCGCGCGCGGACTCGCGGGCGCGGTGCGGGCACCGAGCCCGCCGGACCACGTACGCCTGCTGGCGGTGAGGGGCCGGGCGAGCGACCTCCTCGTGGAAGCGGTCCGCCGCTGGTGTCCGGACGCGATCGCCGTGCCGACGGACGAGCGGGCGGCCTGGTTCCTGGTCCCCGCGGACCATCCCCCGACCGCCTGCCTGGAGGACGCGGTGCGGCGGGCGGACGCCGACGCCGCGGCCGTCCTGACGGAGGCGGTCCCGGTCGGGCGGGCACCGGCCGTCCGCGCGGTCGCCGCCGCGACGCTGGCGGACCTCGCCCCGGGCACCCGGCTGCTCGCCCGCCCGTCCGCGGGACCGTACGACCGCGACACGGCCACGCGGCTCGCCGCCGCCTGCGACGGGCTGACCGGCGTCCTGCGCCAGGCCCTCGTCGGCTACCTGCGCCATCACGGCCAGTGGGAGGCGGCCTCCCGCGCGCTCGGCGTCCACCGCAACACGCTCCGGCACCGCGTCTCGCGCTGCCAGGCGCAGCTCGGCGTGGACCTCACCGACCCGGACGTCACCGCGGAACTGTGGCTGCTGCTGCGCCGCCGGGGCATGGCATAGGGGACGGCGGGGACCGCGGCGCGGTCTGCGGACGAAGTGCGGCGCCGGGGCCGCCCCCCTTTCGGGAAAACCACCGGCGGAAACGCGAACTGGCGTGCACAGAACGGCTTTCGGAACGTAGTTTGTCGTCGGACAACCCGCGCGACGGAAACGGACGGTACTCATGACCCACCCCGCTACGAGCCCCGACCCAGCGGCGGACCAGAAGATCGACACGACGGTGCCCCACTCGGCTCGGATCTGGAACTACTGGCTGGGTGGCAAGGACAACTACGCCGTCGACGAGCAGGCCGGCGACGCCTACACCGCCGTCTTCCCCGGCATCGTCACGATCGCCCGCAGCAGCCGCGGCTTCCTGCGCCGCAACATCACCTACCTGGTCGCCGAGGCGGGCATCCGGCAGTTCCTGGACATCGGCACCGGTCTGCCCACGGCCGACAACACCCACGAGGTGGCCCAGCGCATCGCGCCCGAGGCCCGGATCGTGTACGTCGACAACGACCCGATGGTCCTGGCCCACGCCCGTGTCCTGCTGTACTCCACTCCGGAGGGGGCGACCGCGTACGTCGACGCCGACGTGCTGGACCCGGACCGCATCCTCGCGGCCGCCGCCGGCACGCTGGACTTCACCAAGCCCATCGCCCTGATCCTCAGCAACATCCTCGGCCACGTGGCCGATTACGACCAGGCACGCTCCATCGTCTCCCGGCTGATGGACGCGCTGCCGTCCGGCAGCTACCTCTCCGTCAACGACGGTTCGCTCGGCACCGACCCGGACTTCGAAGCGGCCCAGGAGGGCTACAACAAGAGCGGCGCGATTCCGTACACGCTGCGCACCGTCGACCAGATCACGGCGTACTTCGACGGGCTGGAGCTCGTGGAGCCGGGGGTCGTGTCCGTTCCGCACTGGCGTCCGGACCCGGAGGCCCCCGCCGCGGAGGCCGTCGCCGAGCACGGAGGCCTCGCGCGCAAGCCGTGACAGCCGCGTGAGCCGTCCTGCGGCCGTGACCGGACGCGCCCCGTGCGGCGCCCGGTCGCGGCCGCAGGGCGTCGGCCCCGGTGGGCCTCAGGCGGCCCGGTCCGCGCGCAGGAAGCCGCGCAGCCGCCGCAGCGGCCAGGTGTTGATCACATCGTCCGGGGTCAGCCATCCGCGCTGGGCCGTGCCGATTCCGAAGCGCAGATGGGCGAGATGGAGCAGGGAGTGGGCGTCGGAGTCGACGGCGAACTTCGCCCCGTGGCTCCTGGCCCGCCTGATGTCCTCGTCGCCCAGGTCGAGTCGGTCCGGCTGCGCGTTGATCTCCAGGGCCGTGCCGGTGCGGGCGCACGCCGCGAACACCTCGTCGAGGTCGGCGTCGATGCCCGGCCGCCTGCCGATCAGGCGGGTGGTGGGGTGGCCGATGACATGGACGTGGGGGTTCTCGCAGGCGCGGACGAGCCGCCGGGTCATCGCCGTGCGGTCGAGACCGAAGTGCGAGTGCACCGAGGCCACGCAGAGGTCGAAGCCGGCGAGGAACTCGTCGGGCCAGTCCACCTCCCCGTCCGGGCCGATGTTGAGCTCGGTGCCGTGCAGCACCCGCATCCCGTGGTGCCTGCCGTCCAGTGACCGCACCTGCTCGCGCTGGGCGAGGACCTTCTCCTCGGTCATGCGCTGCATGGCGAGACCGGGCGCGTGGTCGGTGACCGCGTAGTAGGCGTAGCCCCGGTCGGCGGCCGCGGCCACCATCTCCTCCAGCGGGGCGAGACCGTCGGTGAGGTCGGTGTGCGTGTGCAGGTCGCCCTTGATGTCGTCCTCCGTGACCACTTCGGGCAGTTCGCCGCGCAGACCGGCCTCGATCTCGCCGCGGTCCTCGCGCAGCGTGGGCGGGATCCACGGCAGGCCGAGCCTGGCGTACACCTCCTCCTCCGAGCGGGAGGCGACCCGCTCCCCGCTCTCGGCGTCGAACAGGCCGTACTCGGAGAGCTTCAGACCCAGGTGGACGGCGATCGTCCGGGTGCGGATGTTGTGCGCCTTGGAGCCGGTGAAGTACTGCAGCGCGGCGCCCCAGGAGTCCGGCCGCACGACGCGCAGGTCGACCTGGACGCCCGTGTCGGTGCGGACCGAGGTCTTCTTCGCGCCGTGCGCGATGACCTCGGCGGTGGAGGGCAGTTCGGTCAGCGCGTCCATGAAGGGCGCCGAACGGCCGGCGGCGACGAGGACGTCGATGTCCCCGACGGTCTCCCTCATCCGGCGCAGCGATCCGGCGTACGCGCACCGCGTGCATCCGGTGATCCGGGAGAGTCCGGCGACGACGTCCTCGGCGGCGTCCATGGCGGTGCCCAGCAGGATCCGTTCGCCGGCCTGCCGCATGAGGGCGATGCCGTGCAGGATGTTCTCCTCGGTCTTCTTCCCGAAGCCCTTCAGGTCCCGCAGCCTCTCCGCCTTGATCGCGTCGGCCAGTTCGCCCACCGAGGAGATGTGCAGGTCCTCGTAGAGGGTCATCGCCTTCTTCGGGCCGAGGGTGGGGATGGTGATCAACTGCCGTACCCCGGCGGGAATCCTGGCCCGTGTCTCCTCCACCGCGATGACGTTGCCGGTGCGGAGGTACTCGACGACCTTCTCGGCGATCGACCTGCCGACGCCGGGGATCTCCTTCAGGCCCGCGACGTCGAGGCGGGAGACGTCGCCGGGGTGGCCGCCGATGGCACGGGCGGCCTTCTCGTAGGCGCGCGCCTTGAACGCGTCGCCTCCGGTGATGGCGATGAGGTCCGCGTACTCCTGGAGGAGCGCCTCGACCTCCTCGTTGGCCCGCACCACGTCTCACAGTCTAGTGCCGCGGGCCGGGCGAGCCGGCCCGCGCCCGGGCCGGCGGGGAGCGGGTCACCGTTGCACGACGCGCACCAGGGCGAGCGTGATGTTGTCGGGACCGCCGGCCGCGATGGCGGCCTTCCACAGTTCGAAGGCCGCCCGGCCGTCGTCGAACTCCCGCAGCAGCTCGTCCAGTACGTCGTTCGGCACCGGGTCGGTCAGGCCGTCGGTGCAGATCAGATACCGGTCGCCCGGGGCGAGGGAACAGGCCGTCACGTGCGGGGTGACGGCGTGGTACGTCCGGGCGCCGCCGAGGGCCTGGGTCAGCAGCGACGTCGTGCGCTGCCCCGGCGGGGTCGGCGGGTTGTCGTCCACGCTGACCTGGAGCAGCCCGTCCCGGGGCGCGGCGAAGACGCGGCTGTCGCCCACGTTGAACGCCAGCAGCGAGCCGGGCAGGACGACGGCGCCCGCGACGGTCGTGCCCATCGTGGCCGGTCCGTCGTCCTCCGCGGCCGTGTACACCCGGCGGTTGCAGGCGTGCAGCGCCTCGCGGACGTCGTCCTCGCCCGTCAGGCCGGGCCCGGACTGCGCGAGCTGCCGGACCACCAGGGAACTGGCCACATGGCCTCCGGGCTGGCCGCCGATCCCGTCGGCGACCGCGACGACCAGGGGCTTGCCGAGGGGGAACACCAGCGTCTGCGGATTCTCGGTCACCGTGGCACACAGGGTCCACGGCCCGGCGACCAGGCTGTCCTCGTTGTGCTCGCGGATCAGTCCCGGATGGCTCAGCGCACTCACAGCGACGTACGTCATCACAGGCCACCGCCTTCCCCTGCCCGCCGGGCGGATCGCGCGCCGAGACCATTGTCGTGTGGCCCGCCGGGCGGCGCAGCCCGAGCCCCCGGGCAGCCCGGGCAGCCCGGACGGCGGGCGGCAGGCCGGCCGGAACGGTGGGAGACTGACCGAGAGGGTGACCGGCGAGCCTGCCGGGAGGCCGCCGTGAGCGGTGTCGGGCGGGCACGGCTGCGGGGCAGTCGGGAGCGACCATGAGGCTTTCCTTTCTCGAACCTCTGTACAAGCAGTCCGGTCCGTTCGCGTCGGTGTATCTGGACACCTCCCGCGACAGCGCCGTCGCCGACCCCGACGCGGCCATAGAACTGCGGTGGCGGCACCTGCGGGACGCCCTGACGTCCGAGGGGGCGGACCGGGGCACCATCACCGCGGTGGCCGACCTGGTGGGCGGCGACACGGAGGTCCCCGGCACGCACGGCCAGGCGGTGTTCACCGCGCACGGCCACGCGGCCCTGCTCGACGAGCTGCCGGTCCCGCCCACTCGGGACACGGCGCACTTCGGCACGCTGCCGGACATCATGCCGCTGATCGCCCAGCACGCGCCCGGGATCCCGTACCTGGCGGTGCGGGTCCGCTACGGCGGACGTCACTCCACGGACGCGACCGGCACCGTGCGCGTCGACGCCGAGGCCGGCGTCTGGCCTTCGACCAAGGTCGCGCCCGGGTACCGCCTGCACGAGGAGATCCCGGCGGGCGACTGGCCGCGGGCGGCCCGGGTGATCGGCCGGGAACTGGAGGGCCACGCACGGCGCATCGACTGCGAGGCGGTGGTCGTCGCGGGAGACGCCTGGGCCCGCGGCATCCTCGTCAACCGGCTTCCCGCCCCCTTGCGCGGACATGTCACGACGGTGGAGGGCGCGGGTGACGCGATCCCGGGGCGGGCCCTGCTGGAACAGCGGCTCGAGGACCTGTTCAGCGGACGCATGGCCGCGCACGACCGCGGCCTGCTGGACGTCTTCCTTGCCCAGCGGACCCACGGCGCGGTGGCGGCCGAGGGACTGTCCGCCGCCGTGTCGGCCCTGCAACGGGGTCAGGTCAAGGCTCTGTTCCTCAACAACCACCCCGAGTCGCCGCTGCGCCTGTGGGTCGGCCCGGAACCCAGCCAACTCTCCCTCACCGAGGACGAGTTGCGCTCCTACGGCGTCCAGGACATACGCCGGGAGCGCGCCGACGCTGCACTGACCCGGGCCCTGGTCGGCACGCGGGCGGAACTGGTCCTGGTGCCCGAACGGGAGGCCCGGCTGCACGAGGGCGTGGGCGTCCTGCTGCGCTGTCCGCTGCCCCGCGACGGCCAGAACGCGCCCGGGACATGACGGCCGCGAGCCTCAGCGTGCCGCGCGGCCCCACTGCGGTCCGACCTCGCGCCACTCGGCCTCCCAGGCGCGGGCACGGCGCCGGTCGAGCAGGGCGCGGGCCGCACAGCATCCGCCGCCCGCGGCACCCGCGACGGCCAGCGACACCAGCGCGCCCGTGGCGGCCGCCTGTGTCGCGGCCTCCGACGGGGTCAGCGGCGGGGGAGTGACCCGGTGGTGCTGATCGGTCCAGACCGCGATCCGGTCGCCCGTTTCGAGGGTGGGCGCGACCAGGGTCCGGTCCTCGTGCCGGGTGCCGTCCGGTTCCGTCCAGCGGACGGTCCCCGGAACCCGGTCGTCCGGCGTCGTCACGCTGTCCCCGCCTCCGGGCCGGGCCGCGTCGACCAGGACGGCGGTGGCCGGGTGCCGCTCGACCTGCTGCTGGGCGAGGCCGTCCACCGTCGCCTGTCCCACGGCCACCCCGGTCAGCGGAGCGCCCACCGCGATGACGGCCCACGTGGCCAGCAGGACCCAGCCCTCGATCACGTCCTCACGCCGGCGCATCGGGTTGCTCCGCCACCGCCACAGCGGACGCCGGACGGGTGTGTTCGCCCTCATCGCTGCTCCCTCCGGACCTTCGACCACCACCGGGTCCTCCGGACACCCCCGACCCGCCGAGCGGACGGTCGCCCGAACGGCTCCGTCCGCTTTCAGCCTGACACCCTTCCGGGCCGCCGTCCTGGGGTCGCCCGGCGCGGGCACACCGGCCGTACGTCCCCGCCGGGGCGGGACATCGGGCCCATCGCCCCTCGGGCCGGTCGGCCCACTCCCGCCGCGGCCGGAACGCGCGAGACTGGAAGTGCGCGCAAAGTACGCAGCGCGCGGAGTACGACCCGACACCATCACGGTCCCGGTCCCGGAGGAGAAGACGGGCACCAGGACCATCCCGGTGCGGCGCGTCCGAGCAGGGGACGCACTATGCCGCACCCGGGTGCGCGGCCGGTGTGGCGCCGGCCGCGCACCCGCCGGGGGACAGCGCGGGGACAAGGAGGGTGACCGTCATGCTGAGACCCGTCGTGGCCGGTCTCGACGGTTCGAGCGAGAGCCTCGCCGCGGCCCACTGGGCGGCCAGGGAAGCGCTCCGGCGGGGGCTGCCGCTCCGGCTGGTGCACGCCTGGGAGGGACTGCCCGACACCGCCGGAAGCGCGGGCCTGCCCGAGGTGCGCGTGCCGCAGTCCCGGGCGCGCCGGATGCTCCGGGACACGGTCGGCGAGCTGGCCGCGTCGTACCCGCGCCTCGACCTGTCGAGCGAGCAGGTGCACCGGCAGCCGGGTCCCGCGCTGCTCGACGAGGCGGCCCACGCCGAACTGCTCGTCATCGGCAGCCAGGGGCTCGGCGCGGTCGGAGGCTTCGTCCTCGGCTCGGTGGCCATGGTGACCGCCGTGCACGCCGAACGGCCCGTCGTCCTCGTACGGGCGGGGGAGAGCGCGGGGAGCGAACATCTGCCGGACGTCTCCGGACGTCCCTCGACGCGGACCGCGCACCGTGACGTGGCGGTCGCCGTCGACACCGACGGCCCCTGTGACGACGTCCTGGACTTCGCCTTCCGCGCGGCCGAACTGCGCGGGGCGCCCCTGCGCGTGGTGCACGCCTGGCACGTGCCGCTGAGCCACGGGCTGCCGGACGCGCGTACCCGGGGTGCGTTCCGGCGGCAGGCGGAACGGGAACTCGCCGCGCTGCTGGAGCCGTGGCGACAGAAGTTCCCCGCCGTGTACGTGGCCGCGACCCTGCACGAGGGGCGCCCGGCCCACGTCCTGCCGCGTGCCGTGAGCGGGGCGGGCCTGCTGGTGGTGGGCCGCCGCAGGCGCCACCCCGCGATCGGCGCGCACGCGGGTCCGGTCACGCACGCCCTCGTCCACCACGTCACCCGCCCGGTCGCGCTCGTGCCCCACGACGACCGGCCCGGCTGACGTGAACTCGCGGGTTTCCTCCCGGGCCGCCGCCGAGGAGGAGACGGCGCCGGAGCTCAGCGCGGTTCGGCCACCGCGGGGCCGCTCGTGAGGTCGCACTCGACGTCGACGACGCCCTCCACGGCCCGTACCAGGCGGGCGGCCACGGGCACCAGCGAGGTGTCCCGGATCCGGCCGGTGAGCGTGACCACACCGTCGACGACGCCGACGTGGACGGGTGCGAGCGGCGCGGGGAAGAGGTAGGAGACGATCTCCCGGCGGACCTCCTCGGCGAGGTCGTCGTCCGACCGCAGGAACACCTTCAGCAGGTCGCTCCGGCTGACCAGGCCCTCCAGCAGTCCCTCGCCGGTGACGACGGGCAGCCGCTTGACGCGGCGCTGGGCCATGATGCGCGCGGCCTCGGCGAGCGCGGCGTCGGAGCGGACGGTGACCGCCGGGGAGGTCATCAGCTCCCCTGCCGTCACCGCGCCCGCCTTGGCCAGGTCGGACAGCCGGCGGAGCTGGGTGAACCGGTCGGGGTCGCTGTCGCGGAACTCCTCCTTGGGCAGCAGGTCGGCCTCGGACACGACACCGATCACGCGTCCTTCGCCCTCCAGTACCGGGAGGGCGCTGACCTTCCACTGCGCCATGAGGTTGATGATCTCCTTGAACGGAGCGTCGCGGCCCACGGCCACGACGGTGTGCGTCATGACGTCGCTCACGATGTGCGGGCTGCCGTGCACGGTCTCCTCCTCGGGGCGCCGGTGCGGTCGCGGGGTCACTTGCCGCCGCTGCCGTAGGGGGCGTACAGGTCGAGCAGCCGGATACGGGCCGCGTGCAGCCGGTGGGCGACCACACCGCCGACCCAGACGGCGACGGCACGGCCGAACTCGGGGTCCTTCCCGCACAGCTCGCGCACGGCCTCCGCGTCGAACTCGTAGGCCCGCACCGGGCTCGTGGCCTCGGCGCCGAGCTGCCACACATAGGGCGGGAAGTGCCAGGACCAGCCGACGAGTTCGCCGTGGCCCAGCGTCTCGATGATGGCGGCGCTGCGGCCCGGGACGTGCAGGTCGAGGGCGATGGTGCCGGTCCGGATGATCCAGAACCGGTCGGCGTGGCGGCCCTCGTGGAACAACCGGGCCCCCATGTCGAAGGAGGTCTCGCGGGCGGACCGCATGAGCCGCGCACGGTGCTCGGCCGGAAGGGCCGCGGCCCGGGTGGTGGTGGAGGTCATCGCTCCGGCTCCTCTCGTTCCTGCCGCCTCGCCCACTCGGCGAGTCCGTCGTGCCGCGCGGCGGCGCCTGCTTCCGCCCAGGAGGACCGCGGTGGTGGGGGACGTCGCCGCTGCGCTGCTGTCTCCAGCCTGTTCCCGTACGGCCCCCGCCGCCACGGGCCGCCCGGACCCGCCGGAGGGGCCCTTCGGCCCCAAATCCCACCCACCGGGCCGCGGCACGCTCGGTTCACGAGGCAAGCAAGAAGTAACTTTTCCGGGGCGCCTGCGTCGGGCGTCGGGTCGGGGGCCGCCTTCGCCGACCGTCAGGCCGTCGAGCGGGCGCCTCCGCCGAACGCCGGGCCGGTGAGCCGCCTTCGCCGACGCTGGTCCGTGGAGCGAATGCCTCCGCCACGCTGGGGCATCGAGCCGGCCCCCGGCCCGCGCGGGCTCCATCGACGCCGGGCTGGGGGTGTCCCCGCCGGGCGTCGGGTCGGGGGCGCCCTCGCCGGGCGCCAGGTCGTCGAGGTCGAGTGGGCGCGTCCGCCGGACGCCGCGCCGCCTTCGCCGACGCCGGGCCGTCGGGGCGGCGCTCCCGGCGGGCGCCGGGTCAGGGGACCGCCTGCACCGGGCGACGGGTCGTCGAGTGGGCACGTCCGACACGATGGGGCATCGAGTCGCTCCCCCCGGCCCGGGCGGGGGAACGGGCCGCCCCGACGCCGGGCCGTCGGTGCGGCGCGTCCGCCGGGTGTCGGGACGTCGTGCCGCCTTCGCCCAGCGCCGGGCCGTTGAGCGGGTGCTCCGCCGCGCTGGTGGCATCGAGCCGGCCCCGGGCCCGCGCGGGCTCGACCGACGCCGGGTCGTCGGGGCGGCGCCCCCGTCGGGGGCCGCCTTCGCCCGGTGCCGGGTCGTCGAGCGGGCGCCTCCGGCACTCCGGGGCACCGAGCCGGCGCCGGCCCGGCCGGGCCGCCCGCACCGTTCGCGGGCAAGCGTGAGGGCGGGCCCCAAAGGGCCCGCCCTCGTCCGATTGCTCGGGTTGCTGTCCGTGTGACGGTGGTTACTTGACGACGGTGACGCGGTTGGCGGCCGTCGGCGTGTACGGCGCGGCGGCCGAGGTGTTCGCCGTCAGGTAGTCGACCAGGGCGGCCAGGTCGTCACTGCCGACGAGCTGGTCGGTGCCCTTGGCGAACTCGGTGAAGCCGTCGCCGCCGTCGGCCAGGAAGGAGTTCATGGCGACGCGGTAGGTGGCGTTGGGGTCGACCGGCTTGCCGTCCACCCGGATGGAGTCCTCGACGACGCGGTCGGCGCCCGTCTTGGTCAGGTCCAGGGTGTAGGTGAGGCTGCTGGAGATCTGAAGGTACTTGGGGGCGGCGGCGTTGCTGCCGCTGACCTGCTGCTTCAGCACGGTGACCAGCTGCGCGCCGGTCAGGTCCTTGAGGTTGACCGTGTTGCTGAACGGCTGCACCGCGAAGCCCTCACCGAAGGTCACGACGCCGTCGCCCTCCTTGCCGGAGGCGGCGTAGACCAGGTCGGCGCGGATGCCGCCCGGGTTCATCAGCGCCACGACGGCGCGGCTGTCCAGGGACTTGGCGTGCGCGAGCTGCGCGTCCGCGATCAGGTCGCCCAGCGGCGACTCGACGGAGCCGTTGCGGGTGATGTCCTTGGTGATGTAGCCGATCGGCTTGTTGGCGACCGGCGCGGCCAGGGTCTGCCAGTAGTCGAGCAGCTGCGTCAGGTCGGCGGCCTTGGACTGGGTCCGGTCGACGACGCGGTTGGAGCCCTTGACCGTGGCGCGGACGATGTCGTCGCTGCGCGGGTCGTACTTCATGTTCAGCTCGGTGAAGAGCCGGCCGTAGGAGGCGGCGCTGGTCACCAGGCGCGGGTGGCCCGCCGGGTCCGGGATGGAGCAGACGTACGCGTTGTGGGTGTGGCCGGTGACGAGGGCGTCGACCTCCGGCGCGACCTTCTTGGCGATGTCCACGATCGGACCGCTCAGGCCGGTGCCGCCGCCCGCGTCGCAGTCGTAGTTGTACGCCGAGGAAGCCGGGTATCCGCCCTCGTGGACGAGCGCGACGATCGCGTGGATGCCCTGCTGCTGGAGTTCCTTGGTGTACTTGTTGATCGTCTCGGCCTCGTCGAGGAACTTCAGTCCCTTGACGCCCTCGGCCGTGACGACGTCCGGGGTGCCCTTGAGGGTGACGCCGATGAAGCCGACCTTCGCGCCCTTGACGTTCTGGACGACGTACGGCTTGAGAAGCGGCTTGCCGGTCTTCTCGTTGATCACGTTGGCCGACAGGATCGGGTAGTCGGCACCCTTGAACGTGCGTCCCTTGTCGTAGCAGCCGTCGACCGGGTGGCAGCCGCCGTTCTGGAGGCGGAGCAGCTCGTCCTTGCCCTCGTCGAACTCGTGGTTGCCCACGCCCGTGACGTCCAGGCCGAGCTTGTTCATCGCCTCGACGGTCGGCTCGTCGTGGAAGAGGCCGGACAGCAGCGGGCTGGCGCCGACGATGTCGCCGGCGGCGACGGTCAGCGACCGGTCGTGGCCCTTGCGCGCGGTGCGCAGGCTGCTCGCCAGGTACTCCACGCCGCCGGCGTCGATGTCCTTCGTGGTGCCGTCGGCCTGCCGCTCGGTGACCCGGCCGGAGGAACCGGCCGGCGGCTCCAGGTTGCCGTGGAAGTCGTTGATGGCGAGGAGCTGGAGGTCCTTCAGCGGGGCCGAGTCGGCGTCGGGGCCGGCCTGCGCGGGGTTCGCCGCGACGAGGGCGCCGGCGGTGGCCAGCGTGGCGGCCGCGGCGAGGGCCGCGACGACGATTCTTCGCGGAGCCGGGCGGCGGGAGTGGGTCGGCGACATGGTGCCTTCCTGGTGGGACTGGGGGAAAGAGGGGGCAACTGGCCGCAGCCTAGAGTCAACGCGCGTAGTTGTCAGGAACTTTGTGGTTACGGACAGGTTTCCATCTGGGGGACCTTCGTTGTTCAGGGCGATTTCAACTGTTTCGCGTGGACGCCGAAGGCCGTCGTCCCGGTAAGCCGGCGGTGAGGAATCCGTGAGAAGTCGCCACTCGGCCGGAGCGCCAGGACGCCCTCGGGCGCGGTCCCGCCGGCCTCCGTGGTGCCTTCGGAAACCCGGCTCCCGGACGGTTCGCCCTGCTGAGAGGCCCTTTCCGCGGGCGCGGCACCCCGCGAGCGCGACGCGCCGGACACCTCACCCCGCCGCCCCGGGCACGGCCACCGACCGCTACCGTCCGCTGCGGGCATGAACCGACTCGTCCCCCTTGGGTGAATGGAGAACGATACGCATGATTCCTGACGCGGTGACCGAACTGTCGGCCGGGCAGCTCGCCGAGCCGACGCTCGGTCGTCTGCTGTCCTCGTGGCAGGTCGACGTCCCGGCGCTGGTCGTGGTGGCCGTCCTGGGCGGACTGTACGGCTGGGGCGTGCTGCGGCTGCGGCGGCGGGGCGGGAGCTGGTCGCCCGCCCGCACCGCCGCCTTCGTGCTGCTCGGTCTGGGCACGCTGGTGGTGGCCACGATGTCGGCGCTGGCCGTGTACGACCACGTCCTGTTCTGGCCCGCCGCCGTGCAGAACATCCTGCTGGACCTGGTCGCGCCCCTCGGCCTGGCCCTCGGCGACCCGCTGCGGCTCGCGGTGGAGGCGCTGCCGGAGGACCGGGCGGAGCGGGTCCGGCGGGCGATGGCCGGCCGGGCGGTGCGCCTGCTCACCTTCCCCCTGGTCAGCACGGCCCTCGTACTCGCCACCGAGCTCGTCGTCTACTTCACCCCGTACTTCGCCACCGCGCTGCGCGTCGGCTGGCTGCACGAGCTGATGTACCTGCATCTGCTCACCGCGGGCTGTCTGTTCGTCGTCCCGGTGCTCACCCACGAGCAGGCGCTGCCGGCATGGTGCACGCATCCGGTGCGGGCCGCGCTGGTGTTCCTCGACGGCATCGTCGACGCGGTGCCGGGAGTCGTGGTGATGACCCACGGGACGCTGATCGCGGGGGCCTGGTACCAGCAGCACGCGCCCACCTGGGCCACGGACGTCCACCACGACCAGCAGATCGGCGGCGGCGCGATGCTCAGCATCGCCGAACTGGTCGCGCTCCCCTTCATCCTGGCGATCCTGGCCCAGTGGGCGCGCGCCGAACGCATCCAGAACGCCGCCCTCGACCGCCGCCTCGACCAGGAACTGGCCCGCGTCGCCACCCCGCCCCGACCATCCGGCGAACAGGCCCCGGCATCCGCCCCCGCACTCGTCCGCCCCTGGTGGGAGACCGAACAGAACGAGGTGGCCAACAGCATCCGCCGCCACCACGGCACCGGCTGAACTCCGGCCCTGCCCAAGCCTGTTGCCTTGCGGGTGGCCGGGGCAGCCCGGGCGCCGGGCGGGCCCTCGGCGTCGAATGGCGAGGGCCCCTCGGCGGGGAGACGATGAGAGCGAGGGGCTCGGCCCCGCTGGTGGCGTGCGTGGGTGCGCGGGGACGGAGACCGGCCCCGTTCGCAGGGATCACGGCCGGAAGGGAGATGACCGTCATGCTGGAAGTGAAGACGGTCGAGAAGCCGGACGAGCGGCGCGATTTTCCGCGGGGGCACCTCGAAGCCGTCCACCTCACGGGGCTCGACTTCGCCGTGGCCACCTTCGAACCGGGCTGGCGCTGGTCCGAGTCGGTCGGCCCGATCGCCGGCACGCGTAGCTGCCTGGTCCACCACGACTGCTATGTCGTCCGGGGCCGTATGCACCTGACCATGGACGACGGCGGAGAGGCCGAGGTGGGGCCGGGCGACGTCTTCGTCTGCTCGCCCGGACACGACGCCTGGGTCGTGGGCGACGAGCAGGTCGTGCTGTACGACTTCGCGGGCGTCATGGCACAGCGGTACGCGAAGCCGGGCGGCGGGTAGCCGGTCGTTCCCCGCTCACCAGCACCACCTCCAGGGTGCGAGGCCCGTGGACGCCCTCCACCCGGTCCAGTTCGATGTCACTGGTCGCTGAGGGCCCGGAGATCCAGGTCAGCGGGCGGGCCGGGTCAAGGCGGTCCAGTGCCTGCGGCACGGAGGAGACGACCTGGTCCGGCACGCGCACCAGGCAGATGTGGTGGTCGGGGACGAGTGTGATCCGGCGGCGGCCCTGGTCGGGGGAGCCGTCCAGGACGAGGGTGCCGGTCTCGGCGACGGCGACCGCGCAGCCCGTGACGACGCTGTCGACCCGGTCGAGCTCGTGCGGGGTGCTGTCCGGCCGGTCCGCGACCCGGGTGACCTCGATGGCGGCCGGCCAGTCCTCCTCGAGGCCGGGCGGCACCAGGACGGTCTTCGAGCCCCTCTCGCCGAGCAGGTGGGCGATCAGCCGGGGCAGCGCGTCGGCGTCGCAGCGGTGCACGATCGCCCGGTAGTCGGCCAGGTTCTCGGCGAGCAGGTCCACTGTCTCCTCGGTGCTCCGCTCGCCGTGCTGCCGCAGATAGTCGCGGGAGACCGCCCGCTCGTACGGCACGTCGTCCGGCGGTACGTCCGCGAGGGCGCGCCGCACCCGGCCCAGGATCCGGTCCCTGCTGCTCACTTCGCGCCCTCCTTGCCCCCGTGCGTGCGCTGCCACCAGTCGCGGAACGGCTCCGCCGGCACCGGCGGCAGATCGCGGGTCCCGGTCCAGGCCCGACCGGGGCCGGGCAGGGTGCGGGGGTGGAAGCGGCGGGTGCGGGAGGCGAGCCGCTGGCCGCCGCGCAGCGCGCCGGGACGGGTCAGGGCCCAGCGGGCCGCGCGCATGGCCGCGCGCTCGGCGGCGTGCCCCTTGGCCGGCTTGAGGAGCACCTTGTTGCCCGCCCGCGTCACCGGGCCGCCCTCGACGACGCGTTCGCGCAGGTGGACCAGCACCTCGGGGATGTCGATGGCGACGGGGCACACCTCGTAGCAGGCGCCGCACAGGGAGGACGCGTACGGCAGCGAGGCGTCGATCTCGCTTGCCGTGCCGCGCAGTTGGGGGCTGAGGATGGCGCCGATCGGGCCGGGGTAGACCGAGCCGTAGGCGTGTCCGCCGGCCCGCTCGTAGACGGGGCAGACGTTCAGGCACGCCGAGCAGCGGATGCAGCGCAGGGCCTGACGGCCCACCTCGTCGGCGAGAGTGTCGGTGCGGCCGTTGTCCAGCAGCACCAGGTGGAAGCTCCGGGGTCCGTCGCCGTCGGTGGTGCCGGTCCACATGGACGTGTACGGGTTCATCCGCTCGGCCGTCGAGGAGCGGGGGAGTGTCTGGAGGAAGACCTCCAGGTCGCGCCAGGTGGGCACGATCTTCTCGATGCCGACGACCGAGATCAGCGTCTCGGGCAGGGTCAGGCACATCCGCCCGTTGCCCTCGGACTCCACCACCACCAGCGTGCCGGTCTCGGCGACGACGAAGTTGGCGCCGGAGATGCCGACCTTGGCGCGCAGGAACTTCTCCCGCAGGTGCAGGCGCGCGGCCTCGGCGAGTTCGGCGGGCGTGTCCGTCAGCCCCTCGGGGGCGGGGCGGCCCCACGCGCCCATCTCGGAGCGGAAGACGTCCCGGATCTCGCCGCGGTTGCGGTGGATCGCGGGCACCAGGATGTGCGAGGGCCGGTCGTGCCCCAACTGCACGATCAGCTCGGCGAGATCGGTCTCGTAGGCCCGGATGCCCTCGGCCTCCAGGGCCTCGTTGAGGCCGATCTCCTGGGTGGCCATCGACTTGACCTTGACGACCTCCCTCTCGCCCGTGGCCTTGACCAGTGCGGCCACGATCCGGTTGGCCTCCTCGGCGTCGGCGGCCCAGTGGACGGTGCCGCCCGCGGCGGTGACCGCCTCCTCCACCCGCACCAGATAACGGTCCAGATGGCGCAGGGTGTGGTCCTTGATCTGCCGGCCCGCCTCGCGCAGCGCCTCCCAGTCCGGCATCTCCGCCACGGCCGCGGCCCGCTTGGCGCGGATGGTGTGCGTGGCGTGGCGCAGGTTGCCGCGCAGGGTGATGTCGCGCACGGCGTCGTGCGCGGCCCGGGGAAAGGGCGGGAACGGCGAGCCGGGCATGCCCAGGAACGTCGCGCTCATGCCGCGGCCTCCTCCTCCGTGCCGGCCAGGATCTCCGCGATGTGCACCGGGCGCATCCGGGTCCCGAGGCGGGCCATCGTGCCGCCGATGTGCATCAGACAGGAGTTGTCGCCCGCGCACAGCACCTCCGCGCTCGTCGACTCGGCGTTGCGCACCTTGTCGGCGCCCATCGCCGCCGACACGTCGGGGTTCTTCACCGCGAAGGTGCCGCCGAAGCCGCAGCACTCCTCGGCCCCGGGCAGCTCCACCAGCTCCAGCCCCTTCACCGCGCGCAGCAGCCGCAACGGCCGGTCGCCCAGGCCCAGGCCGCGCAGCCCGTGGCAGGTCGGGTGGTACGTCACCGTGTGCGGGTAGTACGCGCCCACGTCCGTCACGCCGAGCACGTCCACCAGGAACTCCGTCAGCTCGTACGTTCTGGGCACCACGGGGGCCAGGGTCGCCGCGAGCCCGTCCCCGCGTCCCTCGGCCCGTGCCCTGGCGCCCATGCGCGGATACAGCTCCCGCACCATCGCGCCGCAGGAACCGGACGGTGTCACGATCGCCTCGTAGTCCCGGAAGACCTCGGCGAAGTGCCGGGCCAGCGGCTCGGCCTCATGCCGGTAGCCGGTGTTGTAGTGCGCCTGTCCGCAGCAGGTCTGGGCCATCGGGAAGTCCACCTCCACGCCCAGCCTGGTCAGGAGCCTCGTCGTCGCGCGCCCGGTGTCCGGATAGAGCGTGTCGTTGACGCAGGTCAGGAAGAGTGCGACGCGCATCGCGGCTCCTCGTCGTCGGTCGTCGGACGGGTGATGGGCACCGCCCACACGCGTTCAGCGTAGTGGCGGGAGTATTCGGGCGAGGGGCACGCCGGGAGATCCCGGCCTCCGGCGTGGCGGAGCCCCGGGCCCCCGGCCCGGCGAGGACCGGCTCACGGTGCACCGGCTCATGGGGTGACGGCGGTGAGCCGGGCCTCGGCCGCGCGCCAGGCCGCCGCGTCGCCGCCGGGCTCGTACCGCACGAGCGGCTGCGTCCGGGCGAGCAGGGCCCTCATCCCGGCCCGGTCGCCGACGAGACCGTGCGCCCGGGCCTGCACCAGGACGTTGCCGAGGGCCGCCGCCTCGGCCGGCCCGGCCACCACGGGCAGCCCGCAGGCGTCGGCGGTCAGCCGGCACAGCAGGGCGTTGCGGGCCCCCCGCCCACGAGGTGCACCACGTCCACGGGATGGTCGGCGAGCCGCTGCGCCTCGGCGACCGCCCGGCGGTGGGCGAGGGCGAGGGAGTCGAGGACGCAGCGGGTGATCTCGGCGGGGGAGCCGGGCACCGGCTGTCCCGAGGCTTTGCAGGCCGCCGCGATCCGCTCCGGCATCCGGTCGGGCGCGAGGAAGGCGGTGTCGCCCGCGTCCACGACCGACCGCAGCGCGGGCACCTCGGCGGCGCGGCCGCCTCCCCGGCCGGCAAGGCCGACCCAAACGCCCCGACCAAGAAGGGCCTGACCGTCGGCTTCCTGCCCAAGCAGGTCAACAACCGTTCCTACGGACTGAGCGGGAGTGAGTCCTGCTGCCAGGACTCGTGCTCAGCCGCGTGCCCCGAAGTGGGCACACTGGTCGCCCGCTTTCGCTCCGTATCCGGGCGGCACGGATCGTGTCCGTGGTCCGGGCATGCGGGGGCGGGGTCCCTCACACCCCGGGATGCCCGATGCGGCCTGGATGGTCCGATGCCCCACCGCATCACTCCGGTGCGGTGGGGGCGGTGCCGTCCGACGCCGGATCGGGTGTCCCAGGGCGCGTCGTCCGATCGCCACGGCGGCAGCATCATGCCGTGTCGGCTTGCGTGTCGTACTCGTGAGCGGTTTCTGCTGGGCGCCCCAGCGACTGGTGTAGGCCGGATCGACCGCGACAACGGCGACACCCAACTCGGCCGCCATCGACACCAACCTGGCCCGCAGCCGGGCGGTCGGCATCCCGGAAATCAGCTTCCGGAACCGCTTCCTTCTGCCGTGCTTCTCCCGCGTCTTCTCCGCGGCGAAGTCCAGATCCTCGATCGCCAGGGCCAGGCCGTGGCGAGCGGCCCAGTGCAGCAGGCGGATCAGAGCGTGCCGGACCTGCGCGTCGCGGTGCTGTGCGCTGCCGGTCAGCTGATAGGCGAATCTGCGGGGCGCGCCGACGGGGTTGCCGTGCTGATCCAGGCGCCAGGCGGCCAGGTGGTCGGCGTTCATGTCCACCCCGACCAGCCCACCCGCACGGACCGCTGAAAGCGGCACCGCCGTCTGGCGCGGGTTCTGCCAGGACGCGGTCACGTACCAGCGGTTGCGGTCGGTGTCGTAGTGGATGCGGTAGGCCACGGCGCGGTTCGCTGTGACGCGGTCGGCCCACTGCTCGCCCCGGTGGCGGAAGCGGGCCCGGCAGGCGAGCACGTATCGGCCGTGCGGCGCGTTGGCCAGGTTGGCCAGCGCCGCCGGAAGCCGGATACTCACCTCTCCCTCCGGGCTGATGCGGATCGTCTCGTTCCCGTGCGGTTTCCCGGACTCGCCATCGGCCTGCAGGAACCACCGCTCGGCCCCCCACCGCAACCGCCACTGCGCCTCGGTTAGCCCGGCGGCCTTCAGGTGGTGCCGGGTACGGAGCAGCTTCTTGCCGCCCCGCACCACCCGCACCCGCCCGGCCTCCCAGTCGGCCCGCACCTGTTCCAATCGGTCCTCAAGCACATGCAGGCGCCGGGACTTGGCGAACCACTCCCGCCGGGAGCGGTAACCGCCCGGCGCGTCTTTGGCGCCCTTGGTCCCGACGGGCTGCGCAAGCCGGTGCGTGATCGTCTCGACGCCTGCCCGCAGGCTGTGGATGTGGGCGAGCTGACCGCGCCGGGCCAGCGCCCACTGGTCGTGTGTGGCCTTGGTGATACTTCCCGCCCACCGCGACGACGACTGCCCGGTCAGCGCCCGCTTGCGCTGCGCCCACTGCTCACTGCCGTGCTCCAGCCCCGCCGCACAGCGCGCCTTCAGATCGCCGGAGGCCAGCGAGCCGAGCAGAGCGCCGACCTGGCGCAGCACCGTCTCGTCCTGCCCGGTCAGACCCTTGAGGCCGGAGCGGATCGCCACCCCGGACGGACCGGGCACCACGAACGACGCCGCCACCTCACGCAACCCACCCACAGCACACCCCCGCCCGACGCCGAAGAACCGCCACCACACCCAACGACCACCCCCGGCCCAAGGTCACGCATTCGAAACCAGAACTCCCGTCGCCCTGCCGCGCCTTGCAGGCCCACCCCACGCACCACAACCGCACAGCTCACTCATCCACGCCAGAGCACACCCAACCGCAGTCAAACGGCAGCAGTTCAAACCCCCTACTTCACCTCCGCCGACAACGCGGCAGGAAGGCCCTGGAGCAACTCGGCGAGAAGTACAAGGAGGTCGGACCGTCCAGCGCCACCGACACCTCGGGGCAGGTCTCCTACGTCAACACCCTGACCCAGCAGCAGGTCGACGCGATGGCCATGTCCGCGCAGGACCCGGGCGCCCTGTGCACCGCGCTGAAGCAGGCCATGAAGAACGGCATCAAGGTCGTCACCTACGACTCCGACACCAAGCCCGACTGCCGCAACGCGTTCGTCTCACAGGCGTCCGCCCAGGACCTCGGCCGCATCGAGGTGCAACTGCTCGCACAGCAGACCAGGTTCAAGGGCGAGATCGCGATCCTTTCCGCCGCGCAGACCGCGACGAACCAGAACACCTGGGTCGACTACATGAAGGAGCTGAAGGACCCCGAGTACCAGGACGTCGAGCTGGTCGAGGTCGCCTACGGCAACGACGACGCGCAGGCGTCCTTCCAGCAGACCCAGGGCCTGCTCCAGCAGTACCCGTCGCCACCGAGACCCGGGCCCGCGTGCAGTCCGCGATCGACCGCCTCGGCTACGTCCGCAGCGAGTCCGCGCGCCAGTTGCGTGCGGGCCGCAGCCGGATCATGGGACTGCTCGTCCTCGACATGGGCAACCCCTTCTTCGTGGACGTCGCCCGGGGCGCCGAGCGGGCGGCCCGCGCGGCCGGGCTCGGGGTGATGGTCTGCAACAGCGCGCAGAGCCCCGGGGAGGAGGCCGAGTACCTGTCCCTCTTCGCCGAACAGCGGGTGCGCGGCGTCCTGCTCACCCCGGCCGACACCACCGGCCGCAACATCGCCGCCCTCCGCCGCCAGGGCATCCCCTTCGTCCTGGTCGACCGGGTCGCCGAGGGCGCCACCGAATGCTCGGTCTCCGTGGACGACGTGGCGGGCGGCGCGCTGGCGGTGCGGCACCTGGCCGACGCCGGGCACCGCTCCCTCGCGTACGTCAGCGGCCCGCCCGGCCTGAACCAGGTGCGCGACCGCCGTACCGGCGCCCTGAACGCGCTCGCCGAGGCGGGACTCGGACCCGACGCGCTGCGCGAACTGCCCACCGAGCGCCTCGACGTGGCCGCCGGACGGGACGCGGGTGCCCGCCTCCTCGGCCTCGCCGACCGGCCCACCGCCGTCTTCTGCGCCAACGACCTGCTGGCCCTCGGCGTGCTGCAGTCCATGTACGCGGCCGGGGTCCGGGTCCCCGACGACCTCGCCATCGTCGGCTACGACGACATCGAGTTCGCCGCCGCCGCGGCCGTGCCGCTCACCTCGGTCCGCCAGCCCGCCGTCACCATGGGCGCCCTGGCGGCGGAGCTGCTGCTGGAGGAGACCGGGGCGCCGGCGGCGCACGAACACCGGCAGGTGGTGCTCCAGCCGGAACTGGTCGTCCGCAGCTCCAGCCTGCCCGGTCGCCCGCCGGTCACCCAGTGACGCGTCCGCCGCGCGTCCAGTACGAATTCCTGATCCCCGTGGTCGGACGGCGGAGGAACATGTGCTGAACTGGGACGCGGCCGTAAACCCTCCGTCCCGGGAGAACCCTTGACCGTCAGCTACCGCCACCCCGGCGTCGTCCTCACCGACCGCACCTTCACCGTGCCGCTCGACCACGACGACCCCGCCGGGGAGACGATCGAGCTCTACGCACGTGAGGCCGTCGCACGGGACAAGGCCGGCAAGGACCTGCCGTGGCTCCTCTACCTTCAGGGCGGTCCCGGCTTCGGGGCGAACCGTTTCATCGGACGGCAGGCCTGGTTCGGCCGGGCCCTGGAGGAGTACCGGGTCCTGCTGCTCGACCAGCGCGGCACCGGCCACTCCACGCCCGCCAACCGGCAGACCCTGCCCCTGCGCGGCGGCGCCGCCGCACAGGCCGACTACCTCACGCACTTCCGCGCCGACTCGATCGTCCGCGACTGCGAGGCGATCCGCCCCGAGGTGACCGGCGGCGCGCCCTGGACCGTCCTCGGGCAGAGCTTCGGCGGCTTCTGCACCGTGAACTACCTGTCCACGCACCCCGAGGGCCTGGCCGCCGCCCTGATCACCGGCGGCCTGCCCTCGCTCGACGCCCACGCCGACGACGTCTACCGGGCCGCCTACCCGCGCATCGAGCGCAAGGTCGCCGCCCACTACGCCCGTTACCCCCAGGACGTCGACCGCGCCCGTCGCATCGCCGACCACCTGCTCAGCCACGACGTGGCGCTCCCGAACGGCTACCGGCTGACCGTCGAGGCGTTCCAGTCGCTCGGCATCATGCTCGGCGGCGGCGACGGCAGCCACCGCCTCCACTTCCTCCTCGAACACGCCTTCGTCCGCACCCCGAACGGGCCGGAGCTGTCCGACGCCTTCCAGGAAGAGGTCCAGGGCCTGCTGTCGTACGCGGGACACCCGCTGTACGCCCTCGTCCACGAGGCGATCTACGGCCAGGACGCCCGCCCCACCGCCTGGTCGGCCGAGCGGGTCCGCGCGGAGTTCCCGCAGTTCGACGCCGCCAAGGCCCTCGCCGGCGACGGGCCGGTGCTGTTCACCGGCGAGACCGTGCACCCCTGGATGTTCGACTGCGACCCGGCGCTGCGCCCGCTGCGCGAGACCGCCGAACTGCTCGCCGCCCGCACGGACTGGCAGCCGTTGTACGACCCCGCCCGCCTCGCCGCCAACGAGGTCCCGGTCGCCGCGGCCGTCTACCACGACGACATGTACGTCGACACCGCCCACGCGCTCGACACCGCCCGCACGATCCGCGGCCTGCGCACCTGGGTCACCGACGAGTTCGAGCACGACGGCGTCCGGGCCGGCGGTCCCCGCGTCCTGGACCGGCTGCTCGGGCTCCTCCACGGCGACCTCTGACGCCGGCGGGCTCGGCGGGATCGGCCGGATCGGCCGGTCCGCGGTCGTGCCCCGAGGCTTAGGATGCCCGGGAGGTACGGGGGAACGGGGTGGAGAAGAGATGTCCGGTACGGGTGACGAGGAAGTCCTGGCACGGAGCTTCGAGGAGCACCGCGGCCAGTTGCGGGCGGTGGCCTACCGCATGCTCGGCTCGGTGCCCGAGGCCGAGGACGCCGTCCAGGAGACCTGGCTGAAGCTCACCCGCACGGACACCGGCGCCATCCTCAACCTCGGCGCCTGGCTCACCACCGTGACCGGCCGGGTCTGCCTCGACCTGCTGCGTTCGCGCAACGCCCGCCGCGAGGAGCCGATCGACGACACCTTCGTCCCGGATCCGGTGATCCGGCCCCTGACCCCGGCCGACCCGGAGCAGGAGGCGGTCCGGGTCGACTCGGTGGGGCTCGCCCTGCTCGTCGTCCTGGAGACGCTCCAGCCCGACGAGCGGCTGGCGTTCGTGCTCCACGACCTGTTCGCGGTGCCCTTCGACGACATCGCGCCGGTCGTGGAGCGCAGCGCCGCCGCGACCCGGCAGCTCGCCAGCCGCGCCCGCCGCCGGGTGCGGGGCGCCACCCCGTCCGCCGAGGCCGACCTCGCCCGGCAGAAGCAGGTGCTCGACGCCTTCCTCGCGGCCTCGCGCGGCGGTGACTTCGAGGCGCTCGTGGCGGTCCTGCACCCGGACGTGGTGCTGCGGGTCGACTCCGGCGCGCTGGTCCGGGGCGCGGCCGCCTCCAAGGTGGTCCACGGGGCGAAGACGGTGGCCGCCCAGGCCCTCACCTTCTCGCAGTACGCGGGGACGGCCCGTCTGGTGCTGGTCAACGGCTCGGTCGGGGTGGCCAACGCCCCCGAGGGCGGGCCGAGTTCGGTGATGGGCGTGGTCGTCGCCGACGGCCGGATCACCCACCTCTACATCCTGGCCGACCCCGAACGGCTCGGGCACCTGGACATGACGGCCGTACGGGAGGGCTGAGCCGGCCCCGGTCCGGGAATCCGGTTGCCCGGCGGCGCCGGCCCTGACAGGGTCGTCGCCATGCCCACCCACCCCGCGTACGACGCGACGACGCTCTCCTACCGCGTCCTCGGAGAGGGCCCTTCGGTGATCTGCGTGCCCGGCGGACCCATGCGGGCCGCCGGCTACCTCGGCGATCTCGGCGGTCTGTCCGCGCACCGGCGGCTGGTGCTGCCCGACCTGAGGGGCACCGGAGGATCGGCGGTCCCGCGGGACCCCGCGAGCTGCCGCTGCGACCGGCTCGTCGACGACGTCGAGGCACTGCGCGAACATCTGGGCCTTAAACGCGTGGACCTGCTCGCGCACTCCGCCGGCGCGAACCTGGCGGCGCTGTACGCGGCCCGGCACCCCGAACGCGTCGGCCGGCTGGCGCTGATCACGCCGAGCGTCCTGGCCGTGGGCATCGAGGTCACCGGCGAGGACCGGCGCGAGACGGCGCGGCGGCGCAAGGACGAGCCGTGGTTCGCGGCGGCGTACGCGGCCCTGGAGGGGATCACGGCGGGCCGTGCGACGGACGCCCACTGGCAGGCGCTCGCCCCGCTCCGCCACGGCCGCTGGGACGCGGCGGCCCGGGCCCTCGACGCCGCCGACGCCGAGCAGAAGAACGCCGAGGCCGCGGCCGCCGCCGACGGCGCCTTCGACCCGGACGCCACCCGGGCGGCGCTCGCCCGGTTCACCTCCCCGGTGCTCGTGCTCGCCGGTGAGGTCGACCTGAACTCGCCTCCCGCCGCCATGGCCGCGTACGCCGGGCTCTTCCCGCGCGCCGAACTGGTCGTCCAGCCCGGCGCGGGGCACTACCCGTGGCTCGACGACCCTGCCCGGTTCGTGGCGGCCACCTCCGCCTTCCTGCGATGAAAGGCCCGCACCGCCGGTCATTAGGCTGAACATCATGCAAGATCGAAAAGACACCCGGCACGAGCGGAGCGGACTTCGGGGCGACTGCGCCCGCTGTTTCGGGCTCTGCTGTGTCGCCCTGCCCTTCGCGGCCTCCGCGGACTTCGCCCTGGACAAGCCCGCCGGACAGCCGTGCCCGAACCTCCGGGACGACCACCGGTGCGGCATCCACACACGGCTCCGGCAGAAGGGCTTCACCGGCTGCACGGTCTACGACTGCTTCGGCGCGGGGCAGAAGGTCTCGCAGGTCGTCTTCGGCGGACGGGACTGGCGCACGGGGTCCGGGGCGGACGCCCGGCTGATGTCCGAGGTCTTCCCGGTGGTGCGGCAGTTGCACGAGCTGCTGTGGTACGTGACCGAGGCGCTCACCCTGAGCGCCGCCCGCCCGGTGCACGGCGAGCTGCGCCGGGCGCTGGAGCGGACCGAACAGCTCACCCTGCTGCCGCCCGGGGAACTCGTCGCGCTGGACGTCGGCGCGCACCGCCAGGAGGTCAACGTCCTGCTGCTGCGCACCAGTGAGCTGGTGCGCGCCGGTGCGCGGCGCGGGAAGGGCAGGCCGAAGGACCGGCGGGGAGCCGACCTGATCGGGGCCCGGCTGAAGGGGGCGGATCTGCGCGGCGCCAGTCTGCGCGGAGCCTGCCTGATCGCCGCCGACCTCACCGGAGCGGATCTGCGTGACGCGGATCTGATAGGCGCCGACCTGCGGAACGCGAATCTGACGGACGCCGATCTGACCGGCGCGATCTTCGTCACCCAGCCGCAGCTCGATGCGGCCCGGGGCAGCGCCGCCACCCGGCTGCCCGGATCGCTCTCCCGCCCCGCCCACTGGACGACGGAGAACTGACCCGGCGCCGTCTCCTGGTCGCGGCCCGCCCGGCCGACACGCCCGGCCTGGTTGGCACACTCCCCGATCTTCGATAACTTAGGCAAGCCTAACCTAAGAAGGGGGTTGAGGGATGGACGACAGCCAGACCTGGACGGCGGAGCCCGGAGCGGCACAGCGGGCGCGGTCCGTGCTCGCCGCCGCCTGGTCCTGCGCGGTGACCGCGGAGGGCGGGCGGGAGGAGTACGCCGGCGCCCACACCGTGACCGAGGACGGCCGCGTCCTGCTGCACGTGCCCGGGGACAGCGCACTGCGCGCCGCCGCCTTCTTCGCGCCGCGCGGCGAGCCGTCCGCCGTCCTGGAGTTCGCCGACGTCGCCCCCGTCCCCGTACGCGACCGGATCCGCGCCCGACTCCGGCTCGCGGGACGGCTCGTCCCCGACGCGGAGCACCTGGTGTTCCACCCCACACGTGTCGTGCTGCGGCAGCCGTCCGGCGCGGTCGTCGTCGGCGCCGAGGAGTTCGCCGCCGCCGTGCCCGACCCGCTCGCCCTCGCGGAGGCCGGCCTGCTCACCCACCTCGCCGACGCCCACCCCGAGGCGGTGGAGCGGCTGACCCGGCTGGTCGGACCCGACAGCCTGCACGGCGCGGTCCGCGTCCGGCCGCTCGCCGTCGACCGGCACGGACTGACCCTGCGCATCGAGCGCGCCCGCACCCACGGCGACGTGCGCCTGCCGTTCCACGCGCCCGCCGACGCCCTCGACGCGCTCACCGAGCGCATGCACGTCCTGCTGCTCCGGGCGGGCGCCGCCTCCTGCCCGCGCGCCCTACAGCGGCAGCGCGCAGACGGCGACCGGTGAGGGGAACGGCGTACCCGCCAGGCGCAGCGCCCCGTTCGCGCGGGCGACGTGGAAGACGCTGACCGTGTTCGACTTCTGGTTCGCGGCGAACAGCAGCGCGCCGTTCGGCGAGAAGGCGATCTGACGCGGGAAGTTTCCCGCGACCGGCGTCGTGCCGAGCAGCTTCAGCCGGGCCCCGCCCGCCTCGACGGCGTACCGCGCCAGGGTGTTGTGGCCCCGGTTGGCCAGGTAGGCGAACCGGCCGTCGGCCGTGACCAGGACCTGCGAAGGGTAGTTCTTGCCCGCGCCCCCGCCCGTGGACTGCGTCGCGCCGATGGTCAGCCTTCCGGTGGACCGGTCGTACCCGCACACCGCGAGGGTGTCGTCGGCCTCGTTGGCGAGATAGGCGTACCGGCCACCCGGGTGAAACGTCAGTTGCCGCGGCCCGGCGCCCGGCCGGGTGTGCGCCTGGGACACCTCGGTGAGGCGGCCCGTGCGGGTGTTCAGGCGGTACGTGTAGACGGTGTCGGTGCCGAGGTCCACCGCGAGGACATGGCCGCCGTCCGGGCTGGTGATGACCTGGTGGGCGTGCGGCCCGTTCTGTCCGGGGCCGGGCCGCGGGCTGGTGTGGGTGACCAGGTCGGCCCGCTCGCCGAGCGCGCCCGAGGCGGCTATCGGGTGCACGGCCACACTGCCGGAGCCGTAGTTGGCGCTGAGCAGCCAGCGCCCGCTCGGGTGCACGGACAGATGGCAGGGCCCCGAACCGCCGGTGCTCCGGGTGCCCAGCACCCTCCGGTCGGCGAGCCGTACCGCGGTCACGCCGCCGGCCTGCCGCTCGTCGACCGCGTACAGCGTGCGGCCGTCGGGGTGCACGGCGAGGTACGACGGGTCTGCGACCCCGGTGATGGCGCCCCGGCCGCCGACGGCGCCCGACACCGGGTCGTACACCGCCAGGCCGATGCCCTTGCCGCCGCCCGGCGCGGAGGTGTAGGTGCCCAGGTACAGGGGCCGGGGACCGGGCGGCCTCGCCTCCGGCCGGCGACCGCTCGCGGCGGCCTCCGGCGGGTTCTTCTCGGGCGCGGATCCGGTCCGGGGTGCCGCCGGCGCCGGAACCGCCAGCACGGCGGCGGCTCCCGTCAGCGCCCCGACGAACTGCCGCCTGCTCCAGCCTCCCCCGGCCTCCCGGCGCCCGCTGAGCGGGGGAGACCCCCGTCGCGACGCCCTCGCACCACTGTCCATGCCCGCACCTCAAGGTCGTCGGCTGTCCGGTCGTGGACTGCCACCTTGACGCGCCCCACCGCTCCCACGCAAACGGGACGCCGTCACCACCATGGCGGGGCCCCCGGGCCGCTCCCGGCCAGACCGGCGAACGGGACCAGCCAACCGCCGCACCCGCCGGGACCGCCGGCCCCTGGTTCCGGTCGCGACCGGGCAACGACGACTTCTCACAACCGCCGCCGCCCCGACCGGGCCCCGAACCGGCCCCTCGGACCGTGGACGGCGCACACCGCCGACGTACCGCGGCCGGACCCGGGTGCTCCGCGCAGGACAGGGCGGGTCGGCCCGGCGGCCCGGCCGCGCCGACGCGCGGTGGCTCGCGGCCCGCTCGCGTGGAGGCGTCTCGGGTACGTGCGGCGGTGGCTCGGTTCCGTGCAGGGCCGGGTGGTCCGGTCGGGTCCGGGTGGACTGCTCGCGCCGATGTGCGGCGGCTCGCGGATCGCCCGCGCCGCCATGGGCGGCGTACTCGGCACGGTCCCGGCCAGGCCGGCGAACGGGGCCCTGGCGACCGCCGTGCGCGCCGGGTCGGCCGCGCCGACGCGCGGTGGCTCGCGGCCCGCTCACGTCGATGCGTTCCGGATGCGTACGGCGGTAGCCCGTTGCTCCGTGCAGGGCCGGGAGTCCCGGGTGGACGCGCGGACCCGGCCGCGCCGATGCGCGGCGGCTCGCGGATCGCCCGCGCCGCCATGGGCGGCGTAGGTCGGCCGCACCCACCGCGCGGCTCATCGCGGATCGCCCGCGCCGACGTGTTCCGGATCGTACGGCGGCAGCCGCCCGGTGGGCCTACCAGTCTCCGTCCTGCACCGGCTTGCCCGGTGCGTCCTTCAGGGGACGGACCTGGTGTGGTGACGGTTCCTGCCACGGCTCGTGGTCGTCGCCGAGCCAGTCACCGGCCGGACGTACCGCCGACAGCGAGTCGGTGGGGGCGAGGTCCTCGGCGTCCTCGTCGTAGTAGTCGAACCAGGGCAGGCCGGCGCTCGTGTACGCGGCGCGGTCGACCGGCGACGGCGGGGGAGCCTCGCCGGTGATGCCGCGCCACTGCGGAGGCGTCACCAGGTGCACGAACACTCGCCCCGCGGGCCGCTCGGACCAGGCGCCCGGAGGGCGGTCGTCCCGGTACACCTCCTGGCGCATGGAGCCGCCGACGCCGAGCCCCATGGCGGGCGCGGCCCGGCGGGGGGCGGCCGGCGCGGCGCCGGGCGCGGGCGGGGCCGCCGCCATGGGGGCGGCGCCGCAGATCTGGGCCGACCGGGCCGCCTCCCGACGCCGGCGCTGCCGCTCCTCCTCACGCCACCGGGCCAGTTCGGCGTGGTTCAGCGGGAACGTCTGCATCTGCACGCCGCCCCACACCTCCTCGCCCGTGACCTGGCCCTCGACGCTCGCCCCCAGGCCCAGCGGCACGGCGACGAACTGGCGCACCGTGCCCTTGCCGGAGTTGATGCCGTCCAGCCAGGGCTGGCGCGGCAGCACCACGTAGTTCTGCGGGTCGCGGGACAGCCGGTCGCTCCACGGCCGGCCCGACACCGCGCACACCTTGCCCACGCCGACCTGAAGGGCGGCCGGCTCGCTCGTGCCCGCGAAGCTCAGCCACATCGCCTCACGCAGATACACCGGCAGCATCACACCGCCGCGCGCCCGCCACTCCTCGGGCACCGAGTCCGCGTAGTCGGCCACCCGCCGGACCGGGAACTCGCCCAGCCCCGGCGGCAGCGGATGCGTACCCTTCTCCGGCAGCCGCAGGGTGCGTATGAACCGCACCGCCACACCGCCCGGCAGCCGCAGCGTGTTCCCGTCGATCCGCACCGTCGATCCGGTCATGCCTGTTCCCCTCCCTCGCAGGACCGCGCCGTCGTACGACCGCGCCCCTGTCGCACAGAACGCCGCGCGACGCCCGCGCGGTTCCGCCGCTGCCGGACCGGCGCGCCCAGCCGGTCCCCGAGCCGGGTCAGCCGCGAGGCGCGCTCGCGCTGGGCGCGGGTGTGCCGGTCCAGCTCCTCCAGGAGCCGGCGTGAACGGTGCTCGGTGTCCATCTCGTCGATGATCCGGTCGACCTCGGTGAGCACCGCCCCGTGGAGCTGCCACTGGCTCGCGTCCCGCTGCACCTCCTCCAGCAGCAGCTGTGCCACCTTGTCGCGGGTGGCGGACGTCTGCCGAAGCTGGGCGGCCAGCCGCGACTCGGCCTCCTCGGCGCTCACGCTGACGTCCGTGGTGACCAGTACCGCGAAGCTGACCACCGCGTCGGCGATCTCGCACAGCAGCTCCTGCACCAGGGCTCCGGTCTGCGGCGAGAACATCGGCTCGGGAGCCCGCTGCTTCGCCAGGTCGGTGAAGGTGCGCGCCAGCACCCGCAGCACGACCGTGCAGATCTCCAGCGTGTCGAGACCGGTGCGCAGCACCACCCGGTGCAGCAGGCCCTCGCGCACCCGCGGATTGAGCCGCAGACTGTCCTCGGCCTGCCGGAGGGCGGCGTCCACGTCGGAGATGTCGTGGTCCAGACGGCGCGCCTCGTGCAACTGCTCCGCGGCACGCTCCACGGGCGGATGCCCGGCCGCCTCCTCGCCCATCCGCAGCATCAGCTGCCGCACACGGCGGGCCAGGCCCTCGATCGACGCGCCCGCCTGTTCGGTCCACACCGGGGGAGCGAGCAGCAGATTGCAGCCGAGGCCGACCACCGCGCCGATCAGTGTCTCCTCGACCCGTGCCGAGGCGGTGCTGCCCACGGCGGTGACGCCGAGGACCAGCATCGCGCTGATCGCCACCTCGGGCACGAACTCGTCCACCCGCACCAGGTGACCGACCGCCAGCGCCGCCAGGATCACCAGGGCGAGGCTCCACCAGGTCAGCCCGACCAGCAGGGAGAAGGCGATGGCCACGAGCACCCCGGCCACCACCGAGTTCACCCGGCGGATTCCGGTGGTCAGCGTGGAGTACAGGGTCACCTGGACGACGAGCAGGGCCGTCAGCGGCGCGGTGAGCGGCGCGGGCTCCGGGCTCAGCCGCAACGCGATCACATACGCGATCGTCGCCGCGGTCGTGGAGCGCAGCGCCTGTACGACCACGGGGTCCCGGTGCCGCTTGGCCATCCGAACCAGGGACGAGGTCCAGTCACGTACCTTCCGCATCCCTTGCGCAGTTCCCCGATCGCGCGGGGGCCGAACGTGACCGGGCGGTGCGGTCAGGCGTACAGCTTGTCGAGGAAGGCCGCCAGGTTGGCCGTGGTGCGGGCGATCTGCTGCTCCAGTGTGAGGCTCTCCTCGAAGCGCGCGCCGGAGTCGGGGACCTTCTTTCCGCGTACGTAGAGCGAGCAGGCCAGGTCGGTGCACATGTACACGCCGACCGAGTTGCCCTCGCGGCCCGCCGCCCCGGCCTTGCGGGCGGTCATCAGGGAGACCCCGCCCCCGCGGTGCGTGGTCAGGCACAGCGAGCACATGCTGCGGTGCAGGAACCCGCGCTGCGAGGCGGGGAAGCGCAGGGCGATACCCATGAGCCGGCCCGCCCGCTCGGTGACCAGATAGCTGCGGTCGGGTGCTCCCGGATCGCGCCAGCCCAGGAAGTCCAGGTCGTCCCAGGGGCGGTCATCGAGGTCGCGGGGCACGGACAGGCGCTTGGCCTCGCCCTTGGAGCAGTTGACGAACGAGTTGCGCACATCCTGCTCGGACAGTGATCTCATGCGGGCCTCCGGGGGACGACAGGACAAGTTGCCTAAGGGGATTAGTTTTGCGGCTAGGGTAAGCAGGGACCGAAAGGGGGGTCCAATGGATTTCGGTGACCCGGACGCGCCGCCGGCGCGGTCCTGGGAGCGGGCCCGGCGCGCGCTGCGGGCCGCGGGCGTCCCGCCCGGCCGGCTCGCCCGGCTCCGCGCGCTGGGCGGCGGCACGTACAACAGCGTCGAGGAGCTGTGCCTGGCCGACGGCACCCGGTACGTGCTGAAGGTCCCGCCCGCCCCGACCGCGCCCGCCCTGCGCTACGAGACGGACCTCCTCGTCGGCGAGGCCGAGTTCTGCCGCGGGGCCGCACGGGCCGGAGTGCCCGCGCCGCGCGTGGTCACCGAGGGCGAGGAGGCTGGCCGACGCCACCTGCTCATGACCGCCTGCCCCGGCGAGCCGTGGGACGCGTCGGTGACGGACACCGAGGCGGCGGACCTGCGCGCCCGCCTCGGCGGCCAGGTGGCCCGGCTCCACCGGGTGACCGGCCCCGGCTTCGGCTACCCCTCCGGCGCGCTCGGCCCGCTCGCCCCCGACTGGCGCACCGCCTTCAGCGCCATGTACGCCGCCGTCCTCGACGACGCCCGCCGCTACGGCGCCACGCTGCCCCTGCCCGCCGACGAGATCGCCCGCACGGCCGAGGCCGCGTACGGAGCCCTGGGCGAGGTCGCCGTGCCGCGCCTGGTCCACTTCGACCTGTGGCCCGGCAACATCCTGCTCGACCGCTCGGCGACCGGCGTCCGCATCGGCGGCCTGATCGACGGCGAGCGCATGTTCTGGGGCGATCCGGCGGCCGACTTCGTCTCGCTCGCGCTGCTCGGGGACATTCGCGAGGACGAGGCCTTCCTCGCGGGCTACCGTGCGGCCGGGGGCCGGGCCGAGTTCGGCGGGACCGCCCGCCTGCGGCTCGCCCTGTACCGCAGCTACCTCTACCTGATCATGCTCACCGAGACGATTCCGCGTGCCCTGGAGCCGGATCACGACCGCTGGGTGCGCGACCATGTCGCCCCCGAACTGGCCCCCGCCGTCGAGGAGATCGGTCGGCTTACCGTCACCTCTTAATTTATTGCGTGGACTAAGGACAGTCAGAAGTCGCGCCCGGACGGCCCGCGGCGGTATGTTGCAGCTCGGGCACGGTTCGGGAGGGAGCCACATGGCGGGGCGGAACGGGCGCACGGTGCGCGATCTCAGAAGGGGCAACCGTTCGGCCGTACTGCAACGGCTCTACTTCGACGGCCCCCTCAGCCGCTTCGAGCTCGGCCCCGCGACCGGCCTCAGCTCCGGCTCGGTCAGCAACGTCGTCGCCGACCTGGTCGCCGACGGCCTCGTCGAGGAGGCCGGCAGCGTCGACTCCGACGGCGGCCGCCCGCGCACCCTGCTGCGCGTCGCGCCGGGCAGCGGCCACATGATCGGCGTGGACGTCGGCGAGACCCGGGTCCGCGTCGAGCTGTTCGACCTCACCCTCACCGAACTTGCGCGCACCGAAAGGCCGTTGGAGTCCCAGGGCTACGACGTGGAGGTGATCACCGGCCACATCCGCGACGGGATCGCCGAG
This sequence comes from Streptomyces sp. NPDC014889, assembly GCF_043081205.1. Taxonomy (NCBI): domain Bacteria; kingdom Bacillati; phylum Actinomycetota; class Actinomycetes; order Kitasatosporales; family Streptomycetaceae; genus Streptomyces; species Streptomyces sp. NPDC014889. Next base: position 100,195 of record NZ_JBIBWH010000014.1, read on the forward strand.
GTGCTGGCCGTGGCGGGCCTGCCCCCGGAGCGTCTCCTCGGGGTCGGGATCGGCGTTCCCGGCATCGTCGAGCCCACCTCCGAGCGCGGTGCCGTCGTGCACGGGCAGACCATCGGCTGGGACGCGGTGCCCCTGGAATCCCTGCTCCGCGCCGGGTCCCGGCTCCCCGACGGCGTGCCGTACTTCATCGACAACGGCGCCAAGACGCTGGGCCAGGCCGAGATGTGGTTCGGCGCCGGACGCGGCGCCCGCAACGCGGTCGTGGTGCTCTTCGGCTCCGGCGTCGGCGCCTGCCTGGTCACCCCCGAGGTGGAGCGCGGCCGGGCCGTGGAGTGGGGCCATCTGACGGTACGGGTACGGGGGCGCCGCTGCCGCTGCGGCGCCCTGGGCTGCCTGGAGGCGTACGCCGGCGCGGAGTCCCTGCTCGCCCGGTGGCGCGAGGAGGGCGGCCGGCCGCCACGGGGCATCGACGAGGAGACCGCGCTCACCGCCCTGCTGGCCGCCGCCTACCCGCCCGAGGGCACCGCCGCCGACCCCGTGGCGCTCGCCGTCCTCGAGGAGACCGCCGAATACCTGGGCGCCGGCCTGTCCGACCTGATCAACCTGTTCCAGCCCGAGCGCATCCTCATCGGCGGCTGGGCCGGTCTCCAGCTCGGCCCCCGCTTCCTGCCCGCCGTACGCCGTCACGCGACCGCCTACGCCCTGCGCCACCCCGCCGAGCGGGTGACCATCGACCTGGGCAGACTGGGCCCGGACGCGGTCACCGTCGGCGCCGCGATCCTGCCCCTCGCCGACTTCTTCACCCGCGGCGGCCGCCGCGCCGAACCGGCCCGCAAGGACCCGGTCCCCGCCTGGCAGACGGCCCTGGAGGAACGCAGGACGTAGGGGGCTGTCCCCGGGGCGCGGGGCGATGGATCATGGGGACGCATCCCTCACCAGGAGCGTGCGAAGGAGTGTTCCGTGACGCATGACATCGCCGGTGTCCGCGCGCAGTTTCCCGCCCTGAAGGCCGGGTGGGCCCATTTCGACGGTCCGGGCGGCAGCCAGACGCCGCATCCGGTCATCGACGCCGTCGCCGAGGCGCTGGCCGGTCCGCTGTCCAACCGGGGTCCGACGACGGCGGGTGAGCGCAACGCCGAGGACTGCGTCGTCGCCGCCCGTGAGGCCATGGCGGACCTCCTGGGCGCCGAGCCGTCCGGGATCGTCTTCGGGCGCAGCGCCACCCAGCTGACGTACGACTTCTCGCGCACCCTCGCCCGGACGTGGGCGCCGGGCGACGAGGTCGTCGTCACCCGGCTCGACCACGACGCCAACATCCGGCCCTGGGTCCAGGCCGCCGAGGCCGTGGGGGCCGTCGTGCGCTGGGCCGACTTCGACCCGGCCACCGGCGAACTGACCGCCCGGCACATCGCGGACCAACTGTCCGACCGCACCCGGCTGGTCGCGGTCACCGCCGCCTCCAACCTGATCGGCACCCGCCCGGACCTGCCCGCGATCGCCGCCCTGGCCCACGAGCGCGGTGCCCTGCTCCACGTCGACGGCGTGCACTGCACCGCCCACGTCCCGGTCGATCTCGCGGCCCTGGGCGCGGACTTCTTCGCCTGCTCCCCGTACAAGTTCCTCGGCCCGCACCTCGGTGTGCTGGCGAGCCGCCCGGACCTGCTGGAGACCCTGCGCCCGGACAAGCTGCTGCCCTCGTCCGACGCGGTGCCCGAGCGCTTCGAACTCGGCACCCTGCCCTACGAACTGCTGGCCGGCACCCGGGCCGCCGTGGACTTCCTCGCCGGGATGGACCCCTCGGCGCGCGGCACCCGGCGGGAGCGGCTCCTCGCCTCCTTCGGCTCGCTCGAACGGCACGAGGACGTCCTGCGCCGCCGGATCGAGGAGGAGCTGTCCCGCTTCCCGGGGATCACCGTGCACTCGCGCGCGGCCGAGCGCACCCCCACCCTGCTGCTGACCATCGAGGGCCGCAGCACCGTCGACGCCTACCGCCACCTGGCCGGACGCGCCGTCGCGGCCCCGTCGGGCGCGTTCTACGCCCTGGAGGCCTCCCGCCGGCTCGGCCTGGGCGACACCGGCGGGCTGCGCATCGGACTGGCCCCGTACAACGACGAGGAGGACGTCGACCGGCTCCTGGAGGCGCTCGCGGACTTCCTGCGTACGGCGCCGTAGGGCCGGGCCCGGCCCGTGAGTTCCGCCCCCCGGGGTCAGGGCTTGCGGGCCACGCCGCCGTGGATGTCGGTGGGCTCGGGGCTGCTGCCCGGCTCGGGGCGCCACAGCGGGCAGGAGACGATGCCGGGCTCGAACAGCTCGAGTCCCTCGTAGTAGGGAGCCAGTTGCTCCGGGCTGCGCAGCACGTACGGGACGGCGCCGGTGTCGTCGTAGCCCTGCTGGGCCTCCTGGAGCGCCTGGTCGGTGTCGGTGCTGTCGTAGTGCACGAAGCAGCTCCCGGAGGGCAGGGCGGCCTGGAGGCGGCGGACGATCGACTTCGCCTCCTCGTAGTCCTGGACGTGGCCGAGGATGCCCATCAGCATCAGGGCGACCGGCCGGTCGAAGTCGAGGATCTTCCCCGCCCGCTCGATGATCGCCTCGGGGTCGTGCAGGTCCGCGTCGATGTACTCGGTCAGCCCCTCGGGGGTGCTGGTGAGCAGGGCCTGGGCGTGGCGCAGCACCAGCGGGTCGTTGTCGACGTAGACGATGCGCGACTCGGGGGCGATGCGCTGGGCGACCTGGTGGGTGTTGTCGTAGGTCGGCAGTCCGGTGCCGATGTCGAGGAACTGGCGGATGCCGAGGTCGCCCGCCACGTAGGTGACGGCGCGGATCAGGTACTGGCGGGAGGCGCGGGCCATCGTCTCGATGGTCGGCGCGTGCTCGCGGTAGGCGTCGCCCGCGATCCGGTCGACCTCGTAGTTGTCCTTGCCGCCCATCCAGTAGTTCCAGATGCGGGCCGAGTGCGGCACCGTGGTGTCGATCCTGGACAGCGCGTCCTGGTCCGGGGTGCGCTCGCCGTCTGCCATGGGGGGTCTCCTGCCGTGCGTGCCGCGGTCGGTGTCTGCCTTCAACTTAGCGCCAACGTCCGTACGCGTGGCTGGAGTTCAGCAGGTCGACGGCGAGGGGGAGGGGCCGGGTGAGTGCTTGGGCGCCCGAGGGGCCGAGGGCCGGAACCGCCGCCGGACCGGGACCTCAGGTCCCGGTCCGGTTCGCTTCCTGTTCCTGTCCCGGCTCAGTCCACCAGGAAGTCCGCCTGGCCCGCCTTGACGCCCCGGAGGAACGCGATCATCTCGTCCCGGCTGTAGAGCAGCGCGGGTCCCTCGGGGTCGGTGGACTGGCGCAGCGCCACCGTGCCGTCGGGCAGGCGCTTGGCCTCGACGCAGGAGCCGCCGTTGGTGCCGCTCCAGGGCTTGTGCCAGCCGGCGGCCCCCAGGCCGCCGGCCGGCATGCCGCTGTGGAGGGGAGTGTCGGATGCCATGGATCACAACTCCTTACGCAGTTCGCCCAGGATGTCCCTGGTGCGTGCGACCGGTTCCGCGTGCACGGACATCCGGTCCAGGACTTCTAGGTAGGTCACGACGTCCTCCGGCCGGTCGTAGTACACCGAGCCCGCGAGGTTCTCGGTGTAGACGACGTCGGGCAGTTCGGAGAAGCCGAAGCGGAAGTGGTGGAAGGGGCCGAAGGCGCCCGGGTGGGCCCCCACCGAGTAGGGCATGACCTGGATGCTGACCTTCGGCATCCGGAGCGCCTCGGCCATCCGGTCGAGTTGGGCCCGCATCACCTCCGGACCGCCGACGGGCCGGCGCAGCACTGTCTCGTCGAGGATGGCCCACACGGCCGGGCCGTCCGGCTTGGCGAGCAGGTCCTGGCGTCTCAGGCGCAGGTCGACGCGGCGGGCGATCTCCTCCTTCGACTCGTTGGGGAAGCCGACCCGCATGAGCGCGGTCGCGTACTCGCGGGTCTGCAACAGGCCGGGCACGTAGTGGGGTTCGTAGAGGCGGATGACGCTGGCCTCGCTCTCCAGGCTCACGTACGCCTTGAACCACTCCGGCAGCACGTCGCGGTACTTGTACCACCAGCCCGGCCGGTTGGCCTCGCGGGCCAGGGTGACGAAGTCGTCGATCTCCCGTACGGGGACGCCGTAGGCGCGCAACAGTTCCTTGACGTACGGGATGCGCAGGCCGACCTCGGCCTTCTCTATCCGGCGGACCGTCAACGGCGTGACCTCGATGGCCCGTGCCGCGCCCTCGAAGGAGACCCCGGCCTGCTCCCGCAGGTGCCGCAGACGCTTGCCGAGGACCATCCGCAGGACGGTGGGCGCGCTCCCGCCTGAGCGGTTCTCCCTCACGTCCTACCTCCCGAAACGGGCATCGTCGCGTGCAGTGTGACATGTCGTCGACGACGCAGACAGGGTGTTGGTGAACGTTCTGAAATTATCAGAACGCAGGTTGCGGGCCGAGTGTGTCCGACACCATAGTGACAGGGAGAGTTGTCGCGCAGAGGGCCGTCGATTCGGCCAACTGTTCTGATGGACAACAGAATTGACGTCCTGACAGATGAGGGTGCGCGGCCCCGTGCGGGGCCTGCGACGCGAGACCTGGATGGCCACCGTGACCGACGGACAGTCGAGGAGCCCGGACGCACCCGGGCCCGCCCGGGGTGCGCGGACGAGCGCGGCCGTCCGGACGCAGGGCGCCGCCTTCGGACCGACGACGGCGCCCGGCGCCCGGCGTCCCGGGCCGCCGCCCGCACCGGAGGACACCGGACACCGGCCGGCCGCCCCCGCGGACCACGGCGGGCCCGGCGCGGACGATCCCTTCCGCATCCGCTCCACCGTGCCCGCCGACCCCTCCTGGGCGGCGGCCGTACGGCGCCTGGTCGCCGGGCAGCTCGCCCGGCTGCCGCTGTCGGCCGACCAGCGCGACGGGGCGGTGCTGGCCACGGACGAACTGTTCGCCAACGCGGTCAAGCACGCGCGCACCGACCCGGACGACACCGTCACCGTGACCGTCGAGGGCAGCGCCCACACCCTGCGCGTGACCGTGGCGGACTCCTCACCGGTGCTGCCGCGCCCGCGACCGGCCGAGGCGACCGCGGAATCGGGCCGCGGACTGGCCATCGTGGCCGCCCTCGCCGACGACTGGGGCATGTCCCCACCCGAACCGGGCAGCCCCGGCAAGAGAGTCTGGTTCACCCTCCGCCACCAAGGAAGCCCGTCCCCATGACGGCCACCCCGGACCATCCCACCCGCGGACCGGCAGCCGGCCCCGCCTCCCCGGGCACGCCGCCTCCGCACCAGGCCGAGGCGACCCCACCGACCGAGCACGGCACGACGCCGTCACGCGGACGTGACGCGGGGGCCCCGCGCGGCCAGGACGCGGTGCCTCCGTCGGCCGACCGGGGCACGGTGCCCTCCCACCGGCAGGGCCCGGTGCGGCCGGACGGGCAAGCAGCGGCGCCGCCGACAGAGCGGACCGCACTGCCGTCGGGCGGGCGAGGCGTGGTGTCGCCGGTGGTGCGCGGTGCGGGGTCCTCGGTCGAGCCGGACGGGCTGCCGTCGACCGGGCGGGGCACGGTGAGGCTGGGCGGGCCGGACGTGCTGCCGTCGGACGGGCAAAGCGTGGGGTCCGGGCGGGACGCGGTGCCGTCGGGCGGCCAGGGCGCCGTGGCACCGGGCGGGCAGGGCGGCGTCTCGTTGGCGGGGGAGGCGGCCTCCCTTGTGGCGGGTGAGCTTGTGCGGCGGGCCGAGGCCGATCGGGAGGTGACCCGGGAGGCCGGGGTCGTGCCCACCGCCGCGCGGCGGCGGGAGGTGGCGGAGTGCCGGCGGGTCAATGCCGAGGCGCTCAGGGTGATCGTGCGTCGGCATGGCTGGCCGACCGTCGAGGCCGTCGGCGGGGCCGCTTCGACGGCCGCCCTGATGATCCTGCTGCACGCCCCGGACCTGGACTTCCGGCTGCGCTGCCGGGATTTGATCGCGCAGGCCACCGCGGACGGCCGCTGCCCCGCGGTGCACCTGGCCTACATCGCCGACCACTGCGCCGTGGAACTGGGCGAGCCCCAGTTCTACGGCACGCGGATCAACCCCGCCACCCTCCGCCCGTATCCCGTGCGCCGCCCGCAGACGCTCGACGAACGCCGCCGGGACGTCGGACTCGGTCCGCTGGAGGAGCAGATGCGGGCACTGCGGGCGCACGGCTGACACCCACAGAACCCGCCCGCGCGCCCCTCACCCGACCTTGCGGCCCCGCAGCGGCTCCGTCTCCTCGCCCTCGCCCCGCTGCAACCCCTGCAGGAACTCCTGGAGGACCTCGGTCGCCGTACGCTCCGGTCGCCAGCCGAGTTCGACATGGGCCCGGGTGCAGTCCATCAGAGGGAGATGGAGCACCGCGTCGAACAACTGGGGCGAGGCGGGCAGCAGCCGCAGCCCCCACGCGGCGGCGATGGCCGAACGTGCGGCGGTGCGCGGCAGCCGCACGGGCCGGGAACCGAGCAGCTCACCCAGCACCCGCGCGTCCAGCGGCGGCTCGGCGGCCAGATTGAACGCTCCCCGCACCTCGTGCGTGAGCGCCAGCCGGTAGGCCCTGGCGGCATCGTCCGTGTGCAGCGCCTGCACCCGCAGGCCCGGGACGTCCGGCAGGAACGGCATCAGCTCGGGCCGGGCCAACTGCCCAGGCAGGAACCGCCCGGCGAAGATCCGCCGCTGCTCGCTCGCCGACTCCCGTTTGAACAGGAAGGCCGGTCGCATCCGGACCACCCGCACGTCCGGATGATCCCGCTCGAAGGTGTCCAGGGCCCGTTCCAGATACGCCTTCTCCCGGCAGTACGCGGCGTCCGGCCAGCCGTGGGTCGGCCACGACTCGTCCACCGCGTGGTCCTTCGGCCCCGGCGAGTACGCGCCGACCGACGAGGCGTGCACCAGGACCGGCACCCGCGCCGCGGCCACCGCCTCGAAGACCCGCATGCTGCCCAGCACGTTGGTGCGCCAGGTGGCCGCCGGATCGTGCGTGGGCTGGAAGGCCCAGGCCAGATGGATCACCGCGTCGGCGCCCGCGAACTCCCCGGCCAACCCGGACTGCTCGAAGGACACGTCCACCGCCGACCACTGAGTCTTCGGCGGCGACCACTGCGGTATCCGGCGGGCCAGTCCCCGTATGGACCCGATCTCCGGATCCTCGGAGAGGACGCGTACGACACTCGTGCCGACATTGCCGGTGGCGCCCGTGACGACGACCCGGCTACCCGAAGCGCTGCTCACCTTCGGCTCCTCTCGGCGGCGGCTGACAGTGCGCATCACCGGGTACCCGGTAACGGCCGGCCGACGCGGGAGGTACGGCCCGAATCGCGCGCACGACCACCGAAACGGGCACCGCGGTCTGCGCGCCCGGCACGCCTCACGGCGTCCGCCGCTCGCGGGCCCAGTCCAGCAGCTGCTCCCCGGTCCACGTGGTCACCACCCGCTCCGGGGGCACCCCGCACTCCTCGGCCCGCGCGCACCCGTGGATCTGCCAGTCGAGCTGGCCGGGCGCGTGGGCGTCGGTGTCGACGGAGAACAGCACCCCGGCCTCGACGGCCCGGCGCAGCAGCCGCCGCGGCGGGTCGAGCCGCTCAGGGCGGCTGTTGATCTCCACGGCCGTGCCGGTCTCGGCACACGCGGCGAACACCGCGTCCGCGTCGAACTCCGACTCCGGCCGCCCCCGCCCGGTCAGCAGCCGGCCGGTGCAGTGGCCGAGCACGTCGGAATGCGGATCGCGTACGGCGGCCACCATGCGGCGGGTCATCGACCGGGCGTCCATCCGCAGCTTGGAGTGCACCGACACCACCACGACGTCCAGCCGCTCCAGCAGCCCGGGATCCTGGTCGAGCGAGCCGTCGTCGAGGATGTCGCACTCTATGCCGGTCAGCAGCCGGAACGGCGCCCACGTCCGGTTCAGCTCCGCGACCACGTCCAGTTGCTCGCGCAGCCGCTCGGCGGACAGCCCGCGGGCCACCGTCAGCCGCGGCGAGTGGTCCGTGAGCACCGCCCACTCGTGCCCGAGGCGCGCCGCGGTCCGGCCCATCTCCTCGATCGGGCTGCCGCCGTCGGACCAGTCGGAGTGCAGATGGCAGTCACCGCGCAGCAGCGCCCGCAGCCGCTCGCCGCCCGGAGCGAGCGGTTCGCCGGCCTCGTCCTCCAGCTTGCGCAGATAACCGGGCACCTGCCCGGCCAGCGCCTCCCGCACCACCTGGGCGGTCTTCGGCCCGACGCCCTTGAGCGACTCGAGCGTCCCGGCCGTGGCCCGCTCGGCCATCTCCCGCTCCGGCAGCCCGGACAGCACCCGGGCGGCGGTGCGGAAGGCGCGCACACGGTAGGTCGGCGCCAGGGACCGCTCCAGCAGGAAGGCGATCCGGTCCAGTGCCTCGACGGGGTCCATCGCCACCTCCACCCCCAGGGTTCCCCGGTGCCGCCGGGACCGCATCACACGGCACTCCGGTGTGTCCAACGGAAGCCCGTCGCCGCGGGCGGCGTTTTACCCTTGAAGGCATGACCGAAGCTGCCCTGCACATCTCCCGGCCGCGGATCCTGGTGCTCGCCGTGCAGCCGGGCAGTCCGCCGTTCCGGATCGTGGAGATCGACGGTGAGGTGGTCGGCGAGGCGACGACCGTCGTCGACGTGCTGACAGCCGCCGCCGCCTTCGGTATCAGCATCCACGACCTCGACGATCCGGACGTGATCCGCTGGGTCGGCGGCGACAAGTTCACCTGGACCGTGCACTAGTGCCGGTCCCGGAGGTCAGCCCACCGTCCACTTCTGGTTGGCGCCGCCCGTGCAGGTCCAGATCTGCAGCCGGGTTCCGTTGGCGGAATTGTTCCCGGTGACATCCAGACACTTGTTCGCCTGCGGGTTCACTATGTCGTGCGCGGAGGAGACGACCCACTTCTGGTTCGCGCCGCCGCCGCAGTCCCAGAGCTGGACCGTGGAGCCGTCCGCGGTGCCGCGGTCCGTGACGTCCAGGCACTTGCCGAGCGCGCGCAGGGTGCCGTCCGAGCCGACCGTCCACTGCTGGGCTGGGGTGCCGTTGCAGTCGTAGAGCTGTACGGGGGTGCCGTTGGCGGAGTTCGCCGCGGCGACGTCCACGCACTTGCCCGCCAGCCCCCGGATCGCGACGCCGCCGGCCGTGTCACCGGTGGTCACCGAGACCGAGTCGACCACGAGCTGCTGCGGGAAGGAGGTGGAGCCGTCCGGGTCGCCCGGCCAGTAGCCGCCCACGGCCAGGTTGAGGATCAGGAAGAACGGCTTGTTGAACACCCACGTCCTGCCGCCCAGGTCGGCCGGTGTGCGGCGCTGGTAGACGTTGCCGTCCACGGACCAGGTGATCGAGTCCGGCGCCCAGTCGACGGCGAAGGTGTGGAAGGCGTCCGCGAAGGCCTGTCCGTTCGGCAGCGAGTAGCCCGCGCCGATGCCGCCCGAGCCGGAGTAGCCGGGGCCGTGGATCGTGCCGTGGACGGTGGACGGCTCGAAACCGACGTTCTCCATGATGTCGATCTCACCGGAGTCCGGCCAGTTGACCGGCGTCCCGAGCATCCAGAACGCGGGCCACATGCCCTGCCCCCGCGGAATCTTCATCCGGGCCTCGACGTGCCCGTACTGCGCGTTGAACTTCCCCGAGGTGTTCAGCCGGGCCGAGGTGTACTGGCACGTCCCGTACCAGCACTGGTAGTTGGACGGGTTCTCGCGCCGGGCGGTGATAACCAGATGGCCCTGGCCGTCCAGGGCCGCGTTCTTGTTGCCGGACGTGTAGTACTGCCGCTCGTGGTTGTTGACGTTGTCGCCGGTCTCGATCTGCCACTTGGAGGAGTCGACGGCCGCGCCGGCGGGGCCGTCGAAGTTGTCGGAGAACGTCACGGCGGCGGCCGCCTTGGGGGTGGCGGCCTTCGGGGAGTCGGCCTGCGCCGGGCCGACGGCGGCGGAGCCGACCAGGGCGGCGGACAGGGCGGCGAAGAGACATCTGCGGAGCAGGCGTGGACGGGCCACGGCTCTCCCTTCCGTGCGGCAGCCCGGGCCCGGGCCGCCGACCGTTGTGGGGGGTGAATGTGTCGCCCTTGATTCAAGGAGTGAGATAAGGGAGCGTCAATACATGGTACGGACCAATTTTGGCCATCACCCACGCGGCTTGCGCGCGTGCACGGCCCGGCCCATGCGCCGGCCCAGGAGCAGCCAACCCAGCAGGGCGCCCGAGGTGTTGAGGACGACGTCGTCGATGTCGAAGGCCCGCCCGGTGATGAGGGCGCCCTGCGCGAACTCCACGAGCAGCATCACCGTCGCGGTCAGGAGCAGCACCCGCAGGACTCCGCGCGCCCCCGGCGCCACGACCGGCACCAGTACGCCGAACGGCACACCGAGCAGCACGTTCCCGCCGATCTGCTTGACCGCCTCCCGTGTCCCCGCCCCCTCCAGATAGGCCCGGAGGGAGCTTCCCAGGCGCAGATTGCTGTGCGCGATGGACGCCGACGCGGGCGACGGCTCCAGCGTCAGCTTCGCCAGGACGACCGCGAACGCCACCATGAAGGCGAAGGCGCACAGCATCGCCAGCAACCGCACCGGCCAGGGCGCGGGCCGCCGGACCCCGCCGCCCCGCCGCCCGCCGGCCTTGTCCCGGACCTTGGCCCCGCGCGGGCGTAAGACGGTACGCGCGCTGCTCACCACCCGGCCCATTGCCACCGCTCCTCCCGGACGTCAACTCCCTTGCCAGACACACCGGTTACCCGCGAACCGACCGAGGATGCGCTGCCGTTCCGGGGGCCTTGCGCCATGGGGCGAGCCGCTCGCGAGCGCCCGGATTTCCCACGGTCCGCCGCGGCCGTGGATGATCGGGTCGGCGACGACCGTCCCCTACGAGAAACCGAGGTCATGAGCAACCACTGCTGTGAGGCGATGAGCAGTCACGTGGACATGCGCTGCGGCGTGCACGACGACCCCTTCGCCTGTCCGGACGCCCTGATCGGCTACAGCGCCGAGTTCCAGGAGTACGGGCTGATCATCCATGACGGCGGCACATCGAGCATCACCATCGACTTCTGTCCCTGGTGCGGGCGACGTCTCGCGGAGCCGCGGCGGGAGTGACGGAACGCCCGGCCTGCGGCCCGGGGGCGTTCAGGGGCCGTACGTGACGTGGACCTCCTTGAAGCCGAGGGACTTGAGGAGGCCTTCGAGCATGCCGGTGGTGTTGGCCTCGGCCCGGGCCGTCAGGCCGCTGTCCTCGGCCGCCTGAGCGATGTGCTTGACCGCGAGCCGCTGCACGGCCTGTTCGCTGTTGGGGTTGTCGGAGAACAGGTCGCCCAGGCGGTCGAGCAGACCGCGCTGCTTGGAGACGGCGTAGGAGTGGTCCGCGTCCAGGGCCGGGCGGCCGAGCCGCGCGTGCGGCAGCCGCAGCGTGGCCGTGGTGCGGTCGCCGTCGACCGTCACGTCCTGGTCGCCCAGCCGGCCGAGGTCCACGTAGGCGTCCACGGTGCCGGCGCCGACGTACAGGGTGCGGGTGCCGCGGATCGCGTCGGGCAGGTACTTGCTGTCCTTCTCCAGGTCCACGACGACCTGGAAGTTGCCGGACGCGGCGTCGTAACGGCTCAGGTCCTGGATGGACTTCAGGAGCGCGGGGCCCGAGCGGTCGTGCGTCTCGGTGCCGAACAGGTCCTTGATGCCGGGCAGCACGGCCAGCGCGACACCGGCGAACAGCAGCGCCAGAACCACTACGACGGCGCTCACCGCCTTCGCCCAGCCGGGCAGGCGCCGGGTGGCTCGCTCGGGGGGAGTCGTCATCCCACGGTTCTCCTTCCTCCCTCCTGAGAATGCCCGCCAAATCCGTTGTCAGACAGGTCAGTTGACCGGCCGCAGGGCGGCTGCGGCCCCCCTGGGGGCCCGCCTCGCCCCGACGGCGGCGTACCGCGGAGCGTCGCCGGGCGCTCAGTAGCATGAGCCGGGAGTCGGAAATGATCAGCGAGGAGCGGATCGTGCGAGACATCGCGGTGTTCAGCGGCAGCGCCCACCCCGACCTGGCCGCGGAGGTGTGCGCGCATCTGGGCGTGCCCCTCAGCCCGGCGCGGGTCAGCCGGTTCGCCAACGACTGCCTGGAGGTGCAGCTCCGGGCGAACTGCCGGGAGCGGGACGTCTTCCTCATCCAGCCGCTGGTCAAGCCGGTGCAGGAGCACCTCGTCGAGCTGCTGCTGATGTGCGACGCGGCCCGCGGCGCCTCCGCCGGGCGGATCACCGTCGTGATGCCGCACTACTCCTACGCCCGCTCCGACAAGAAGGACGCGCCGCGCATCTCGCTCGGCGGCCGGCTGGTGGCCGACCTGCTGGTCGCGGCGGGTGCGAGCCGGGTCCTGGCCATGACCCTGCACGCCCCGCAGGTGCACGGCTTCTTCTCGGTGCCCGTCGACCACCTGCACGCGCTGCGCGAACTCGCCGAGCACTTCCGCCAGTACGACCTGTCCCGCACCACCGTGGTCTCCCCGGACCTGGGCAACGCCAAGGAGGCCGCCGCGTTCGCCCGGATGATCGGGGCCCGGGTGGCCGCCGGGGCCAAGCAGCGCTACGCCGACGACCGGGTGACCATCAGCTCCGTCATCGGAGACGTGGCCGGGCGGGACGTCATCGTGCTGGACGACGAGATCGCCAAGGGCAGCACGGTGCTCGAACTGCTCGATCATCTGCGCGAGTTGGGGCCCCGCTCGATCCGTGTCGCCTGCACCCACGGCCTGTTCGCGGCGGGCGCCCTGAAACGGCTGACCGAGCAGAGCGACGTCCTGGAGATCGTGTGCACCAACACCGTGCCGGTGCCGGTGGACGACGAGGAGTACCGGGCCCACAAGGGCAAGCTGCGGATCCTGTCCATCGCCCCGGCCCTCGCCGAGGCCGTGCGCCGCCTCCACAACGGTGAGTCGGTGAGCGCCCTGTTCGACGCGCCGCCCGGCGAGTAGCCCCAGTCGGCTGGAATTCGGAGACATATGTCAACCGAACATGCTGGAATTCACTCTTACGAGGGTAACTTGCTGAGCGGGCAGGGGTGTTGGGCCCCCTAGGCCGGGGGATGCTGTGTTCTCCGAGCCCGTCGTACGAGGAGCCGGCTGGAGGGGAAGGTCGTCGTGCAGCAGGAACCTGCGCCGTCGTTCACCCGGCATCTGCGTGTCCACCGGGACCGAGGGCACACGGTGCTCGAGTTCCGCGGCGAGATCGACATCGCCGCCGAGGCGCAGATCGCCCCCCACATCGACCGGGCCACCGCACCGCCCGGGGCCCGGGTCGTGATCGACCTGAGCCGGGTGGACTTCTTCGACTGCTCGGGTCTGCGCCTGCTCTACCGGGCTCGCGGCCGGGTCCTCGACCACGGCGGCGAGCTGCACCTGGTGTGCACGCACCCGCTGACCCTGCGCATCCTGAAGGTCACCGGCCTGTCCCGGCTGCTGCCCCCGCAGCCGACGTTGGAGGCGGCCCTGGCACAGCACGGGGCCGCGTCCGGCTCCGTGTGACCGGGACCGGGCGCGTCGCCGGCTCCGCATCACCGGCACGCCGACGGACGGGTGCCGGTCACCGGGCGTCAGTCCATCAGCAGGACCAGCTTGCCCGTGGTGCGGCCGGTTTCGCCGGCCTCGTGCGCCCGGGCGGCCTCGGCCAGGGGGAAGGTCCCGGCGATCGTGGCGCGCAGCCGGCCCTCCTCGACGAGCCGCGCGATCTCCCGCATGTGGTGGTGGTCGGCGTCGACGAGCATCCGCACCGCCCGCACGCCGAGCCGCTCGGCCTCGCGGTAGAGGTCGTCGGAGCCGACCGGCACGATCGACACCACGATCCCGCCGGGCCGCAGCACCCGCAGCGAACGCAGCGAGGTCTCGCCCCCGATCGGGTCCAGTACGACGTCGACGTCCCGCACCGCCTCGGTGAAGTCGGTGGAGCGGTAGTCGACCGGCTCGTCCACGCCGATGCCACGCAGGAAGTCGTGCTTGCCCGCACTGGCGGTGCCGAAGACGTACGCGCCGCGCGCCTTGGCGATCTGCACGGCCACATGGCCGACCCCGCCGGCCGCCGCGTGGATCAGCACCCGCTGCCCCGCCCGCAGGTCCGCCCGCTCCACCAGCGCCTGCCACGCGGTCAGCGACACCAGCGGCAGCGCGCCCGCCCGGATGTGGTCGATCCCGTCCGGCTTCGGCGCGAAGTGCCGGGCCGGTGCGGTCACGTACTCGGCGTGCGAGCCGTGGCCGTACGGGTACGACAGCATGCCGAAGACCTCGTCGCCGGGCCGGAAGAGGGAGGCTCCGACGCCCGTCGCCTCGACCACCCCGGAGACGTCCCAGCCCAGGACGAACGGCGGTTCCCCCAGGAAGAGGCCGCCGGCCCGGTGTTTCCAGTCCGTCGGGTTCACCCCGGCGGCCCGCACCCGCACCAGCACCTCGTTGGCCCTCGGCACGGGCCGCTCCAGTTCGGCTTCCCGCAGCACCTCGGGACCGCCGAGGACGTCCTGACTGATCGCGCGCATCATCTCCATGCCGTTCATGGTGAACCACTCCGCCCTCGCCCGCCCGTTCGTCCGGTGGCGCGGGCCTGAATCCGCGGAGCCGGGATATCCGGGAAGGAGAGGCGGCCGGACACTCACGCCCCGCCGCCGGACCCTACGGAGGAGACATGCCACTGGTGAACGCGGGCGTCGTGGTGCTCGACTGCGCCGAGCCCGAGAAACTCGCCGTGTTCTACAAGGAGTTGCTCCAGGCGCGGGAGACGGACGTGACCGCGAACCTGGTGGAGATCAGGGCCGCCGACGGACTGCGGCTCGCCTTCCGCCGTGACGCGGGCGCGACACCGCCGAGTTGGCCGCGCCCCGAGAACTCGCTCCAGGTCCACCTGGACTTCCTGGTGGAGGACCTGGACGCGGCCGAGCGCCGGGTCGTCGAACTCGGCGGCCGGCCCCTCGAGGCCAAGGACGCCCCCGGCCCGTACGAGGAGCGAAGCTGCTCCGACCCGGCCGGCCACACCTTCACCCTCCGCCGCGTCCTCGACATGGGTCCCAAACAGGGCTGACCCGGCCCGGCGCCGGACCGGGCGGTACGGGTCAGTCGCGGTCGTCCCTGGCCTTGGCGGGCCAGACGCCGATCGAACGTTCGACGGCGGTGGCACCCGCCCGGTCGACGGCGCTGCGCACCACGGCGAAGATGGCGCCCTGCACGGCCGCGGCGAGCAGGATCTCGCCCCAGCGGCGGTTCTCGTCGAGCGGTTCGGGCGCCTCGTCCTCGTGGCGGATGGCCTTCCACGTCGCGCGGAACGCCAGGCCCGCCAGCGCGCCGCCGGCCCAGCCCAGCACGAAGCCGACGGGCTGGTAGACGAGCGGGAGCTTGAGCTTCTTCTTGGCCATCGGTGTCTCCTTTGCCGGTAAGGGGGCGAGGCTCTCGGGGCGGGCCGTCGTCAGGGCCGGCCCTGCGGCGGGACCTCCTCGCCGGGCGGTACGGGGCCCGGAGGCGTCCCGTCGCCGAAGGGGCGCCCGCCGAGCTCCTCGCGGTGATGCGGGCTCAGCCATCCGGCCAGGTCGGGGCCGAGGGGCACGATCCGGGTCGGGTTGATGCCGGTGTGCACCTGGTAGTAGTGGCGCTTGATGTGGTCGAAGTCGACCGTGTCCCCGAAGCCGGGCGTCTGGTACAGGTCCCGGGCGTACGCCCACAGCACCGGGTTCTCGGCGAGCTTCCAGCGGTTGCACTTGAAGTGACCGTGGTAGACGGCGTCGAACCGGACCAGCGTGGTGAACAGCCGGATGTCCGCCTCGGTGATCGTGTCGCCCACGAGGTAGCGCTGTCCGGCCAGGCGGGACGCCAGCAGCTCCAGCCGCCGGAACACGCCCGCGCAGGCGGCCTCGTACTCCTCCTGGTTCGTGGCGAAGCCCGCCCGGTACACACCGTTGTTGACGTCCTCGTAGACCTCCGC
Source organism: Streptomyces sp. NPDC014889 (assembly GCF_043081205.1). NCBI lineage: Bacteria > Bacillati > Actinomycetota > Actinomycetes > Kitasatosporales > Streptomycetaceae > Streptomyces > Streptomyces sp. NPDC014889. The sequence continues at coordinate 116,123 of NZ_JBIBWH010000014.1, forward strand.
CATCACCGTGTCGATCTCGTCGCGCCGTGCCCGCGGGTACAGGTCCGGGGCGCCCGGCCGGTGCAGCGCGCTCCACTCGGTGGCGAGGTCGAGCGTGATCTGCTGGTAGTCGTTGGTGACCAGCTCGCCGCTGGGCACGTCGACGACCGCGGGCACGCTCACCCCGCCGGGATAGCCGGTCTCCCGCCGGTCGTAGGCCTCGCTGAGGAAACGGATCCCGAGCACGGGATCCCGGCCGTCGGCGTCCAGGGTGAAACGCCAGCTCCGGTCGTCCTGGATCGGATCCACGACGGCCAGGGACAGGGCTTTCTCCAGCCCCAGCAGCCGCCGTGAGACCAGTGCCCTGCTCGCCCACGGGCAGGCCCGGCTGACCACCAGCCGGTAGCGTCCGGCCTCCACCGGCCGGCCGTCCCGCCCGTCGGCGGTGATCCGGTCCGCGAAGTGGCTCCTGGACCGTTTGAAGGCCTTGTGGCCGTAGGCGCTGTTGCCCTCGCCCCCGCCGCTCATGTGTCCTCCCTGCTCGGCCTGCTCGACGGATGTCCTGGTGAAACACGTTCCCCGAAATCCGCCTGCGGCACGGCGCGGGACGCGGCGGACCGGCCGCGGCGGGCCGGGCGCGGGCGCGAAAGGGCCCCGCCGCGACGGGGGAGCGCGGCGGGGCCTGACAGACGCATGCCCGGACGGGACGGGCTCATGCCTCCCGGCCGGAATTTCTCGCGGCGGCTCAGCTCGCGGCCGGTTCCAGCACGAAGACCGGGATCTCCCGTGAGGTCTTCTCCTGGTACTCCGCGTACGGCGGGAAGGCGGCCACGGCCCGCTCCCACCAGCGCGCCTTCTCCGCGCCGGTGACCTCACGGGCCGTCATCTCCTGCTTGACCGGGCCGTCCTGGAGCTCGACGCGGGGCTCGGCCCTGAGGTTGAAGTACCAGAAGGGGTGCTTGGGCGCACCGCCCTGGGAGGCCACCACGGCGTACCGTCCCTCGTGCTCCACACGCATCAGCGGTGTCTTGCGGATCCTGCCGCTCCGAGCGCCCACGGTGGTCAGCAGGATCACGGGCAGCCCCGTGTCCCGCAGCGTGATCCCCTTGGTGCCGCCCGAGCTCTCGTACAGCTCCACCTGCTCCCGCACCCACTGGGTCGGGCTGGGCTCGTACACACCCTCAAGAGCCATGCCGGCCGTCCTCTCGTCGCGTCCCGTGACCGATGGTGCACGCCATTCAACATCCGCCCGCTCCTGATTCATCCCCACCGCGCCGCCACGCGGGCCGCGGCTCCCACCGGGCCGCTCACCCCGGCGCGACCAGCATCCGTACCGCCAGCAGCGTGATCACGCCGCTGGACGTCAGGGCCGTCGCCAGCCGGCCCCGGGGGCCCGTCAGGGTCCGGCCGAGCAGCGTGCCGCCGCCCGCGAGCAGTAGTTGCCAGCTTGTGGAGGCGGCGAAGGCCGCCGCCACGAACGCCGCCCGCGCGGACGGCGGGGCGGCGTGCGTGCCGAGGACCAGTGCCGCGAAGTAGATCAGGGTGGTCGGGTTGAGGAGGGTGAGGCCGAGCAGGGTCAGGTATGCGCGGGCCGGGCTCGGCGGCGGTGGCGCGGGCCGGGATGCCAGGCGGTGCTCCCGGTATCGGCACAGCGCGCCGGTCGCGGTCCGGAGGGCGAGTGCGGCGAGGAGCAGGGCCGAGGCCCAGCGCAGGGGTACGAGCACCGGTCGCAGCGCCTCGGCCAGGGCCGAGCCGCCGAGGGTGGCGAGCAGGGCGTAGAGCCCGTCGGCCGTCGCCACGCCGAGCGCGGCGCACGCACCGGTCCGCAGGGACGTACGGGCGGTCAGGGTGACGAGGTGGGTCGCGACGGCGCCGACGGGCACGGCGATGCCGTAGCCCGCGAGCAGGCCCGCGACGAGCGCGGCGCTCACGAGCGCGGCGGACCGGGCCTCCGGGGACGGCCGGGCTGCTGCTGGGACCGCGCCGGAAGGTCGGCGGCGGACGGCAGCGGCGGGAACACACAGGTCGTGGACATGGCCGGATCCTGTACACCGTACCGTTTCGGCGGCAACCGAATTACGATGCGGAATGGGAGGTTCCGAGCCAGATCCCGCAGGTAGCCGATCTGGCCGAACTTCATGTCGTGCACTGGATGCCCCGGGCATCTAATGAGGATCGGCACGACGCATCCTTCGTCTGCGAGGTCTTCCATGACAGACACGACAGACCTGACCGAGCTGTCAGAACCCGTCTCCTTCCCCCAGGACCGGAGCTGTCCCTACCACCCGCCCACCGGGTACGACCCGCTGCGCACCGAACGGCCGCTCGCCCGCATCCGGCTCTACGACGGCCGCCCCGCCTGGCTCGTCACCGGCCACGCCGTCGCCCGTGACCTGCTGGTCGACCCCCGGCTCTCCACGGACCGCACCCGTTCGGGGTTCCCGGCCACCACCCCCCGCTTCGCCGCGGTCCGCGACCGCAAGCCGGCGCTCCTCGGCGTCGACGACCCCAAGCACCGCACCCAGCGGCGGATGATGATCCCGAGCTTCACCCTCAGGCGCGCCATCGAGCTCAGGCCGCGCATCCAGGAGATCGTCGACGAGCTCCTGGACGCGATGATCGCCCAGGGGCCGCCCGCCGACCTCGTGCGTTCCTTCGCGCTGCCGGTGCCGTCCATGGTGATCTGCGCCCTGCTCGGCGTGCCCTACTCCGACCACGAGTTCTTCGAGGAGCAGTCCAGGCGGCTGCTGCGCGGACCGGCGGCCGAGGACACGCAGGACGCCCGGGACCGGCTGACGGCGTACCTGGAGGACCTCATCGACCACAAGCGGCGCCGGCCCGGCGACGGCCTGCTGGACGAACTCGTCCAGCAGCGGCTGAACGAGGGCGAGCTCGACCGCGAGGAGCTGACCGCCCTGGCGATGATCCTGCTGGTCGCGGGCCACGAGACCACCGCCAACATGATCTCGCTCGGCACCTACACGCTCCTGCTGCACCCCGAACGGCTGACCGAGCTGCGCGCCGACCCGGCGCTCCTGCCGGACGCCATCGAGGAACTGATGCGCATGCTGTCCATCGCGGACGGACTGCTGCGGCTGGCCACCGAGGACATCGAGATCGCCGGGACCACGATCAGGGCCGGGGACGGAGTGGTCTTCTCCACCTCCGTCATCAACCGCGACGAGGAGGTCTACCCGGCCCCCGACACCCTCGACTTCCACCGTTCGACCCGCCACCACGTCGCCTTCGGTTTCGGCATCCACCAGTGCCTCGGCCAGAACCTCGCCCGCACCGAACTGGAGATCGCCCTGCGCACGCTCCTGGAACGGCTGCCCGGGCTACGGCTGGCCGCCCCACCGGAGGAAATCCCCTTCAAACCCGGCGACACCATCCAGGGGATGCTGGAACTCCCCGTCAGCTGGTAAGAGGCTGCCGCCATGCACATCGACATCGACAAGGACCGCTGCATCGGCGCCGGACAGTGCGCCCTGACCGCGCCGGGCGTGTTCACCCAGGACGACGACGGCTACAGTGACCTGCTGCCCGGCCGGGAGGACGGGGCGGGCGACCCGTTGGTCCCTGAGGCCGCCAGGGCCTGCCCCGTAAGTGCCATCACACTGTCCGAGGACGGGTAGTGGGCCCCCGGTGGCCGCCCCGGCGGCCACCGGCCCGCCGCGTCGCCCCGTGGCCCCGGCGGGGCACGATTGACTAGGGTTCCCGGGTGAGCGAACAGGCCCAGAAGCCCTCCGGGGCACCGCCCGCGAAGGACTCCGGGACAGCGCCCGGGAAACCCTTCCTCTACGTCGTCGTCTGCGCCGCCGGCATCGCCGAGGGCGTCAGCAAGCTGATCACCGCCGCGCAGGAACGGGGCTGGGAGGTCGGTGTCATCGCCACCCCGGTCGCCATGGGAGGCTTCTTCGACACCGCCTCCGTCGAGGCGCAGACCCGCCGTCCCATACGGTCGGCCTGGCGCACGCCGGGCGACCCGCGCCCCTTCCCGCCGCCGGACGCCGTGGTCGTGGCGCCCGCCACCTTCAACACGCTCAACAAGTGGGCCGCCGGTACCGCCGACACCCTCGCCCTGGCCACCCTGTGCGAGACGTACGGCCTGTGCGTCCCGGTCGCGGTCCTGCCGTGCGTCTCCGACACCCTCGCCGCCCACCCCGCCTACCGGGACAGCCTCGTGCGCCTGCGCGGGATGGGGGTCCGCTTCGGGGAGCCGTTCTCCGGCGAGCCGGCGCCGGACGGCGGCCGGCCCGAGTTCGGCTGGGAACGGGCACTGGACCTGCTCGACACGTCGAGGCGGACGCCCGCGGGCCACCCCGGCCCGTGACCGGCGACCGCACCACGGAACCAAGGACGGGAGCAGCAACGATGCAGTACGTGAAGCTCGGTTCGACGGGCCTCGAGGTGTCGCGGATCTGTCTGGGCTGCATGACCTACGGCGTGCCCGGCCGCGGCACGCACGAGTGGACCCTCGACGAGGAGGCCTCGCGGCCACTGATCCGGCAGGCCCTGGAGGCGGGGATCACCTTCTTCGACACGGCCAATGTCTACTCCGACGGCACGAGCGAGGAGATCGTCGGCCGCGCGCTGCGCGACTTCGCCCGCCGCGACGACATCGTCCTGGCCACCAAGGTGCACGGCCGGATGCGGCCGGGGCCCAATGGCGGGGGGCTGTCCCGCAAGGCGATCATGACGGAGATCGACCACAGCCTGCGCCGGCTGGGCACCGACTACGTCGACCTGTACCAGATCCACCGCTGGGACCCGCACACGCCGATCGAGGAGACCATGGAGGCGCTCCACGACCTGGTGAAGGCGGGCAAGGTCCGCTACATCGGGGCGAGTTCGATGTACGCGTGGCAGTTCTCCAAGGCCCAGTACACGGCCCTGCTGCACGGCTGGACCCGGTTCGTCTCCATGCAGGACCACTACAACCTGCTCTACCGCGAGGAGGAGCGGGAGATGCTTCCGCTGTGCGCGGACCAGGGCGTCGGCGTACTGCCGTGGAGCCCGCTGGCCCGCGGCCGCCTCACCCGGGACTGGGGCACCACCACCGAGCGCAGCGCCACCGACGCCTTCGGCGGCCGGCTCTACCCGGAGGGCGACCGCGGCATCGTCGAGGGCGTCACCCGCGTCGCCGGGGACCGCGGGGTCCCGCGCGCTCAGGTCGCCCTCGCCTGGCTGCTGCGCCAGGACACGGTCACGGCGCCGATCGTGGGGGCGTCCAGGCCGGAGCACCTGCGGGACGCGGTGGCCGCGGTCGAACTGGAGCTGAGCGACAAGGAGGCCGAGGAACTGGAGGGGCCCTACACGCCACACGCCGTCAGCGGTCACTGAGGACGGCGACCGGGAGCCCCGCCGCCCCGAGGTCCTGACGCGCTGTTCACCAGCTGATGCCGGCCGCCACCGGCAGGTGGTCGCTGCCGGTGGCCGGCAGCACCCACGAGGTGTCCGGCTCGACGCCGCGGACCAGGATCTGGTCGATCCGCGCCACCGGGAACTTCGCCGGCCAGGTGAAGCCGAAGCCGTCCCCGGCCGCGTCCTGGGCCGAGCGCATCCGCGAGGTGATGCCGGCGAACGCGCGGTCGTCCAGGGTGCCGTTCAGGTCGCCGAGCAGCACCACCCGCTCACTCGGATCCGCGGCGAGGGCCTCGCCGAGCGCCTGTGCGCCTCTGTCCCGCGAGGCCGTCCAGAAGCCTCCCCTGGGCATCAGCCGTACGGACCCCAGGTGGGCCACGTAGACCGCCAGCGGGCCCCGGTCCGTGGCCACCGTGGTGCGCAGCGCCCGGTTGTAGGTCATCTTGACGTCGACCGGCTTGGTGTCCCCCAGCGGGCCGTAGTCCATCTTGATGTCGACCGGCCGGGTGTCCGACAGCGGCAGCTTGCTCCACAGCCCGACCGTGCCCTGCACCGTGTGGTACGGGTACGCCTTCTTAAGCCCCTTCTCGTACAGGGGCTTCGCCTGCGCGGTGATCTCCTCGAGGGCCAGCACGTCCGCGCCGGAGGCGGCCAGGGCGCGGGCGGTGCCGGCCGGGTCGGGGTTGCCGGCGCTGACGTTGTGGCCGGCCACGGTGAGGTGGCTGCCCGGGTGGGACTTGTCGCTGAGCAGCCCGCCGAAGAGACTCAGCCACGTCACGGCCGGCAGCAGCAGCGCGGCCACGGCGGAGGCGGAGCGGCGCCACAGCGCCCCGGCCAGCAGCACCGGGATGAACAGGCCGAACCACGGCAGGAAGGTCTCCACCAGGCTGCCGAGCCCCCCGAGGCCGGTGATCCGCGCGTGCAGCGGCATGAGCAGCCCGAGCAGCAGCGCCAGCGCCGTGAGCACCGGGCCGCGCTTCCACGGCCCCGGCCGTGAGGCGGCGCGGATCGCCCGGCGGACGCCCGCGCGCCGGCCGGTGGAGCCGGTGTCCCGGCCGCCGCCGTCCTGCGTGTGCTCCGCCGTGTCCGTCTGTGTCATCGTCCGTCCTTGCCCACCGTCGGTGTCGCCCGCGCGAAAAGTGCTGGTCACTGCTGCGTCCTCGGTGCGGCTGAGGGCGGCGGTGCGGCCGGGCGGGACGGTGGCGCCGCCGAGGGGGACGAGGACTTCGGCGGCTGATGGCGGAGAGCTACGGCGACCGCTGCGATGGGTGCCGACGGTGGGGCGTGACGCATACCGCCAGTGAAGACGGCGCGGTGTTGCCGGCGCGTATGCGGTTTTCGATATGCCGACGATATGCGCCGGCTCGTAGCCTCGGGAGCATGCGCGTGCTGATTGTCGAGGACGAGCCCTATCTGGCGGAAGCCATCCGTGACGGCCTGCGCCTGGAGGCGATCGCCGCGGACATCGCGGGTGACGGCGACACCGCTCTGGAACTGCTGAGCGTCAACGCCTACGACATCGCCGTCCTCGACCGCGACATCCCCGGACCGTCCGGTGACGAGATCGCCACCCGCATCGTCGCCTCCGGCAGCGGCATGCCGATCCTCATGCTCACCGCGGCCGACCGTCTCGACGACAAGGCGTCCGGGTTCGGACTCGGCGCCGACGACTACCTCACCAAGCCGTTCGAACTGCGAGAGCTCGCGCTCAGGCTCAGAGCACTCGACCGCAGGCGCGCCCACAGCAGGCCTCCCGTGCGGGAGATCGCGGGTCTGCGCCTCGACCCGTTCCGCAGAGAGGTCTACCGGGACGGCCGGTACGTCGCCCTGACCAGGAAGCAGTTCGCGGTGCTCGAAGTCCTCGTCGCCGCCGACGGCGGTGTCGTCAGCGCCGAAGAACTCCTGGAACGCGCGTGGGACGAGAACGCCGACCCGTTCACCAACGCCGTACGGATCACCGTCTCGGCGCTGCGCAAGCGTCTCGGAGAACCCTGGATCATCGCCACCGTGCCAGGCATCGGCTACCGCATCGACGCAGAGCCGCAGGCCGGTCACAGGGGAGGCGAGCATGGATAGAGCACCCGGGTTGAGCGTTCGCCTCAAGCTCACTCTCAGCTATACCGGATTCGTCATGCTCGCCGGCGTCCTGCTGCTCGCGGCGGTGTGGGTGTTCCTCCTGCGTTACGTCCCCGAGCGTGCGCTCATCGTCCCCGGCTCCACCGGCAGCCCCACCCCTGGTGTTTTTCCCGTCCGGTCCAATCTCCTGCACGTCTTCGCTCCGAGGGCAGCCGGAGTGCTGGCGTTCCTGTTGGCGTTCGGCCTGGTGGGAGGGTGGATGCTCGCCGGCCGGATGCTCGGCCCGCTGACTCGCATCACGGGCGCGGCCCGTCTGGCCTCGACCGGATCGCTCTCCCACCGGATCCGGCTTCCGGGCCGCAAGGACGAGTTCCGCGAACTCGCCGACGCCTTCGACACGATGCTGGCACGGCTCGAAGCGCACGTCGCCGGACAGCGGAGATTCGCAGCCAACGCCTCGCACGAATTGCGCACCCCGCTGGCGATCTCGAAGGCACTTCTCGACGTGGCCCGCACCGATCCGGACCACGACACCGGGGAAGTCCTCGACCGCCTCCACGAGGTCAACACCCGGGCGATCGACCTCACCGAGGCACTGCTCCTGCTCAGCCGGGCTGAGCAGCGGTCCTTCACCCGGGAACACGTCGACCTGTCCCTCATCGCGGAGGAAGCCGCCGAAACGCTCCTGCCCCTCGCGGAAAAGCGTGGCGTCACCATCGAGACCCGCGGCGACATCACCCCCGCGATCGGATCGCACGCGCTCCTTCTGCAACTGACCACGAACCTCGTGCAGAACGCGATCGTCCACAATCTGCCCGAACAGGGAATCGTGTGGGTGAATACCGGCGCCGCCCCCGACAGCGCGGTGCTCACCGTCGAGAACACCGGCGAGAAGGTCTCCCCGGAGCTGGCCTCGACACTCACCGAACCGTTCCAGCGCGGCACCGAGCGCACACACGCCGACCACGCGGGCGTCGGCCTCGGCCTGGCAATCGTCAAAACCATCACCCACGCGCACGACGGAACACTCACCCTCACCCCGCGCTCCGCCGGCGGACTCCGCGTCACTGTGGAACTGCCCGCTGTTTCCCCGCACTCCGACGGGTAACGCGCATCAGGCAGCCGGTACCCCGCCTGGTGTGCCGGTGTCCCTGATGCAGGGGATTCCGCGTATCGCGCGCGTATCGAAAATCGCATACGCCACCGCAACGGTCCTCCGCATCCAATGGAGGCATGGAACACAACGCCGGGCTGTCGGGGCGTCGCGCGCCGACGGCCTTTGACGAAATCGGACGAGAACGCGCGCTCGGCATACGTCAGGCGGCAGGTTCCCGGTGAGCAGCACAACAGCCCGGCACGGTGAACGCCGTGCCGGCCCGCCTCCCGCCCCCCGCTCCAGGGCGCGTGCCGACCGGGATGGCCGGCGCCGCCGCCGAATCGTCGCCGCCACCGTGCTGCTGGCCGCGGGCGTGGCTTCGGTCTACCTGGGTTCCGTCCACGGGATCACCGGCATACCCGGCCTGCCCGACCGCCGGGGCCCGGTCGCCACACCGACCGCCGCCGGGGAATCCCCCGCGCCACGCCCCACGGGCCCGGCGCCGGCTCCTCCTCCCACGCCCCCGCCCGCGCCCACCCCGACAGCGGTGCCGGAGTCCGGTCCGGGTACCTTCACCGTCGCCACCGCCGGCGTGGAAGGCACCGGCGCGGGCCGGCCGTACCGGGTGGAGGTCGAGGACGGCATCGGTGTCGACCCCGACGAAGCCGCCGAGCAGATCACCGCGATCCTCACTCATGAGCAGGGCTGGTCACACGGCGGCGACATCGTGTTCCGGCAGGTCGCCGACGAGAGCGCCACGCTGGTGATCCGCATCGCCACGCCGAACACCTCCGACGCCATCTGCGCGACCGGCGGCCTCGACACCCATGGCGAGCTCAACTGCCGGGTCGGCCGGACGGTCGCGGTCAACCTCAGGCGCTGGCAGCTCGGTTCGCCCGAATTCGACGGGCCGCCCGAGGAGTACCGGGCACTGATCATCAACCATGAGGTCGGACACTGGCTCGGGTACGGCCACCGCGCCTGCCCCGGGCCCGGCGAGGCGGCCCCCGTGATGATGCAACAGATCAAGGGCCTGCACGGCTGCGTCTCCAACGCCTGGCCCTACGGCCCGGACGGCACGTTCCACGACGGTCCCGAGGTGCCCTGAGCGTCAACCAGCACGTGGAGCCTCCGGTGGAGCCGGTTCTCTTGGAAAAAGGCTGACTGTCGGCCACTCAGGCGCGGATCTCTCGGTTGAATTGTGATCGCGGCTGGGCGTGTTGTCTTCCCGTCGATTGATCAGGAATGAATCATTTCTGCTGGTGTTCCAGTAGTACTTACGGGAACGACACTCGCGATCCGCCCGAAGGAGTCCCGATGCGTCTGAGCATCGCTCGTATCGCCCCCATTCCCATGGGATTCACCCTCGCCGCTTTCGGCGTCGTTACGCCGTCCGCCACCGCACAGGCTGCCACAGCGGGTCCGGACCCACTCGGCGTGTCGCAGTCGGCCACGGCGCCTGCCAAACCAGTGCCCCGCACTCCCTCCGCCAAGGCGAGCAGAAGCCCTCGTGCGACCAGCCGGGCGCTGATCGTGAACGTGACCAGTTGCCGCGAGAGTGACCTGCAAGCCGCTATCGGCGCTGTCGCCACCGTGGGCGGCACGGTCAACCTCAAGCGCGGCTGCACCTACACCCTCACCGACGCCGCACCGCCCAATGGCGACAACGGACTACCGGTCATCAAGAACAAGGTCACGATCAACGGATGCGGCGACACCATCACCCGAGCCGCGACCGCGGCCAATTTCCGTTTCTTCGAAATCGACGGCCCCAACGGAAATCTCACCCTCAACACCCTGACCCTCAGGAACGGTCACGCGTCCTCCAGCCTTGGTAACGGCCGGGGCGGCGCCATCTGGCTCAGCGGCGGCGGTCCCGCACTGACACTGAACAACACCAACCTCACCACCAACACCGCCGACGTCTTCGGCGGGGCCATCGACAACGACAACGGCACGGTGAGCGTCAGGAGGAGCACGCTCCACAACAACAAGGCGATTTCCGGCGGGGCCGTGTTCGTCAGCCCATTCGGAGGTTCCGGGAAGGCGACCTTCGACGGAAGCAGGATCACCGGCAACCACGCGACGAACCTGGCCGGCGGGATCGCCGCCGCCGTCGGCACGACGGTGACACTGACCGGCACCCGGGTCACCGGCAACGACGTCACCGGTACCGGTGCGCACGGCGGCGGCATCGCGCAAGCCGGAACCATGAAGCTGAACAGAAGCGAGGTCACTCGCAACACCACCACCGGTGCCAATGCGCAGGGCGGCGGTATCTACAACACAGCCGGAACGATGCAGCTCACCAAGAGCCCGGTCACCGGCAACACCACCAATGGCACGAACTCCCGCGGTGGCGGCATCTTCAATACGGCCTTCGGCACGGTGGCTCTCACCCGTAGCCCGGTGACCAAGAACCAGGCGCTGGGAACGGGTGCGGACGGTGGCGGCATCTTCAGGGCCAGCGGCACGGTGACGCGGAACGCCAGCCCCGTCACCGGAAACCGGCCCAACAACTGCGGTAACCCCAGCACCGTAGCCGGCTGCTCCTAGTACTCCAGCAGAAATCTGCTGTCTGACCTGCGTGTTTCACCGGGTGGCCGGAGTGTGGCGGGACGCGGAACGACCGGGGGCGGTCTCACGGAGACCGCCCCTCGATCGTGCGACACCGCCGCACGGACACGCGTATGCCCAGCCGTGGGAGATCACATCCGCCGGAATTGACAATACGTCAACATGAGGGCGCCGAGAGCGCTATACGGAAAAGCGCGTGATCCCTTGTCGCTCGCCGCCGCCTGTGCAAAGGTGTGGGCCAGTCGGCGAGCAGATCATGGGTCCTCCCTCTGTGTGGTGGACGTTCGAGATGTCGACACGCCTTCTTCGGCACGGATATTGGTACGGACCAAATCCGCGGTGTGTATGGAGGAATGCAGCCGTGAAAGACCCGGGCATGTTCAATTCCCCCATGTCACCCGGTCCGTTCGGCACCACGGACGAGCAGTTGAGCGCCGAACTCCGGAAGTGGACGGGCGCCTCGCCCGCTCTGCTGCCCGTCGGTGAACTCCTCGACCGGCACTGGGAGTCGGCCTTCGCCTACGCGCGGCTGTGCACCGACGGTCCCCATCCCGCGGGCATGCTCACCACCGCGGCCTTCACCCGCCTGTTCGGCCAGTCCCTGCGGCAGTCCGGGCCGAACGCCGCCTGGCGGCCCCAACTGCTCGTCACCGTACGGCGGATCGCGGGCGAGTGGAGTACCGACCACCGCCGGGAGATGCTGCACCCGGAGCTGAGGGCCGCGGGTGCCGGCGGCGACCGGATCGCCGCGCGGCTGCTGCCGCCGGGTGACCGGCGGCTCCTTTCCCGGGCGTTCCAGCGGCTGCCTGAGGCGGCCCGTGCCCTGCTGTGGCACGCCGAGGTCGAGGCCGAGCCCCTCGCCGCGCCGGCCCGGCTGCTCGGCCTCGACGAGGAGGACGCGCGCGTCGAACTCGACCGCGGCCGTGAGCGGTTGCGCGAGGAGTGCCTCCAGGTCCACCGCGAGGTCGCGCCCCGGCAGGAGTGCCTGCTCTACCTGCGGCTGCTCGACGTGACCTACCGGCGCGGCGGCGTCCACGTCGACCCCGACCTGCGCACACACCTGTCGGGCTGCGCGCACTGCCGACACACCGCCGGCCAACTGGCGCAGTTCAACACGGACCTGGGCGGCGCCCTGGCCGAGGGCGTCCTCGGCTGGGGCGCGAGCACCTACCGCGCCCACCGTCTGACCCGGGCCGAGCCGGAACCGGAACACTCGGCGCCCACCTCCGAGTCCCGGGGGACCGCGCCCACCGGTGGCGAGCCCTTCACACCGACGCGACCGAAGCCGCCCACCGGGGTCGAGCCTGTCACGCCGGACCCGCCCGTGCCGCCGACGGCCGACCAGGCGCACCCGCCACGGCGGCCCGGCTCCACGGGCCGCGGCGGTGCCCGCCATGCGGCCCCGCCCGCTCCGGAGGCCGGGTCGGCCGCGCCTGCCGGGGGCGAACTGTTCGGGCCGGATCCGTCCGTCACGTCGGCCGATCAGGCCCACTCGCCGACGCCCGGCGCCGCGGGCCCGGGCAGCGCTCCCCGCACGACCCCGCCCGCACCCGGCGCGCCCCCCGCCCCCGGAACGGCCGGAGGCCCCGCGGCCGGACGTGGACGGGCGGCGCGCAAGGTGGCGCGGCGGGCTCAGCGGCAGCGCAACGTGGCCCTCGCCGTGGCCACGGTGAGCGGGCTGGTCGTGGTGCCGCTCGCCCTGTGGGCGGTGCTCGGGTCCGGGGACGGAGCCCCCACGCGCGCCGAAGGGCAGCCCACCGAGCCGTCCGGCACCGGCGCCTCGGCCTCCGGTCCGTCCTGGACCGGCGCCGGGACGGCCGCCGGAGGCACCCTGCGCGGACGGCTGCACAACGCCGCCTCCGGACTGTGCGTCGGCACCGTCGGCGAGAAGACCGCCGAGGGCACGGAGACCGAACTGGCGGCCTGCTCCTCGGCGCCCGGCCAGCAATGGGTGTACGAGACCGACGGACTGCTGCGCAGCGGCGCCGCGCCCGCCCTGTGCCTGGACTCCCACCTCGGCTACTCGGTACGGCTCGCCCCGTGCGTGGGCGTCTTCCGGCCCGGCGGGAAGGACATCCGCTACGACTTCACCCTTCAGGGCACCCTCGTGCCCCGCTTCGACCAGGACCTGGCCCTGACGCCCGCCGCCACCGACGGCGGCGGCGCCCTCGTGCTCAAGACCCGCGCGAAGACCGACACCCAGCGCTGGGTGATGGACTCCTCCATGCCGGAGCTTCAGATGGAGGTGGTCAACTGGGACCTGGACGGCGGCTCATCGGCCAGGCCCACGGCCACGGACCCCGGGCCGCCGGACTCGGCGCAGCCGCCCGCGCCGGCCGGCGGCACGCCCCGGACGACCCCGCCGCCCACGGCGGACAGCGCCGAGCCGTCCGCCCCGGCCGGCTGCTCCTCCCACGGCCACCCCTGCTGGTGGAAGGACCGGGACGGGCACCACCGCCACGGTGGCGGCCGCTGAACGACGTCAGCGGTGGTGCGGCGGCGGGGGAGGGGGCATCGTCGTGAGGTCCGGCGCCGCCTCCGGCCACACCAGCAGCACCGCGCAGGGCGCGTGGTCGACGGCGAACCGCGCGGCCGGACCCAGACTGTGCGGGCCGAGCCGCGCGCGGTCGCCGTCGCGGGCCAGCACCAGCAGGTCCGCGTCCTCCGCGGCGGCCACCACCTCGCGCTCCACCCGCCCGCGCCGCTCCATCAGGGTGCACGGCCGCCCGAGCCGGGCCGCGGCCGCCTCCAGGAGTTCGGCCGCCGACGTACCGCCGAGGTCCGTCAGCAGGTCGCCGGGGTCGCGCTCGACACGGCCGCGGCCGAGCAGCCCGGCGAAGGCCCCGTGCGCCACGGCGGGCACGTCCGGCCCGCTGACATGCAGCAGGACGACCTCGGACGCGTGCGGAGCATGGGTGCGTACCGCGTCCACGCAGGCGGGCCAGGTGCCCTCCACCAGCCAGGTGATCACACGCATCCGTCGGCCTCCTCCGTCCTCAGAGAATCTGGAGCGCTCCCCACAGTGCCACCACCGCGGGCACCAGCGCGGCCGGCACGGCCAGCAGACCCAGCCGGGTGAACTCCCTCAGGTCCACACCGTGTTCGTGCTGGTGCACGATCCGCCGCCACAGCAGGGTCGCCAGCGAACCGGCGTAGGTGAGGTTCGGGCCGATGTTGACGCCGAGCAGCACCGCGAGGACGGCCCCCGGCCCGGCCGGTGCGGTCAGCGGCAGCAGGACCAGCACCGCGGGCAGGTTGTTGATCAGGTTGGCGAGCACGGCCGCCAGCGCGGCGACGGCGAGCAGGGCGGGCAGCCCCGTACCGCCGGGCAGGATGTGCCCGAGGGCATCCGCGAGGCCGTTGTCGACCACCGCGCGGACCACGATGCCCAGGGCCAGGACGAAGGCGAGGAAGGCCGGCGCCGCGGCCCGCACCACGCTCAGCACGGTCGCCCTGCGCCGCAGCAGCGCGCGCCCGGCCAGGACCAGCGCCCCCGCCAGCGCGGCCCACACGGGTGCCACGCCGAACGTGGAGGCCACGACGAATCCCGCGAGCGTGCAGGCCACGGTGACCAGGGCGAACAGCGGCAGTCCGGGCATCTCGCCGGTGGGCGGCAAGGGCACAGCCGCGGCCAGGTCGCGGGCGAAGAAACGCCGGAACACCACGTACTCGGCGCCGATCGCGACCAGCCACGGCAGCGCCATCAGCCCCGCGAACCGGGTGAAGCTCAGCCCGCTCGCCGCGAACGCCAGCAGGTTGGTGAGGTTGGAGACCGGCAGCAGCAGCGATGCCGTGTTGGACAGGTGGGTACAGGCGTAGACGTGCGGTTTGGGCCGTACGCCGGTACGGGCGGCGGTGGCGAACACGACCGGTGTCAGCAGGACGACCGTGGCGTCCAGGCTGAGCACGGCGGTGATGGCGGACGCCAGCGCGAACACGGCGGTCAGCAGCCGCACCGGGCGGCCGCGCGCCCTGCGGGCCATCCACGCACCGCAGGCCTGGAACAGCCCCTCCACGTCGCAGAAGTGGGCGAGTACCAGCACCGCGGCGAGGAACCCCACCACCGGTCCCAGCCGCTGCGCCTCGGCCCGCGCGTGGTCGAAGCCGATCGCGCCGGTGGCGACGGCGATGCCGGCGGCGGGCACGGCCATGACCGCCTCGGGCCAGCCGAACGGACGGACGACGGCCCAGGCGAGCACGGCGACGAGCAGGACGACCGAGAGGGCCTCGGCCAGCGGGGTGTTCAGAGCGGTGTTCCTCAGGACGTGACCGATGGTGCACGCCCATCAAAGCAAAGGGCCGTGCCGTACCTTCGCGGGTGAGCGCCGCGGAGGGTCGGGTCAGGGTTCGGTGCCGGGGCTGAAGACCGTCAGGAACACCGAGGACGCGTTGCCGCCCACGGGCACCTGCCCGGCCGTCCACTTCACCGTGAGGTGGTCGCGCTCGTCCGGCGGTGTGACGATCAGCGAGGCGGGCGTCGCCGTCCTCGCACCGCTCACTTGGGGGTTGGAGAAGGTCAGACCCGCCCAGGCGCTCCGCCCGGGCTTCAGCGTCACCGTGGTGGGCGTGCCCGAGGACCGCTTCGGGTCCGGGCCGAGTTGCCTGCCGGAGGCGTCCACGAAGGCGGCGCCGGGATAGCCGTGCACGGTGCAGGTGCGGCCGGAGGTGTTCGTCAGGACGACCGGGAAGTTCTCCTGCCCGGCGCCCGGGTTCTCGCGCCCCACCGACGCCTTGAGTTCGGAGGTGTGGCAGCGGGTGCTCGCGGCGGGGGCGGGGGTGCCGCCCGTGTGCCGGGCGGTGCCCGGGGCGGAGCGGCCGGCCGTGGCGCTCGGGGGCGCGGCGCCGATGCTGGGAGCGGAGCTGGGACCGGGTTCCGTTCCGGGTGCCGTCCCGGCCGTGGTGTCGCCGGTCGCGGGCGCGGCGGTGCCGGACACCTTCTGCGGAGCGCCGCTCGTGGCGCTGCCGTGACCGCAGGCGGTCAGCGGCAGGCCCACTACGGCGACCGCGCCGACGAGCAGGGCCGCCCGGCGGGCGGACGGGGACTTGTGCGCCATGTTCCACACTCCTGGGTCGCTCGCACGCGGTGACCGCGTGCCTCCGGCGCCGGGTGCGCCGTCGTACATGTCCGATGCACGGACCGGGCGAAAAGTTCGCGACCGTTCGCACCTTTTTCCCGGGACTTCTTCCCGCCCCCTCCCGCGGGTTCACGTGACACGCAGGGAGCCCAGTACGCCGTCGGTCGCGTCGCCGCCGCCCCCGTACTGGCGGACCTGCACGTACACCTGCGGCTGCCCGCCGCCCGCCGGTGCCAGCGAGGTCTCCGTGAGCCGCCCGCCGCCGGGGCAGTCGCTCCAGGTCCGGATCCGGCCGTGCAGGCGTCGGCCGGTGTAGGAGCGGGCGCCGTCGTAGTGACAGCCCGGGTGGGCGAGCGCGTCGACGCGGGCGGTGACGTCGCCGTGCTCGCTCAGGCCCACGAACACCCCGCGCACGCCGGCCCCGAGGTCCTGCCACCGGGTCAGGTCGTCGGCGACGGCGAGCCCCGGCTCGTGCCCGGCGGGCAGCCCCAGCGCCGCCGGATCCCAGCCGGAGTCGCGCAGTTGGCGTCCCCAGCCGTCGGGCACCCGCACCGCGATCCGGCCGGTGGCGTCCTCGACGTCGACCCCGGACGCCGCGGACGGCAGGTTCACCAGGGCGAAGACGGCCCCGGCGACGGCGACGGCGGTCACGGCGGCGGCCAGCACGGCGGCCCTGGACCGGCCGCGCGGACGGACGGCGGCCGCCGGGGCCGAGGCCAGCCGGTCCAGCTCGTCCGCGAACGCCTCGGCGGTGGGCCAGCGTCGCTCGCGGTCCGGTTCCAGGGCCCGCGTCAGGGCCCGGGCCACACCGGCGTCCAGGCCCGGACGCAGCCGCTCGGGACGTACCACCTCGCCCGGCTCGGCGGGCACCGTGCCGGTGACGAGCCGGTAGCCGACCGCGCCCAGACCGTAGACGTCCGCCCGCGCGTCGATGCCCGCGCCGGGCCCGGCCTGCTCCGGCGGCCGGTACCCGGCCGAACCCGCCGCCAGGGTCAGCCCCGAGGCCTGCGCCAGGCTCTTGGCGAGCCCGAGGTCGGCGAGCAGCACCCGGCGGCTGCCGTCCGGCGCGGTGCGCAGCAGCACGTTGCTCGGCTTGACGTCCCGGTGCACGATGCCCGCCTCGTGCAGGGCGTGGGCGGAGCGGGCGGCCAGCGCGGTCAGCCGCAGGGCCTCGGGCAGGGGCAGCGGACCGGCGGCGAGCAGATCGTCGAGGGTGCCGGCGTCGGCGTACTCCATGACGAAGTACGGTCTCCCGTCAGGGAGTTCACCGATGTCGTAGACCTGGGCCACCCGCGACGAGCCGGCCCTGCGCAGCAGCCGTGCCTCGGCCAGGAACCGCTCGCGCACGTCGAGGCGGTGGGACCAGTTCTCGGCGAGGACCTTGACGGCCACGGGGGCCTCGAGCTCGTCGTCGTGGGCGAGCCACACCGTGCCGAAGGCCCCCGTGCCCAGGCGCCGTTCGAGCCGGTAGCGGCCGATCCGCTCGAGGGAGTGCATGCGACTATCATGCCTGCCCCGGGACCGACGCAAAGGGGGCCTTGTCGTGCAGAACGCCGCGCCGGCCGAAGACCTCGCCCGCCGTGCCGCCGCCGGTGACGGCGCCGCGCTCGAGGCCCTGCTCCAGCAGGTCCGGCCCGAGGTGGTACGGCGCTGCGGGAGTTTCCTGCCCTGCCGCGAGGACGCCGAGGAGGCCGCGCAGGACGTGCTGCTCCAGATCGCGCGCAGGATCACCTCCTTCGAGGGGCGGAGCCGCTTCAGCACCTGGCTGTACACGGTCGTCGCCAACTGCTGCCGCCAGAAGTACCGGGAGCTCAAGCGCCGCGCCGCCGAGCAGCCCGCGCGGATCGAGCCCGCGACGTACGCCGACCCGCGCACCACGAGCGTCATCGCGGGCTCCCGGGTGGACCTGCTGGAGGCGCTGGACCGGCTGGAGCGGGAGCATCCCCACCTGGTGGCGCCGCTGGTCTACCGGGACGTCTGCCGGCTGGAGTACGCCGAGGCCGCCGAGCGGACCGGCATCCCGCTGGGCACGTTCAAGTCGCGGCTGCACGAGGCGCGCCGTCGTGTACGGCCCTGGCTGGCCGACGGGTCCTGAGGAACGGCCGGGCTCACTCGTCGTCGAGCAGACTCAGCTCCGCCCAGATCGTCTTGCCCTCGGCGGTGTGCCTGCTGCCCCACCGCCGGGTGAGCTGGGCGACAAGCAGCAGGCCGCGGCCGCCCTCGTCCCAGGTCTTGGCCCGGCGCAGATGCGGGGCGGTGTGCGTGGTGTCCGACACCTCACAGGTCAGGTGGGCGTCGTCGTGGATGAGACGGAGCCGGATGGGCGGGGTGCCGTACCGGATCGCGTTGGTGACCAGCTCGCTGACGACCAGTTCGGTGGTGAAGGCCGCCTCGCTCAGCCCCCAGTCGTCGAGCCGGTCGACGACCTGCTTGCGGACCGGGGCGACCAGCGACGGGTCGGCGGGGATGTCCCAGGTCGCCACCTGGGAGGGCGGCAGGGCGCGGGTGCGGGCCAGCAGCAGCGCCGCGTCGTCGGAGGCGCCGCCCGCCGGCAGCAGGGTGCGCAGGACGCGGTCGCAGGTCTCCTCCAGGGGGCCGCCGCGGGCCGCCAGCGCCTCGCACAACAGCCGGTGGCCGGCGTCGGTGTCCCGTTCCCGGCTCTCGACCAGCCCGTCGGTGTAGAAGCACAGCACACTGCCCTCGGCCAGCTGGAACTCGACGCTCTCGAACGGCAGTCCGCCCAGGCCCAGGGGCGGTCCGGAGGGCAGCTCCACCCGGCGGGGCGCGCCGTCCGGCGGGACCAGCACCGGCGGCGGGTGCCCGGCGCGGGCGAGCGTGCAGTGCCGGGAGACCGGGTCGTACACCGCGTACAGGCAGGTCGCGCCGACCTCGCCGGGCCGTCCCTCGGCCCCGGCCTCGGCGGACATCCGGGCCACCACGTCGTCCAGGTGGGTGAGCAGCTCGTCCGGGGCGAGGTCGATGTCGGCGAGGGTGCGTACGGCGGTGCGCAGCCGGCCCATGCTGGCCGAGGCCTGCACACCGTGCCCGAGGACGTCCCCGACGACCATGGCGACCCGCGTCCCCGACAGCGGGATGACGTCGAACCAGTCGCCGCCCACTCCGGCCCGGGCCGCCGGGAGGTAGCGGGAGGCCGCCTCCACCGCGGCGGTCCGCGCGAGGCTGCGGGGCAGCAGACTGCGCTGGAGGGCGAGGGCGGTCTCCCGTTCGCGGGAGTAGCGGCGGGCGTTGTCGATGCAGACGGCGGCGCGGGCCGTGACCTCCTCGGCGAGCAGGACGTCGTCGGGCATGAAGGGGGCGGGCTGCCGGAACCGGCTGAACACGGCGACCCCGAGGGTCACGCCCCTGGCCCGGATCGGCACGGACATCGTGGCGTGCACGCCGAGTTCCCTGGAGTGCAGGCGACGCGCCGGGTCCCAGGACAGCCACTTGTCGAGGTCGCCGGAGTCCCTGGAGATCACCACGGAGTGGCCGGTGACGAGAGAGGCGCCCTGCGGGGAGGTGGCCGGGTACAGCTCGGTCCGGCCGGCGACGGAGAGCGCCTCGGGAGTGCCCGCGTTGATGGAGCCGTGGGCGGCCCGGCGCAGCACGACCGGCGTCGTCACCGGCCCGGTGAGGGCTTCCCCGCCGTGCTCGGGCGGGTCGAGCAGGTCGACGCTGACGAAGTCGGCGAGGGCGGGGACGCAGACGTCGGCGAGTTCCTGCGCCGTCCGGGCGACGTCGAGGGTGGTGCCGATGCGCACGCTCGCCTCGTTGACCAGTTGCAGCCGTTCGCGCGCCCGGTACTGCTCGGTGAAGTCGTGCGCGGCGACGCACACCCCGCGCACCCGCCCGTGCCGGTCGGTGATCGGGGACATGCGGGCGAGCCAGGCGCTCACCTGGCCGTCGCCGCCTATCGGCACGTACGTCCGCACGTCGTTCCCCCGGCCGGTGGCGAGGACCTGGTGCATGTGCCACTCGAAGTCCTCGCTCTGCCGGCGGCCGCCGATCTCGGAGTGGCGCAGGCCTCGCAGCCGATCGGCCGGCACGCCGAGCACGTCCGCCATGGCCCCGTTCATCTCGTGCAGCCGCAGCCGCTCGTCGTAGATCGCCACGGCGCAGGGGGACTGGATGAGGTCGACCCGGGCCAGCGGGTCGTCGGGGTCCGGGGGGCCGCCGCCCTCCAGCGGGGTGACCAGGAGCCAGTTGCCGCCGTCCTCGGGGCGCCGGTGGTGGGCCAGCACCCAGACCGGCAGCGTGCGCCCGTCGCGGTGCCGCACGGTGAGCGTGCCGTTCCAGTGGGGCTCGTCGGGGAGGGCGTCGACCGGGCCGTCGGCCAGCAGGTTCGCGGCCCGCTCGCCCAGCACCTCCTCGGGCGCCCAGCCGAGCAGCCGGCGCGCGCCCTCGTTCCACTCGACGAGGACGCCGTGCTCGTCGACGACAGCGCGGGCCGTGGCCGCGTCGTCGAACGGATACACGGGGCTCATCGTCGCCACTCCATCGCGCACACTCACAGTGAACAGGTGCGTCACTTCCGTTCCAGCCTAGTGCGTACCGGCGTCGTACGGACGGCGACCCCCTTCCGGAGGTAAGACGGCGACCCCCTTCCGGAGGTAATACGTCCCGTCAGGACCGTTGACGGATGTCATGGCTGCCACAACGATGGTGCGTCCACCCTTGGGAGCGCTCCCATGGATGTCGTCCGTACCCTCCTCCGAGGAGCTCCAGACGTGAAACGACGCAGAACCACCCTGCTGTCCGTGGCGGCCCTGCTCGCGGCTGCCCTCAGTTCCCTGCCGTCCGCCCCGCAGGCCCTGGCCGACGAGGTCGAGCAGGTCAGGAACGGCGGCTTCGACACCACCACCGAGCCGTGGTGGACGACCAGCAACGTCACCTCGGGCCTGTCCGACGGCCGGCTGTGCGCCGACGTGCCCGGCGGCACCACCAACCGCTGGGACGCCGCCGTCGGACAGAACGACATCACCCTGGTGAAGGGCGAGACCTACCGTCTGTCGTTCTCGGCGACCGGCACCCCCGACGGGCACGTCGTCCGGGCGCTGGCGGGGCTCTCGGTGGAGCCGTACGACACCTGGTTCGAGGTGAGCCCGCAGCTCAGCGTCTCCGGGAACGCGTACTCCTACACCTTCACGTCCCCCGTCGACACCACCCAGGGCCAGGTCGCCTTCCAGCTCGGCGGCACCGCGGACCCCTGGCGCTTCTGCCTGGACGACGTGTCGCTGCTCGGCGGGGTGCCGCCGGAGGTGTACGAGCCCGACACCGGGCCGCGGGTGCGGGTCAACCAGGTCGGCTATCTGCCCGGCGGCCCCAAGAACGCCACGCTGGTCACGGACGCCGGCGCCAAGCTGCCCTGGCGGCTGCGCGACGCCCGCGGGAGGGACGTGGCCCACGGCTGGAGCGCGCCGCGCGGCACGGACGTCTCCTCCGGGCAGAAGGTTCACTCGATCGACTTCGGCGCCTACCGGGGGAGCGGCAAGGGCTTCACCCTGGTCGCCGACGGCGGGACGAGCCACCCGTTCGACATCGGCGACGGCGTCTACGACCAGCTCCGTCTGGACTCGCTGAAGTACTACTACACCCAGCGCAGCGGCATCCCGATCCGCGAGGACCTGCGCCCCGGCTACGCCCGCCCGGCCGGCCACCTCGACGCGGCCCCCAACCGGGGCGACTCCAAGGTGCCGTGCCGGCCGGGCCTGTGCGACTACACGCTCGACGTCACCGGCGGCTGGTACGACGCCGGCGACCACGGCAAGTACGTCGTCAACGGCGGCATCACCACCTGGGGGCTGCTGAGCACCTACGAGCGCACGCTGCACGCGCGCACCGCCCGGCCGGCGAGCCTCGGTGACCGGACGCTCGCCCTCCCGGAGAGCGGCAACAAGGTGCCCGACATCCTGGACGAGGCCCGCTGGGAGCTGGAGTTCCTGCTGAGGATGCAGGTGCCGGCCGGGCAGCCGCTGGCCGGCATGGCGCACAGCAAGGTCCACGACGAGCAGTGGACGGGACTGCCGCTGCTGCCCAGCCAGGACCCGCAGAAGCGTGAACTGCACCGGCCGACGACGCAGGCGACCCTGAACCTGGCGGCGACCGCCGCGCAGGCGGCCCGCCTCTACGAGCCCTACGACCGCGCCTTCGCGGCGAAGGCCCTGCGGGCCGCGCGCACGGCCTGGACCGCCGCGCTCGCCCATCCCGCCGTGTACCCCGACCCGGACGACGGCATCGGCGGCGGCGCGTACCCCGACGACAACGCCACCGACGAGTTCTACTGGGCAGCCGCCGAGCTGTACCTCACCACCGGTGAGCGGCAGTTCGCCGACTACGTGACCAAGTCGCCCCTGAACACGGCCGACATCTTCGGCAGCGTCAGCTTCGACTGGGCCGCCACCGCGGTACCCGCCCGCCTCGACCTCGCCACCGTCCCGAGCAGGCTGCCCGGCCGGGAGAAGGTGCGCCAGTCGGTGATCAAGGGCGCCGGAACGTACCTGGCCACGCTCAAGGCACAGCCCTACGGCATGCCGTACGCGCCCGCGGGCAACGTGTACGACTGGGGCTCCAACAGTCAGATCCTCAACAACGCCCGTGTCCTCGCCGCCGCCTACGACCTCGACGGAGCCGTGAAGTTCCGCGACGGCGCGGTGCAGAGCATGGACTACATCCTGGGCCGCAACGCCCTCAACATCTCCTACGTCACCGGCTACGGCACGGTCAGCTCCCACAACCAGCACAGCCGCTGGTACGCCCACGAGCTGGAGCCGGGCCTGCCGAACCCGCCGAAGGGCACCGTCGCCGGCGGAGCCAACTCCAGCATCCAGGACCCGTACGCGCAGAGCAGGCTCCAGGGCTGCGTGGGCCAGTTCTGCTACATCGACGACATCGAGTCCTGGTCGACGAACGAGACGGCCGTCAACTGGAACGCGGCGCTGGCCTGGATGGCCTCCTTCGCGGCGGACCAGGGCCGGCCTGCCGGGCCGTCCGCCCACCCCGGACGCGGGTGATCGGTCTGGACCGGCTGCCGGACCGGCAGGAGGAGCGCCGCTGCGTCCCCAGGGGCGCGGCGGCGCTGCCCCCAACGGCTGTGGACCCGCCCCTCGGTACCACCACCCCATCGCTGTGACCAGCGGGTATTTACGGGAAAGTACCCGCGCGGTACCGTGTGGACCATGCCAGCTCTCAATGTGGAGTTCAGCGACCGCGAGCTCGAGGACCTGCGCCAGATCGCCAAGGAACGCGGCACGTCGATGAAGGCACTCGTACGCGAGGCCGCCGCCGCGGACATAGCCCGGCACCGGGCCCTCCAGGAGGGCGCCGAGGCGTTCCGGCGGTTCTTCACCGCGCATGCGGACGAGTTCGCCACGGCCTTTCCCGAGGACGAGACGGCCACGAAGGGCGAGGGGCGGGCAGCCTGACCGATGACCCCCGTCATCCACATCGACGTGCCCTGGCTGCTTCAGCGGCACGAGGAAGTCCTCCCGGAACAGCCCGCGGTGGACGACTTCTCGGCCCTGGTGGCCGCCGTCGCCCGGCACCGCGTCGACCCGCCGCGTCTCGGCGTCGACTCCGATCCCGCCTGGCGGGCCGCCGCCCTGCTCCACACCCTCGCCCTGCTCAAGCCCCTGCCGTCGGCCAACGCCCGGTTCGCCTGCGCGACGGCCGTGGCCTACATGTACGTCAGCGGCGTCGGCATCGACCCGCCCTACGGAGCCCTCGTCGACCTCGCCCGCGACCTGATGTCCGGCAAGACCGACGTCTACGGCGCCGCCGACCGCCTGCGCTCCTGGGAGATCTGACACCCCTTGCCGCATGCCCCCGGTGACGTCCCGCTTCCTGAATTTCCGTCAATGATGCCCGTGTTGTCTGTATGTCTTGTTGTGCGTCAAGGAGCTGTGCAAGGCTGAGCGGCCCGTGCGTGGGCAAGGGCCGGTTCTGAAGAGACAGTTGGGGAGTCGAGCCGATTCGTCCGCCGGCCGTGTGCCAGACCCGCGGGCCCGCTCCACACCGGTACGTACCAAAGGAAGCCTTTCGTGCCCACCCCCCACCCCTCTCGTCCCCCCAGCCCGCCGCCCGGCGGGATCCCCGGGGAGCCCGACGAGGCCCTCGCCGCCCGGCTCGCCGGCAGCACCGACGAGGAAGTCGCCCAGTGCGTCGCCCTGCTGATCGCACGCCACTGGCAGCCCGTCCACGACTACGCGGTGATCTGCCTCGCCTCCTCGGCGCCCCTCGCGGCCATGGTGACCTCGGCCGCCTTCCACCAGGTCTTCGACCGGCTGACCGTGGGCGAGCCGGGCGTCGCGCTGCGCCCGCGACTGCTGCTGACGGTGCGGGACACGGTCCGGCTGTGGGCCGCCGAGGACCGTATATCCGCGGCCCTGCCGGAGCTGCACAAACCCGCGGGAGGCCGGGGCATGCGGACCGCCGCGACCCTGGTCCCGGAGAACCGCCGGCTCGCCCAGCGGTCCTTCGAGAGCCTGGTCCCGGCCGCCCGGTGCCTGCTGTGGCACACCGAGGTCGAGGCCGAACCGCTCGACGTCCCGGCCGGGTTGCTGGGCATGGACCCGGAGACCGCCTTCCGCACCCTGGAAGAGGCCCGGGACAAGTTCCGCGAGGGCTGCGTGCGCGCCCACCGCGAACTCGCGCCGACCGACGACTGCCGCTATTACAACCGGCTGCTGGAGGCGCCGATCCGCCGCGGCGGCGGCCTGCTGCCGGACGTCAAGCGGCACATGGACGAATGCCGCTACTGCCGGGACGCCGCCGCGCAGCTCGGACAGGTGGAGAAGGCGCCGGACGCGCTGCTCGCCGAGGCCGTGCTCGGCTGGGGCGCCCGCCGCTACCTCGACTCCCGCCCGGGCCGAGCCGGGCAGGCCACGCGCACGAAGGGCTCCGGCCGGCACGGTGGAAGAGGGGCGGGCGGCGGCGGCCGGCACTGGCCGCTGTCCCGGTTCACCGCGCCGGGGCGCCGCGCCTCCGGCGGCCCGCGCTCGTCCCGGGCGCTGCGCACCGGACTCGGCCTCGTCTCCGCGTCGCTGCTCGCGACCGTGCTCGGCGTCAGCCTGTGGTCGCACGGCGACGGCACCGCCCCGGCCGCGTCCACCGGCACGTCCGGCACACAGGACACGGCGCACGGCACCGACTCCGGTACCCCGTCCGACGGTTCCGCGACGCCCCGCGCCGTCGAACCGCCCCCGTCGGCCGAGGAGACCCGGCTGCGCAACATCGCGGCCGGGCTGTGCCTGGCCGTCCGGGGCGAGCCGAAGGCCGGGGCCGCCACCGAGCTGGCCGCGTGCTCCTCGGCCTGGAACCAGCGGTGGACGCTGGAGGACGACGGGCTGCTGCGCAGCGTCGCCGCCCCCGGCCTGTGCCTGGACTCGCACGCGGACGCGGGCGTCGTCGTCCTCGGCACCTGCGCGGAGGCCGGTGACGTGCGGGGCGCCGACGTGCGCTACGACATCGGCGCGCAGGGCGGGTTGCTGCCCCGCTGGGGCGAGGGACTCGTCCTCACCTCCGCCGCCCGGCAGCCGGAGGCGGACATCGTCGTCAAGGTCGACGACGGCACCGCCGCGCAACGCTGGGCGGCCGAGCCCGTGTCGGTGACTCCGGGCCCGCTCTCGGTCGCCGTCCCGGGCACGCGCCCCGCCCACCGGTCCGCCCCGCCGGACACCACCATGTGACCCGACGAGACCGCCCCCGGCGAAGGGCTGCCGGCGCCGCGCCCCTCACCGCCCTGAAAGCCGCCCACGGACGCGGCCGGGAGCCCCCGACCGGCTGAGGCGCCGAGCGCCCGGCCGGCCGGCACGGGGCCGTGCGCGCCGCGCTGGAGGCCCGCCGCAACTGCGGCGTTCAGCCCTGCCGATGCGCCGTCGCACCGAGCGTGCGGCTGTCCGGGCTGGGGCCGTGCCGCGTATCTCGTTGTGGTGGCAGTCGTCTGCGGGTGTGGCTGGGAGCTCCCCCGGCCGGCTGTGGCGCCGAGTGTCCGGTCGGTCGGCATGGGGGCGTGCGCGTCGCCATCTGCGATGGAAGTCCCCGCGACGCGCGGGGGAGCCTCGCCGACCGACTGGCGCACCGACCGGCTGGCGCACCGAGGGGCCGGTCGGGGCGGGCGGTGGCCATGGCCGGCCGGCACGGGGGGCCACGCCGGCTGCCTTCGCCTGGCTGGACGCCGCCCGTGGGCGGTCGGGTGCCGGGATTCGGTCAGGTGGGGGTTTCGGTGAGGTCGTTCGGGCCGAGTGTGGTCGGGGCGGAGTGGCCCGTCAGGGCGAGTGTGAGGTCGAACTCCGCGAGCAGGCAGCGGATCACGTGTTCGACGCCCGCCTGGCCGTCCAGGGCGAGCCCGTAGGCGTACGGCCGGCCCAGCAGCACCGCCCGCGCGCCGAGGGCGAGCGCCTTGAACACGTCGTCACCGGTGCGCACACCGCTGTCGAACAGGACCGTCAGCCGGTCGCCGACCGCCTCGGCCACCCGCGGCAGTGCGTCGGCGGCCGCGACGGAGCCGGCCACCTGGCGCCCGCCGTGGTTGGACACCACCACGCCGTCCATTCCGGCGTCGGCGGCCAGGCGGGCGTCGTCGGCGTGCAGGACGCCCTTCAGGACGATCGGGCCGTCCCAGTTCTCCCGCAGGAACGCCAGATCCGGCCAGGTCTTGCCGGGGTCGGCGAACATGCCCACGAAGTGCAGCACCGCGGCGTTGGGATCCTCGTGCACCGGCTTGGCCAGGCCCGCCTGGAAGGCCGGGTCGGAGAAGTAGTTGGCGGTGCCCACGCCGTGCAGGAACGGCAGATAGGCCTGGTCGAGGTCGCGGGGCCGCCAGGCCAGCAACGGCGTGTCCAGGGTGACGACCAGGACGCTGAACCCGGACGCCCTGGCCCGGCCCAGCAGACTCCGGGTCACCTCGCGGTCCTTGGCCCAGTAGAGCTGGAACCAGCGTTCGGCGTCCCCCATCGCCTCCGCGACCTGCTCCATGGGCGTACTGGAGGCCGACGACAGGACGAACGGCACGCCCTGCGCCGCCGCGGCCCGGGCCGCAGCCGGCTCCGCGCCCGGATGCAGGATCGACAGCACCCCGACCGGCGCCAGCGCCAGCGGAGCCGGCAGCGCACGCCCCAGCACCTCGACCGACAGATCGCGCGCGTGGACGTCCCGGAGCATGCGCGGCACGATCCGGCGCCGGTCCAGGGCGCCGCGGTTGGCCCGCGCCGTACTGCCGTTGCCCGCGCTGCCCGCCACATAGCCCACCGGGCCGGGGCCGAGCCGCCGCTCGGTCAGCTCCTCCAGCCGGGTCAGGTCGGTGGGCAGCCGCGGTACCGCGCCCGTCAAGCCGTTCAGATAGATCTCGTACTGGAAGTCCGCCCAGTGCTTGGCCATCCGCCCCTCCCGAGGTCGCCCGTCAGACGCGTGCCCGACGATACTGGCCGGTAGGCGCGGCTCAGCACCCCCGGGAGCGCCCCGGCCGTCAGCCCCGGACCGCGGCCTCGACCAGGACCCGGGCCAGTTCGCGGGGCCGGGAGAACATCGGCCAGTGGCCGGTGTCCATCTCCACCAGCTCCCACCGCTCGCTCTTGAGCGCCTCGGCCACGGCGGGCAGCGGCTCGGGCCCGTCCAGCAGGCACTTGACGTACGTCGCCGGCAGCTCGCCGACCGGACGCTGCAGCACGGCCGGCTCGGTGAGCGTGGCGCCGGGGTGCGGTGTGCCCTCGGTGACGATGCGGCGGATCTGCCCGTCGGTCAGCTCCTGGCCGGCGTAGTCGTCCGGGGGCAGCGGCGGCCAGAAGCCGTCGTTCGCGTCGAGCGCCCGCCGGACGTCGTCGCTGTCGAAACCCGAGAGGAACGTCCGGCCGTCCACCGGGACGTTGGAGTCGACGAACACCACGCGCCGCAGCCGGCCGCCGATCCGCTCGGCCGCCTGGCCGACCGGGATGCCCGAGTAGCTGTGCCCGACCAGGACGACGTCCCGCAGGTCGTGGCGCTCCACGTGGCCGACGATGTCCTGGACGTGGGTCTGCTGACCGGCCGGCAGGTCCTTCTTCTCGGCGAGGCCGCTGAGGGTCAGGGCGTGCGCGTCGTGCCCGGCCTCGCGCAGTCCGGGCACCACCTCGTCCCACGCCCAGGCTCCCAGCCACGCGCCCGCCACCAGTACGAAGTGAGTCATGCCCGCCAACGTATACCCGGGGTGTGACAACGCCCCGCGCGCCGAGCGCCGTCGGTGCGGAGGGCGGCCCGCAGCGGCGCGCCGCCCTCCCGGACCGGTCAGCCGGCCTTCACGGGCACCGCCGGCACACCGTCGGCCTGTGCGCCCGGTCCGGTGACCGGCGGCACCGGGACGTCGACGGCACGGGCCAGCCGCGGGCCCTCGGGACCGTAGACCGCCCGGGGCTCGGGGAACAGCCACAGCAGCGCCAGGAACAGCACCGCGGCCGACGCCAGCGACAGCGGGAGGCTGATGTCCACGCCGTTCGCCACGTCGCCCAGGGGACCGACGAACTGCCCGGGGATGTTGGTGAACAGCACCCCGATCAGCGCCGACACCCACCAGGCGGTCAGACCGCGCCAGTTCCAGCCGTGCGTGAACCAGTAACGGCCGCCGCGCTGACGGCGGTTGAAGACCTGGAGCGCGTCGGGGTCGTACCAGCCGCGGCGGGTGAAGAAGCCGAGCATCATCACGACCATCCACGGCGTGGTGCAGGTGACGATCATCGTGGCGAACGTGGAGATCGACTGCACCAGGTTCAGCGCGAACCGCCCGATGAAGATGAACGCGAAGGCCAGCAGGCCGACGAGCACCGTCGCCCGCACCCGGGACAGCCACGGGACCACGGAGGCGAAGTCCAGCCCGGTGCCGTAGAGGGAGGTCGTGCCGGTCGACATGCCGCCGATCAGCGCGAGCAGGCACACCGGCAGGAAGAACCAGCTCGGCGAGATCGCGAGCAGCCCGCCCACGAAGTCGGGAGCCCCGGGGTCGACGTACGCGGGGGCCTTGGTGGCGATGATGCTCGCCGTCGCCAGACCGAAGACGAACGGCAGCAGGGTGGCGATCTGCGCCAGGAACGCGGCGCCGACCACCCGGCGGCGCGGGGCGTCGGCCGGGATGTAGCGCGACCAGTCGCCGAGGAACGCGCCGAAGGACACCGGGTTGGACAGCACGATCAGGGCCGCGCCGATGAACGACGGCCAGAACATCGACCGGGTGGCCGCGTCCGCCGAGGCGGTGAACATCCCGGCGTACCCCGGGTCGAAGTCGCCTGCGAAGGCGATCGCGCCGAGCAGGAACAGCACGCTCGCGGAGGTCACCGCGATCTTGTTGACGAACAGCATGAAACGGAAGCCGTAGACGCACACCACGAGGACCAGCGCGGCGAACAGGGCGTAAGCGACGGCGTACGACGCGGTGCCGCGCGGCAGGCCGAAGAGCCGGTGCGCGCCGCCGACCAGGGCGTCGCCGGAACTCCACACCGAGATGGAGAAGAACGCGGTGGCGGTGAGCAGCGACAGGAACGAGCCGACCACCCGGCCGTGGACCCCCAGGTGCGCCGAGGAGGAGACCGCGTTGTTCGTGCCGTTGACGGGGCCGAACACCGCCATCGGGCACAGGATCAGCGCGCCCGCGACGACCCCGAGGACGGTGGCCGCCAGGCCCTGCCAGAAGGAGAGGCCGAACAGGATGGGGAAGGCGCCCAGGACACAGGTGGAGAAGGTGTTCGCGCCGCCGAAGGCGATGCGGAACAGGTCCAGGGGCCGGGCGGAGCGGTCGGCGTCGGGGATGCGCTCGATGCCGTGGGTCTCGACCTCGGTGAGGGACGGTCCGGAAGGGGAGGGGGCGGGCGACTGTGCCTGCGGTGACTGCTGCGGGGACATGGGGGCTCCATCGGAGGACAGCGGTGGAGCGCCTGGTGGCGCGGCGGGTGGACGGGGCGCTCGCCGGCGCGGGGTGTGCGGCGGGAAGATCACCGTCCTCGGGGGTCCGCTGACGCTAAGACGCCACGCCGGGACCGCACCAGAGGACGGTTCATCCATCTTTTCCGCCCCCGCTGGACTAATCCTCCACCGTCCGCCTCCCTGAGCGCCCCGCGGGCGCCGGGCCGCCGGGGAGGGTGACGGGAGTGTTTCAGGACGATTGACGAACGCCGGAAAACAGGCCATCCGGCCGGATCCGATGATCGTCGGGCCCATGGGCAAAGGGTTGACGCTGCGTCGTTCCGTGACTTCGCGCCACTGATTCAATACGCAAGGTTACCGAAACCCGCGGGTTCGGCGTGAGTTTCCGGCGCGGACTCGGCAGACTCCCGCACGCCGCCTCCGGTGTCGACCGAGCCGGGACCGGCACCCGACGACTTCCAGCGGAAGGAAGCGCACGATGCGGAACACCGCGCGCTGGGCAGTGACCCTCGGCCTGACGGCCACCGCCGTCTGCGGAACCCTCACCGGGCCGGCCACCGCCGCGCTGTACGCCCCCTCGGCGCTGGTGCTCACCATGGGCCACGGCATCGGCTCGGCGACCGCCGTACCGGAGCGCGCCGTCACCCTGAGCTGCGCCCCGACGCCCTCCGGCACCCACCCGGCCGCCTCCGCGGCGTGCGCGGAGCTGCGCGGCACGGACGGTGACTTCGGGGCGCCGGCGCCGGGCGGCCAGGCGGTGTGCACCAGGGAGTACAACCCGGTGGTGATCACGGCGGAGGGCGTCTGGCAGGGCAGGCGCGTCTCCTACGAGCGCACCTACGCCAAC
The DNA here is from genome assembly GCF_043081205.1 of Streptomyces sp. NPDC014889. Classification (NCBI taxonomy): domain Bacteria; kingdom Bacillati; phylum Actinomycetota; class Actinomycetes; order Kitasatosporales; family Streptomycetaceae; genus Streptomyces; species Streptomyces sp. NPDC014889. The sequence goes on from NZ_JBIBWH010000014.1 coordinate 147,018, forward strand.
GAGTGCGTGAAGAACGCTTCGGTCACGAGCGTCTTCGCGTTCTGAGAGCCGGGATCGCGCGTTCCCCGCGCACACCTGGAGGGCCCGCGGCTGGGGAGTGCGGGCACTGCGGTGGGGACCGGGCGATCCCACACCGGGGACCGGCGGGCGGAGTGGGGCCGCCCGCCGGCCCCGGCATGTGTCAGACACCCCTACACCCGGTCGCGGTGGCTGGTGTCGCACCACGGGTAGCGGCGGCTGCGGCGGCAGGTGCACAGGGCGACGCGGAAGCGGTCCGAGAAGACGGTGCTGCCGTCCTCCAGTTCCACCTCGACCGGGCCGTCGACCAGGATCGGACCGCAGCGCTGCATCGTGACCCGGCGGGGCGGCCCGGGCCGCGGACCGGCGGCGGAGGTGTTGTCGCCGGGGTTGTCGTTCGGGGTGTCAGAGCGGACGTTCGGCACGGATCACCACCAGCTCTTCCTTCTCGTCGGCCGCTTCCGCCGCGGACAGCAGACCGCGCTCCCGCAGCCAGCCGCGCCGCGACCGCAGTACGGGACCGAAGGCGATCCGGCGGCGGCGCACCACCGCGGCCTTGAGGCCGGCGGAGCACAGCCGGTGCAGGGTGAGGTCGGGATCGCTCAGCGCCGAGTGCACGAGCAGCAGCACGCCGCCGGGCCGCAGCAGCCCGGGCGCGTCCCGGCAGATCCGGTCCAGGACGAGCCGCCCGTCGCGGCCCGCGTCCCAGGCACGGCGCCTGCCGCGCGGCCCGCGCCGGGTGTCGGGGGCCGGGACGTACGGCGGATTGGCCAGGACCACGTCGAACGACCGTCCGCGCACCGGACCGAAGAGGTTCCCGCGGTGGATGCGGACCGGCAGCCGGCTGCGCCGGGCGTTGAGCCGGGCCGTCCACACCGCGCGCCAGGAGACGTCCACCGCGGTCACCCGGGCGCCCCGCCGGGCGGCCACCAGCGCCAGCGCGCCGCTTCCGGTGCCCACGTCGAGGACCCGCGCGCCCGGTTCCCAGGGTTCGTCGGACAGGACCTCGGTCAGCAGCGCGGTGTCGTCCTGAGGGGCGTAGACACCCGGAAGCAGCAGTGCGTTCACATCCGGCGGGTACCCCGGCATTCAGGAGATACCGGTCGTTTCCGCCGCGAGGGGTGTCCGCAGTGACGACCGGCCGGCCCGCCAGTCGGTGAGCAGCCGCCCGCCGAAGCGGTCCTCCAGGTATCCGGTCGCGTCGATGCCGAAGGCCACGTCGGACGTCAGCTCGGGTTCCTCGGCCAGCAGCCCGCCGATGACGTCGTGGCGTACGACCTGCTCGTGCACCGCGTCCGCCTCCACGTGCTCGTCGTAGAAGAACCGCGCAGCTGGCCCCGCGCCCGCGCGGCGCATGGCCTCGGCCAGCCGGCGGGAGCCGGGGGAGGATGTGATCTCGACCGCGGCGAAATGGCCCACCAGGGCGCCGCGCAGCTCGCGGTGCAGGCCGAACAGGGACATCATGTTCACCGTCGCCAGCGCTTCCGCCGAGGCCGCGTCCAGATGGCGGCCGTACGTCGTGTCCAGGCCGAGGTCCCTCATCAGGTCGGCGAACAGCCGGGCGTGGACGCGCTCGGCGCGGCCGCCGCCCCACTCGTCGAACTCCACCGCCGCCATCGCCGCCTTGGCCCGGCCCCACAGGCGCGGCAGCACCCAGGCGTGCGGGTCGGCCTCCTTGAGGTGGTACAGGGAGCGCTGTGCCGCGTACTCGCGCAACTGCCACAGCGTGCCCTCGTCCCGCAGGTAGTGGCTGACACCGGTGCCCTCGACCGGCTCGACGAGCAGGGCCGCGAGCGCGTCGTCCAGGCTGTCGTGCACGGGCGTGTCGGCGCGCAGGGCGGTCAGGAAGCGGTGCTCGAGAGCCGAGCGGACGGCCAGCAGGCCCGGGTCCCACTCGTACCGGGCGCCGACCTCCGCGAAACCCCGGTAGTGGAGTTCGTAGCAGAGGTACAGGGCGAGCTGGAGATCGTCGCCGTACGCCGCCGCCCGGCCGGCGTCCTCGGTGCCGGGCAGCGGACCGGTGCCCCGCAGGTACGCCGTCACGGCCGCGGAGACCGGTCCTCGGGCGGGAGGCAGCTCGGGTCCGCGCTGATCGTTTGCCATGGGCCCCGGGTACCCGCGACACCGGGCGGGCCACCCCCGTCCTTCCCGGCCGGAAAGGCGCCGGGTCCGGTCGGGTCAGTCGCCCTCGGACTCCTCCTCGGCCCGGGTGTTCGGGGTGATGGCCTCGCCCGCCTCGCCCCGGTGGCGCCGCTCGGCGGTCCCGGTGACGTCCCTCTCGGCGTTCTCGAACTCGCGCAGCATCTCGCCGGCAGCCGTCTCGGGCCGGTCGGAGCCTCGCTCGTCGCCGCCGGTGTTCCCGCGCTTTCCGGGCTTGTCGGCCATGGCCGCCTCCTGTCCTCGTCCGGTTCGCCTCCGGCGGAGCCACGCGGTCACGTGGCGCGGCCGGTGGTGGATCTCGTGCCCCCACGCGTACCCGGCCCGGCGGTTCCATGCGTCCCGGACGGTCCTGACGGGTACATTCCGTGGACGCCGTCACCCTTCCCCCGACGCTTTCCCCGAGGCAGACCCCCGAAGGACTGATCCCCATGCCCGCCGACCTCACCGGCACCTTCCTGCGGCTCGGCGACGGCCGCCCCGCCCTTCGCTTCACCCGCGTCCACGGCCACTCCGTGGACCGCGTCTGGCACTTCGTGACCGACCCCGGCGAACTCGCGGAGTGGTTCCCCTTCCGCGCCGAGGCGGATCTGCGGCCCGGCGGCACCATCGTCTTCCGCGGGGAGACGGGGGCGGAGGAATTCACCGGCACCGTGCTCGCCGTCGACCCGCCCCGGCACCTGTCCTTCGAGTGGGGCGGCGGCGAGCTCCACTTCGACCTCGAGGAACTCGACGAGCGGCACACCCGCTTCACCCTCACCGACGTCCTCGCCGCCGAGGACACCGCCGCCCGCAACGGCGCCGGCTGGGAGGTCTGCCTGGCCGCCCTGGACGCCAGGGCCCGCGGCGAGCGCTTCGAGGGACCGCACGCCGGGGTGCACGCCCCCTGGAAGGGCTTCTACGAGGCGTACGTCGCCGCCGGAGTCCCCTCCGGGGCGCCGATCCCTGGCCAGGACTGAACCGCCCGGGCCAGGACGAACCGCCCGGGCCAGGACGGAACTGCCGGACCGGCCCTCACGCCATCTGCCGCCGCACCAGCTCGTGCAGCCGCCCGCCCGTGTCCGCGAGCAGTGCGGCGGGCGGCCCCTGCTGGACGACCTTGCCGTCCTCCATCACGACGACCCGGTCCGCGTCCAGCACCGTCGACAGCCGGTGCGCGATGACGACACGGGTGGCGTTGAGCTTGCGGGTGCTCTCGATCACCGTGCGCTGCGTGTCGTTGTCCAGCGCGCTGGTCGCCTCGTCGAAGAACATGATCCGCGGCCGGCGCACCAGGGCCTGGGCGATCATCAGCCGTTGCCGCTGCCCGCCGGAGACCGCGCCACCGCCCGAGACGATGGTGTGCAGGCCCATCGGCATCCGCTCGATGTCCTGCGCGAGGCCCGCCAGCTCGGCCGCCGCCATCGCCTCCTCGGCCGTGCACGGCTCCGTGCCGCGGATGACGTCCAGGATCGAACCGGTGAAGGGCTGCGCGTGCTGGAGCACCACCCCGCACTGCCGGCGCACGGCCGACTGGTCCAGGGCCGCCAGGTCCTGGCCGTCGTACAGCACGCTGCCGGACAGCGGCCGGTCGAATCCGATCAGCAGCCTCAGCAGCGTCGACTTGCCGCAGCCGCTGGGCCCGACGATCGCCACGAACTCGCCCGGCCGCACCTCGAAGGACACGTCGTCGAGGACCAGCGGCCCGTCGTCGGTGTAGCGGAACGACAGCCGGCGTGCCTCGATCGCCCCGGACAGCGGCCCCGGCCGGGTACTGGCCGTGCGCACCTCCGGAGTGGCGTCGAGCACCGGCCTGATCTGCTCCAGCAGCGGCAGCGCGGCGACCGCCGAGACGAAGGCACCGGTCAGCTGGGTGACGGAGGTCAGCAGCATCGTCACCGAGGTGTTGAAGGCCAGGAAGGCCGCCGCCGACATCGCGCCGCGCGCCGGTCCCGCCAGCAGCATGAACATCAGCAGCGTGCACATCGGCAGGTACACGGCGCCCAGCACCGTGGTGAGGTTCTTGATCCGGCCCACCTTCTGCTGAAGCTCACGGCTGTGCGCGAACCGGGACGCCCAGGCGGCGTACGCGTAGTTCTCGGCCGCGGCCACCCGCAGCTTCGGCAGCCCGCGCAGCGTCTGGAAGGCCTGGTTGTTCAGCTTGTTGCCGAGCACCACAAGACGCCGCTGCCACCGCGCCTGCCACAGCCCGAGCGCCAGGAACACGGCGCCGATCACCACGAGCATGCCGAGCGCCGCCAGCGCCATGGAGGCGCTGTACCAGAACAGCAGCCCCAGGTTCATCGCGCCCACGGTCACCGACTGGACGACCACCGGGCCCACCCCGGCCAGCAGCCGGCGGATCGCGCTGACCCCCATGGCCGCGCTCGCCAGCTCGCCGGTGGAGCGCTCGGTGAAGAACCTCGTCGGCAGCCGCAGCAGCCGGTCCCACACGGCCGACTGGAGGGTGGCCTCGATACGGCCCTCGAGGCGCAGCACGGTCAGGTTCTGCAGCAGCATGAAGGCCGCCGCCACCACGCTGCTGATGATCACGGCCAGGCACATCTGAGTGATCAGGCCCTGCTCGGCCCTGGGCACGTACTCACCGAGCACCTTGCCGGTCGCGATGGGCACCAGCGCCCCGAGGACGACCGTCACCAGCCCGGCGGAGAGCAGGCTCAGCAGATCGCCTCCGGTGCCGCGCAGACTGAACCGCAGCAGCCCGAACGGGCCGGGCCCGCGGTCGGGCAGCGGCCGGTAGAACATCACCGCGTGCGGCTCGAACTCCTCCGCGTTCGCCTTTTCCACCGGGTTCTCCCGCCCGGTGGCCGGGTGCACGGCGACGTACCCGCCGCGCCGCCACAGCAGCGCGACCGGCGCCCCGGACAGGGCACGGTGACCCACCAGCGGACCGATGTTCTCCCGCCACCAGCGGCCCTGTAGGCGTACGGTCCTGGTCCGCACCCGGGAGGCCAGGGCGACCCGCTCCACCGGGTCCAGCCGGTCGCTCTCGGTGCCCGCCTGGGGCGGTGCGGCCAGTGTGATCCCGGCGGCGCGGGCGACCAGTTCGCAGGCGGCGTGGCCGGCGTCGGTGTCGGCGGCCGTGGGCCGCGCGGCCGAGGACCGGCCGATGGACGCCAGCAGCGTCCGGTCGGCCCGGGCGCGTACCGCCTCACCCGCCTTGATGCCGGCCGCCGTACGGGTCTCGTGGGTGCGCTCCAGTTGTTCGATCCAGCGGTCCAGGGCGGTCAGCAGCCGGTACTGCTGGTCGACCATGCTCTGCCACAGGGCCGGGTCCATCAGCAGATCGGCCGCGGCCTCGGCGCCGTACAGCGCCCCGTACTGCACGCTGCCCGGCGGGACCTGCATCCAGAACACGTCGTCGTCCGTGGGCGCCGCCGCCCGCTCCTCGGCCATCGGCGCCTGGAAGAGCACGGACAGGCCGCGGCCGACGCCGAGCGCGAGGGCGTACTCCAGCGGGCTGGTCTGCGGCGGCACGTACTGGGGATTGCCGTAATCGTCGTACGACCACGTCCGGGTGCCGGCCGGCTGGTACAGCTCACGCAGCCCGATGCGGCGCACCACGCAGTCCCGCAGGGGACGCGCGACCAGGGTGTGCCGCGGGCCCGTGACGGGACCGAGCAGCAGCGAGCCCGCCTCCAGCCGGCCCAGGTGGTGCCAGTGGCCCTGCTGCGCCGCGTCGACCGCGAACAGGTCCACCGCGCCGGCCGCGATCAGCCACAGCTCCTGGGGGCCCGCCAGGTCGAGCCGGGTGAAGCCCGAGCAGTCGATCGGCGTGCCCAGGGAGCCGAGCGCCTCCAGTACCAGGTCCGGCTCGCCGGCTGTCGTCATGTCACCGCTCCCTGACCAGCGCCGCGTACGCGCCGCCGCGCGCCACCAGTTCCGCGTGCCGCCCGCGCTCGACGACCGTGCCGTGCTGGAGCACGACGATCTCGTCGCTGTCGCGCACGGTGGACAGCCGGTGCGCGATCACCACACAGGCGCAGCCGCGCCGCCGCAGGTTGTCCATCACGGTCTGCTCGGTCTCGGCGTCCAGGGCGCTGGTCACCTCGTCCAGCACAAGGATGCTGGGCCGGCGCACCAGCGCGCGGGCGATCTCCAGGCGCTGGCGCTGACCGCCGGAGAAGTTGCGGCCGTCCTGCTCGACCCGGCTGTGGATGCCGCCGGGGCGGCGCGTCACGACGTCGTACAGGGCCGCGTCGCGCAGCGCCTCCACGACGGCGTCGTCCGGGATCGACGGGTCCCACAGGGCCACGTTGTCGCGGACCGTGCCCTCGAAGAGGAACACGTCCTGGTCGACGAAGGACACGGAGGCCGCCAGCGCCCCGCGCGGGATGTCCTCCAGGCGCTGCCCGTCGATGCGGATCACCCCGTCCCAGGGCGTGTACAGGCCCGAGATCAGGCGGGAGACGGTCGACTTGCCGCTGCCGGAGCCGCCGACGAGCGCCACCTGCCGGCCCGGCCCGACGGTCAGGTCGAAGCCGGTCAGCAGCGGCTCGTCCAGTGGGCTGTAGCCGAAGGTGATGTTCTCCAGCTCCACGTGCCCGTGCAGCCGGCGCGTGGAGTCCGAGCCGCCGGGGCGGGAGTACAGGGGGTCGGCCTGGAAGTTCTCGACGTCCTTGAGCCGGGCCACGTCCGCCGCGAAGTCCTGGATGCGGCCCGCGACGCCGTTGAGCCGGGTCAGCGGCGCGGTGAACCGGGTCACCAGCGCCTGGAACGCCACCAGCAGCCCGACCGAGATGTGTCCCTCCACGGCCCGCATGCCGCCGATCCACAGGATCAGCGCGCTGTTGACGGTGGCGAGCGCCGGCGCGACCACACCCAGCCAGGCGGTCGGCACCCCCAGCCGCTGCTGCTCCTCGAGGGTGGCGGCGTGCTGCCCGGCCCATTTGCGGAAGTAGCCGTCCTCGCCGCCGGTCGCCTTCATCGTCTCGATCAACTGGAGCCCGGTGTAGGCCGTGTTGGTCAGCCGGGCGTTGTCCGCGCGCAGCTTCGCCGTCCGGGTGGCGCGCAGCCGTACGACGACCCGCATCGCGACGACGTTCAGCAGGGCCACGCCGATGCCGACGAACGTCAGCTGCGGGTCGTAGGTGTGGAGCAGCAGCGCGTACAGCACCACGACCACCGCGTCGACGCCGGCCGCCGCCAGGTCGCGGGCGAGGGTCTCGGCCACCTGGTCGTTGGAGGCCAGCCGCTGCACCAGGTCGGCCGGGCTGCGCTGGGCGAAGAAGGTGACCGGCAGTCGCAGCAGGTGCCGCAGGAAGCGGGCGCTGGCGAGCGTGGAGGAGATGAGGCGCCCGTGCAGCAGGTTGGCCTGCTGCAACCAGGTCAGCAGGACGGTGAGCAGCACGCACGCGCCCATCGACGCGAACAGCACGCCCAGCAGCGAGGTCTGGCCGCCGATCAGGTAGGTGTCGATGTAGGTCCGGCTGAGCGCGGGCACCGCCGCGCCGACCGCGACCAGCAGCAGACTGGCCAGTACCGCCGCCGGCATCGTGCCCGCGGTGCCGCGCATCCGGGCGGGCAGGGCGCCCAGGACTCCGGGCCTGCGGCCGCCCTTCTCGAAGTCGGGACCGGGCTCCATCACCAGGACGACACCGGTGTAGCTGGTGTCGAAGTCCTCCATGGGCACGAAACGGCGGCCCTTGCCGGGGTCGTTGACGAACACCCCGCGGCGGCCGAAGCGGCGGCCCATGCCGTCGTGGACGACGTAGTGGTTGAATTCCCAGAAGAGGACGGCCGGCGCCTTCACCCCGGCGAGGGCGGCGGTGTCCATCTGCATGCCCTTGGCCGTCAGACCGTAACTGCGGGCCGCCTTCAGCAGGTTGCTCGCCCGTGAGCCGTCGCGGGAGACGCCGCAGGCGATCCGCAGCTCCTCCAGCGGGACATGGCGGCCGTAGTGGCCGAGCACCATGGCGAGCGAGGCGGCGCCGCACTCGACGGCCTCCATCTGGAGCACCGTGGGCGTGCGGACGGTCCTGCCCCGCACTTTGGGGGCGGGCCGCGCGGGCCGGGCGGCGCGCCGGCGGCCGCGGGTCTCCTGGGTGGTGGTCACGGCAGCAGCCAATCGAGGGGACGCTGGTCGGCCAGCCGGATCGATGCGGTGGCCGCGGTCATGGAGTCGAGCCGGTACGGCGGGCCCCCGACGGAGGACCACGTGAGGCCGCTCTTCGTGGTGGAGGAGGTGTCGAGCCGTACGAGTACGGCGACCGGCCGGCCCTTCCGGGTGAACTGCTCGCCGAGCTGGCTGTCCCCGAGGAAGGCGGCGATCCGCTGGGCGGACTGGGCCGACCGGTCCACCTCCTTCACATGGCCGCGCAGCACGCCGTAGCGCTGGGCGGGCACCGAGGAGACGGTCAGGTCGACCGCGGCGCCGGAGGGGATGGCGGCGGCGTTCTCGGCGGGCACGTACACGGTCGCGTACAGCGGGTCGGAGGCGTGGGCGACCTTCTCCACGGCGGCGACGTTCGCGCCGGTGGAGACGATCTGGCCGATGGTGGCGGCGAGCGCGGTGATCCGGCCGGCGGCCACCGTGCGCACGGTCTCCTCGCCCCGGCCCGTACGCACCGTGAGCACGGGCGAGTTCGCGGGCAGCCGCTCGCCCTCCTCGGCGAGGACCGCGGTGACCTGTCCGGCGACCGGGCTCTGCAGGACGTAACTGCCCTGTCCATGCGTGAGGATGGCGGGCGCGCCGACGGTGGAGGCGACCGATCCCGTCACGGCCCACAGGGACGCGGCCGCCATGGCGACGAGGGTGACGGACAGGACGAGCCATCCCTGGGGGCGGGCGAGCCGCACCGGGAGGTCGAGTTCTTCCGGCGACTGGAGCTTGGCGAGGGCCTGTTGTCGGAACTGCACGTGACGGCTTTCTGCGGCAACCGCGAGTGCCGGAACCGGCGTGCGGTTCCGGCACTCGGCGGCAACGCGGTGCGATCAGAGACCGGCGACCAGGCCGGCGACCGGGGCGGTGCTCAGACCGGTGGCACCCTCGACGGTGCCGACGGCCGTGTCCACCACGCCGGAGACCGGGACCACGCTGTCCACCAGGCCGGTGGCGGTGCCCAGGGCGTTCACGGACAGGCCGCCGGAGACGTTGTCGAGGTCGGCGTCGGAGATCTCGGCGGTCTCAACCTGGGGGGTGTGGTTCATGATTGGAACGTCCCTTCATATGGATGTCTCACAAGGGGGAGCGGCCCTCTCTGGGGAAAGACGGCCGCGACCGCGGGTGCCGGGCCCCGCTTCCGAAGCGCCCGGCCGGGGTCCCGCGCTGCGATGGATGTAAGCACGGTGCCGCCCGCCGATTCCACTCAACCAGGCCCCCCACCAGGGCACTTGCCGACACCAGCGGAGAACCGTGCAGGCCCGGCAACGGTATGGCGGCGACTTCTTCACATGGCGGACCGCATCGTCGCACGGCCTCCCTTGCCGACGCGGCGGCGGATCGGGAACCGGGCCGCGAAAGCCTCGCAGGGGGCGCGCGGTTGTGCAGAACCTCCGCACGCGGTGACCCCGCTGGGCATTCGATGTGCAGATTCGCTGAAGCCACGATTCCGCTTGCTCTGCGCAACCGAACGTCGCCGCGCGGCAGCGGAGAGTGCCATACGGTCCTGCTGGGCGAGGAGTTGGCCGATTCGGCATGGTCCCGGGGGAGTTGGCGAACGGGATTGAACACGGTGGCGGCCCGCTGCGTACCAACAGCCGTCCAGGCGTCCCCCCCAACCGCCCCGGACGGCGGCACGGACCCCGTCCCCAGGAGGTCGAGAAGTTTGAGTCACAAGCGAATTCCGAAGCGCAAGGCCGCGATAGCGGCGGGCGGCGTGGTGGCGCTCGGAGCGGCGGCGATACTGCTTCCGAACGCCAACGCCTCCCAGGACGGCGCGGCGGACGACGCCACCCCCAGGACCCTCAAGGCCGAGGACGCCTCGGGTCTCTCCGCTCAGCTCGCCGGCACGCTCGGCGACTCCTTCGCCGGCACCTACTACGACAGCGCCGAACAGCGGCTCGTCGTGAACATCGCGGGCGGTGACGCCGACATCGTCCTGAGGGCGAAGAAGGCGGGCGCGGCCGTCCGCCGGGTCGGCAACAGCGCCGCCGCCCTGAAGTCCGCCGCCCGGACCCTGAGGACCGAGGCCACCATCCCCGGTACCGCCTGGGCCGTCGACCCGCGCACCAACAAGGTCGTGGTCACCGCCGACAGCACGGTCACGGGCGCGCAGTGGAACAGACTCCAGGACACCGTCCGCGGTCTCGGCTCCGGCATGGCGACCCTGAAGAAGTCCGCCGGCACCTTCAAGACCTTCGCCGCCGGCGGCGACGCCATCTTCGCCCCCACCCAGGGCGGCACCGTCCGCTGCTCCCTCGGCTTCAACGTCACCGCGAGCGACGGCAGCCCCGCCTTCCTGACCGCCGGGCACTGCGGCGTCTCGGCCGAGCAGTGGTCCGACTCCCAGAACGGCGGCCCGGTGGCCACCGTCGACCAGGCCACCTTCCCGGGCAGCGACCTCGCGCTCGTCACGTACGACGACCCGGACACCCAGGCGCCCAGCACGGTCGACGTCGGCAACGGCCAGAGCGTCCAGATCACCGGGGCGGCCGAGGCCACCGTCGGTGCGACGGTGTTCCGCATGGGCAGCACCACCGGACTGCACAACGGCACGGTCACCGGCCTCGACGCCACCGTCAACTTCCAGAGCGACAACGGCGGCGTCGACACCGTCACCGGTCTCATCCAGACCAACGTCTGCGCCGAGCCCGGCGACAGCGGCGGCCCCCTGTTCACCCAGGACGGCGGCGCGGTCGGCCTCACCTCCGGCGGCAGCGGCGACTGCACCCGGGGCGGCGAGACCTTCTTCCAGCCGGTCACCACCGCCCTCGAGGCGACGGGCGCGACCTTCGGCCCGGGCGGCGGCGCGGCCGGCGCAGGGGCCCAGCAGTCCGGCGCCGACCAGTCCGGTGCACAGCAGTCCGGTACCGGAGGCCACAACTCCAACCCGGCACACGGATCCGGGCGTTCCCGGACCCACTGAGCGGCCCGCCGAACGGCTACCCCCTGAGCCGTTCGCCCCGGGCCGCTGACCGGCTACCCCCCATGCCACCGGCCGGCCTGCCGGCCGGTGGCAGCCGGTCAGTGGATCGGTCCGGCCCTCCCTGACGGAGGGGCGGACCGGTCAACCCTCCGACACCCCGGACAGGGGTGGAGCGAGCCGGCGCCGCGAGACCGCCCGCGACCCGCCACACGGGTGTGACGTGTCCCCGCCCGGCAGGTCGGGGCCGCCGCGCGCGCCGGTCGTGCTTAGGGTCCGGGCTGTGTCACACACCTTCGAAGAGCTCGTGGCCAAGCAGCGGGCGGCCGACGAGGCCCACGCCCGGGTCGAGCAGCTGCGGCAGAACTACGGACCGCCCGCGCAGGCACAGTGGACCGGCACGCAGAGCGAGACGTACGAGACGGCGTGGCGGGCCTGGCGCGACCTGGCCCGTGATCTCCAGGCCGCCCTGGGCGAGTACGCGAGCGACGAGGGCAAGCCGCGAACCGAGATCGAGGCCGACGTGGAGCGGGCCGCGCGCTCGGCCCCGGAGGCGGGCGAGGGCGGCCGGGACGAGGGCGGCGGAGCGGAGGAGCCGTGAGCCCGGTACGGCGCGGGCGCACCGCGCGCGATGCCGCCGCGGGCGAGCGCCTCGTCGGCCGCCTGGACGCCCGGCTGCCGGTGTCCGAGGCCGGCGCCCTGATGCGCAAGGCGTTCCCCGAGCACTGGTCGTTCCTGCTCGGCGAAATCGCCCTCTACAGCCTGCTCGTCCTGGTCCTCACCGGTGTGTGGCTGACGTTGTTCTTCCACCCGGGGATGCGCGAGGTCGTCTACGCCGGGTCCTACGCGCCGCTGCGCGGGGTGCCGATGTCGGAGGCGTTCGACTCCACCCTGCGCATCAGCTTCGACATCCGCGGCGGGCTGCTGCTGCGGCAGACCCACCACTGGGCGGCGCTCGTCTTCGTCGCCGCGATCGGCGCGCACCTGCTGCGGATCTTCTTCACCGGCGCGTTCCGCAGGCCCAGGGAGATCAACTGGGTCATCGGGGTGACGCTGTTCGCCCTCTCCATCGCCGAGGGCTTCGCCGGCTACTCCCTGCCCGACGACCTGCTCTCCGGCACCGGGCTGCGCATCGCCCAGGCGATCGTGCTGTCCCTGCCGGTGATCGGCACCTACGTCAGCTTCTTCGTGTTCGGCGGCGAGTACCCGGGGCACGAACTGATCAGCCGCCTGTACAGCCTGCACATCCTGCTGCTGCCGGCCGTCCTGATCGCCCTGGTCGTCGTGCACCTGATCCTCGTCTTCTACCTGAAGCACACCCAGTGGCGCGGCCCGGGCCGCGGCAACCGCAACGTGCGGGGCAAACCGCTCTTCCCCGAGTTCACCGCCTCCTCGGTCGGCCTGCAGTTCACCGTCTTCGGCGTGCTGGTCCTGCTCGCCGGGATCGCCCAGATCAACCCGGTGTGGACCTACGGCCCCTACCAGCCGGACCAGGCGTCCACGGGCTCCCAGCCGGACTGGTACGTCGGGTTCCTGGAGGGGTCGCTGCGGCTGATGCCGGCCTGGGAGACGAACGTGGCCGGTCACACGATCATGTGGAACGCCTTCCTGCCGGCGGTCGTCCTGCCCACGCTGCTGTTCGCCGTCCTGTACGCGTACCCGTTCGCCGAGCAGTGGCTGACGGGGGAGTGGCGCCAGGAACACCACCTGTGCGACCGGCCCCGGGAGCGCCCCGTGCGCACCGGCCTCGGCGTCGCCGGGATCGTGTTCTACGGCGTGCTGCTGCTGGAGGGCGGCAACGACGTCATCGCGGCCAGCTTCCGGGTGTCGGTGAACACGATCACCTGGGTGCTGCGGATCTCCTTCGTGCTGGCCCCCGTCGTCGCCTTCCTGGTCACCCGGGCCCTGTGCCACGCCCTGCTGGCCAAGGAGCAGGAGGTCCTCACCGAGGGCGAGGAGACCGGCGACGTCCGCCAGTCCGTCACCGGGGGCTACGAGAGCGGTCACCGCCCTGTCGAGTCGCGCCGCCCCGGAGCCCCGGCGGGACCGGTCGTCACTCGCCCCGGTGAACGTACTGGAACGCCATCCCCGCCACCCCCCGCGCCAGCACCCCGAGACCGATGAGGAACAGCCACAGCCCGTAGACCACGCCCAGCGCGCCGACCGAGAAGCCCAGCGCGGTGATGATCGGCCAGGTGCTCTCGGGCGGGAAGAACTCCAGCGGCCCGGCGGCGTCCGCGACCTCGGCCTCGCGGCGGTCCTGCGGGCGCGCTCCCTTGCGCCGGTACTGGATCAGGCAGAAGAAGGAGACCAGCGTCGCCATTCCGCAGGCGATCACCAGCGCCGCCGTGCCGGCCGGCTCGCCCGACCAGACGCCGTACAGGGCGGCGCTGCCGCCGAAGAAGAGCGCGACACCGCCGAAGAGCACGGCTTCCACCTTCATCGGCGTCCCTCCAGTTCCGCCTGCCGCACGACGTCGGGGTGGTGCAGGTCGAAAGCGGGGGCCTCCGAGCGGATCCGGGGCAGCGCGTCGAAGTTGTGCCGCGGCGGCGGGCAGGAAGTCGCCCACTCCAGCGCGCGCCCGTACCCCCAGGGATCGTCCATCGTGACCTTCCGTCCATGGCGTGCGGTGTGCCAGACGTTGTAGAGGAACGGCAGGGTGGACGCGCCGAGCAGGAACGCCCCCGCCGAGGAGAGTGTGTTCAGGAGGGTGAAGCCGTCGGCGGGCAGGTAGTCGGCGTACCGGCGGGGCATCCCCTCCGCGCCGAGCCAGTGCTGCACCAGGAACGTCAGCTGGAAGCCGGGGAACAGCAGCCAGAAATGGATCTTGCCGAGCCGTTCGTCCAGCATCTTCCCGGTGATCTTCGGCCACCAGAAGTAGAAGCCGCCGAACATCGCGAACACCACGGTGCCGAACAGCACGTAGTGCAGGTGGGCCACGATGAAGTACGAGTCCGTCACATGGAAGTCCAGCGGAGGCGAGGCGATCAGCACGCCGCTCAACCCGCCCAGCAGGAACGACACCATGAACCCGATCGACCACAGCATCGGCGTCTCGAACGACAGCGAGCCGCCGCGCATCGTCCCGATCCAGGCGAAGAACTTGATCCCGGTGGGCACCGCGATCAGGAAGGACATGATCGAGAAGAACGGCAGCAGCACCGCGCCCGTGGCGAACATGTGGTGGGCCCACACCACCGCGGACAGCATGGTGATCGCGATGGTCGCCCCGATCATCGGCAGGTAGCCGAACTGCGGCTTGCGGGAGAAGACCGGGACGATCTCACTGACGATCCCGAAGAACGGCAGCGCGACGATGTAGACCTCCGGGTGGCCGAAGAACCAGAACAGGTGCTGCCACAGCAGCGCCCCGCCGTTGGCCGCGTCGAAGACGTGCGCGCCGAACTTCCGGTCCGCCTCCAGGGCGAGCAGCGCGGCGGTCAGCACCGGGAAGGCGGGCAGCACCAGGATCGAGGTGAACAGCACGTTCCAGGTGAAGATCGGCATCCGGAACATCGTCATCCCCGGTGCGCGCAGGGTCGTGATCGTGGCGATGAAGTTCACCGCGCTGAGCGTGGTCGACACGCCCGTCACCACCAGGCCCATCGCCCACAGGTCGCCGCCCGCGCCGGGGGAGTAGTAGCCGCTGTTCAGCGGCGCGTAGGCGAACCAGCCGAACGCCGCCGAGCCGCCGGGCACGAGGAACCCCGAGACGACCATGAGCCCGCCGAAGAGGTACATCCAGTACGACAGGGCGTTCAGACGGGGGAAGGCCAGGTCGGGGGCGCCGATCTGCAGCGGCATCACGGCGTTGGTGAACCCCGCGAACATGGGCGTGGCGAAGAGCAGCATCATGATCGTGCCGTGGACCGTGAAGAGCTCGTTGTAGGTCTGCTGGTTCATGAACTGCAGGCCCGGACGCGTGAGCTCGGCGCGCATCCCCATCGCCAGCAGGCCGCCCAGCAGGAAGAAGCAGAACGCCGTGGTCATGTAGAGCTTGCCGATCACCTTGTGATCGGTCGTCGAGGCCCACTCCACCAGCTTCCGGCCGAACGAGGTGGTGGGGGCGGAGGGCCGCTCGGCGGCCGGTGCGGGTGTTTCGGACATGTCGGTCATCGGCGGCGAGGCTACCGCCCTGCCCCGCGGCCGGGTCCGCGCCACGCCCTCGCCGGTTCGGCAGGCATCGGCGGGGCGGGCCCGGGTACCCGTCGACAATGGACGCCACCTGGTACGAAGCAGCCGGCGCCGGCTCGGCCGCCGGGATCGCCGTGATCGTCGTCGGCGGTCTGATCGTCGCCGCAGTCCTGGTGTGGGCCGTCCGGCTCGGCATCAGGGTCAAGCAGAGCGAGCCGAGGACTCCCCGGGGCGGCGAGCACCCGACACTGCCGGAGTCCGGGCCGGTCCACGAGGAACGCCATCGGCGCGAGCCGACCGAGGTGCCCCGGGCGGAGGAGACCGGCCGGCGCCTGACCCCGCACGAACTCGGCTCCCTGGGCAGCAGGCGCAGCGACGACCAGAGCCGCCCGCGCTGGGACGGGGGCTCCAGCGGCTCGTTCGGCGGCGGGGGTTCCGGTGGCGGCGGCTGACCAGGGCGTTCCGGGGAATCCGCTCCCAACATGTGACGCAGAAGGAAGATGAGGCGTCGTGACCGCGCACACCAGTGAGAAACACCTTGTACGGCCCCCCGAGACGGGCTGGGCGCAGGCCCGCCGTCGGCGGGAGGAAGGCGTGCGCACCTGTCTCCCCGCGCTCGAGGACCGCGGCGGCCCGCAGCAGGACCGCACGGGCAACGAGTCGAACATAGTGCGGGGCGAGGACTGAGCCGCCGGGGCGCGGAGCCGCGGGGAGACAGGCGGTCTGGCGGGCGGCGTGGGCGCGCCCGCCGGGTCAGGCGTGCGTCTTGGCCAGCAGTTCGAGGATCTCGGCGGTGGTGCCGGTCTCGCCCAGGCGTGGGAAGACCCGCTCCACACTGCCCCGGTGGGCCTCGGCGTCCATGTCGCTCATGGCGTCGGTGGCCAGGGTGACGTGGTAGCCGTGCTCGTAGGCGGCGCGGGCGGTGGACTCCACGCCGATGCTGGTGGCGATGCCGGTCAGCACGATCTGCGTCACCCCGCGGCGGCGGAGCTGCACATCGAGGTCGGTGCCGTGGAAGGCGCCCCAGTTGTGCTTGGTGACGGTGATGTCGCCCTCGTGCCCCGCCAGCTCGGGAACGATCACGTCCCAGCCCTCGGGGCGGGCGCCGCCGCCGGAGCGCCTCGCCTCGGTGCGGCCGGGCGGCACGTCGCCGAAGTCGGGGGCGAAGGAGACCCGGACCAGGACGACGGGCAGGTTCCTGGCACGGAAGGCGTCGGCGAGTTCGACCGAACGCGAGACCACCTCGGGGCCGGAGTGCGGCGCGGTGGGCGCGGCGGCGATGCCGGCCTGGAGGTCGATCACGACGAGTGCGGTGCGCGGGTCGAGCGCGGTGAGTGCCATGGGGGGTTAGGCCTTTCGGGGGTGAGCTCGGCTGGTGGACGGCGCTGGTGGTGTGCTGGTGATCAGGGCCGGCTCAGCCGTTCCAGCAGGGCGAACGCCTCGAGGAGTGTTTCCCGCTCCGCCTCGGTGTAGCGGTCCTGCAGGGCACGGGTCAGCCATTCACCGCGGCTCTGCCGGTCGCCCGCGATGCGCTCGCGGCCAGTCTCGGTCAGGGTGATGAGCTGGCGCCGTCCGTCCTCGGGGTCGGGGCTGCGCCGGATGAGCCCGTGCCGCTCCAGAGCGGCGAGCGTGGCGGCCATGGACTGCGGCCGGACCCCCTCGGTGGCGGCCAGGGCGCTGGCCGTGGCCGCGCCGTGCTTGCCGACCAGGGTGAGCGCGGACACCTGGGGCGGGGTCAGGTCCTCGTCCCGCGCTACCTCGCGGATCCGGCGCCGCAGGCGGCTGAACACCACCCGCAGGTCGCGGGCGGCCTGCGCGGAGGAGGCGGAGATGCCCGGCGGTATCTCGCCGGCCTTGTGATCCATGACAGCACCGTAGAACCGTCCCGGCGGAACTGTCCAGTCTGGACTGAACAGTCTCGGCTGAAGATCTGCGCTCGGCCGCCGTCGCCGTCCCGGTGCCCCGCGGTTACGCTGACCTCGTGCGTCTGCTGCTGATGTCCGACACCCATCTGCCCAAGCGCGCCAAGGAGCTGCCCCCGCGGTTGCTCACCGAACTCCCGCACGCCGATGTCGTCCTGCACGCCGGGGACTGGGTCGACGCCGCCACGCTCGACCTGCTGGAGAGCCGCAGCCACCGCCTGATCGGCGTGTACGGCAACAACGACGGCCCCGAACTGCGCGCCCGCCTGCCCGAGGTGGCCCACGCCGACCTGGACGGCCTGCGCCTCGGCGTCGTCCACGAGACCGGACCCGCGCAGGGCCGTGAGGCCCGCTGCGCCGCCCGCTTCCCCGACCTCGACGTCCTGGTCTTCGGCCACAGCCACATCCCCTGGGACACCACCGCGCCGTCCGGTCTGCGCCTGCTCAACCCGGGCTCGCCGACCGACCGCCGCCGCCAGCCCCACTGCACCTACATGACCGCGACCGTCACCCGCGGCCGTCTGACCGACGTGGAACTGCACCGGCTGCCGCGCCGGACCCCGTGACCCGTCCGGCTGCCGGACAATGCCGGGCGAGGGAGTGAACACGCGGAAGGGCAGCCCCTGAATCAGGGGCTGCCCGGGGTCACTCTTCCCTTTCTCGTTTCCGACTTCTCGGCGAGATCCGGGCCACTCGATGTGTGGCGGCGGCCCGGACACTGCGAGTGTGCGTGGTCACGGACCTCCTTCCCACTGGGATGTGCGGCACATGTGCTGCTGAGGCCATGCATGCCTCATCCGTTGATGGCGCGCGTACCCTTCCCGCACAGCCTCACACCATCGAATCCGCAAAACCCCGAGGAAAGCCGGAACAGCAGGTCACAGGGGCAACGAGGGACCGATCGAGGCTCATCGGCACCCTTCGCACCACGCCGGCGGCGCCCGGTCAGCGGCGCCGGAGCCGGCGTACGCCCACGATCAGCAGCGCCACCGCCAGGGCCGCGCCGGCCGCCGCGGCGGCGCGCTTGGCGACCGGCACGCCGGCGGTGCGCAGCAGATCGAGCGGCTCCGGCTCCGCGTACCGCGGCACGGGCTCCGCGGGCTTCTCACGCGCCTCCGTCGCCGCGCTCCCGGCCGCGGCGCCCTCGGCCGCCGCGGGCGGAGTCTCGGCGAGGCGCCGCGAAAGACAGTCGGCGAACTGCCCCACCAGCCGGTCGCCCACCTCCGCCAGCACCCCGCGCCCGAACTGCGCCGGGCGGCCGGTCACCGTCAGATCGGTCAGCACCGACACCGCCGTGCCGCCGTCACGCTCCTGAAGCGTGCCCGTGACGGTGGCCCGCGCCGTGCCCTGCCCGCGCGTCTCCCGGCCGCTGGCGGCGAGGACCATGCGGTGCGCCGTCTCGTCCTGCTCCTCGAAGACCGCCGTCCCCTTGTAGTTGACCGTGATCGGCCCCAGCTTGACCTTGACCGAACCGGTCACGGTTTTGCCGTCGTACTCCTGCACGGTGGCCCCCGGCAGGCACGGCGCCACGCGCTCGATGTCCAAAAGCGCCCGCCAGGCGTCGTCGACCGGCACGGGCACGGTGAACTCGTGGTGCAGTTCCATGACTTCTCCTCGCACTCAGGCGGAGCCGGTCGCGTGGATGGCTCCGGCGGTCGCGGCCAGGGGCGCACCGGTGCCGCCCCAGCGCAGCGCGACGATCTCGGCCGCGACGGACACGGCCACCTCCTCCGGGGTACGGGCGCCGAGGTCGAGCCCCACCGGGGAGCGCAGCCGGGCGAGCTCGTCCTCCGTCAGGCCGGCCTCGACCAGCCGTTCCAGCCGGTCGTGGTGGGTCCGGCGGCTGCCCATCGCGCCGATGTAGGCGGCGGGCCGGCGCAGCGCCTCCTCCAGCAGCGGCACGTCGAACTTCGGGTCGTGCGTCAGGACGCAGATCACCGTGCGCTCGTCGGTGTCCGTGCGGTGCAGATAGCGGTGCGGCCAGTCCACGACCACCTCCACGCCCTCGGGGAAGCGCTTCGGCGTGGCGAACACCGGGCGGGCGTCGCACACCGTGACGCGGTAGCCGAGGAAGGCGCCGATACGGGCCACCGAGGCCGCGTAGTCGATCGCGCCGAACACCAGCATCCGCGGCGGCGGGGCGAAGGAGTGCAGGAACACCGTGACGGCGTCCTCGCGGCGCTCGCCCCGCGCCCCGTAGTGCCTCAGTCCGGTCGCGCCCTGGGCGAGCTCGCCGCGGGCGTCGGCGGTCACCGCGGCGTCGAGGCCGGAAGCGCCCAGCGTGCCCGCCACCGTGTGGGGCCACACCGCGAGCGTCGCCCCGCGCGGGGCCGGTCCGTCGACCACGGTCGCCAGGGTCACCGGGTCGCCCGCGGCGACGGACGCGGCGACCGCGCCGAAGGCCGGGTCGGACTCCCGGGTCACCGGCCTGACCAGCACGGAGATCTCACCTCCGCAGGTGAGTCCCACCGCGAAGGCGTCCTCGTCGCTGTAACCGAAGGTCTCAAGACGTGCCTCGCCGTCGGCGGCGACCTCCTGCGCAAGCTCGAACACCGCCCCCTCCACGCACCCGCCGGACACGCTTCCCACCACCTCGTCGTCCGGACCCACGGCCATCGACGCGCCGGGTTGGCGCGGCGCGCTGCGACTGACCGTGACGACGGTGGCGAGGCCGAACGGCACGCGCGCCGCGTACCACCGCTCCAGCACCGGAAGAATCTCCCGCACGTTCAGCTCCTCTCCGACAGCCCCGGCACCTCGCCGGCCGCGTCCGGGCCGGCGCCCTGCACCACCGCCGCCAGACGCTCCAGCGCGGCCAGGCTGTGCCCCTCGACGAAGTCGTCCACGCTGGGCAGCGCCGCCGCCATGCCGGCGGCCAGTGGCGCGTAACCGGGGCGCGCCTTGCGGGGGTTGGACCAGATCACCCGGTGCGCGAGCCGGTGCAGGCGCCGCATCTGGACGGCGAGCAGGTGCGGGTCCCCGCGCTCCCACCCGTCGGACAGCAGTACCACGACGGCGCCGCGCGCCATGCCCCGCTGGCCCCAGCGGTCCAGGAACTCCCGCAGCAGCTCACCCAGGCGGGTGCCCCCGCGCCAGTCGGGTACGGCCTCGGCGACCGCGGCCATGGCCAGGTCCGGGTCGCGGTGGGACAGCTCCCGGGTCACCCGGGTCAGCCGGGTGCCGATGGTGAACACCTCCGTGCGGCGGCCCCGCGCGGCGGCGTGCGCGAACCGCAGCAGGGCATCGGCGTAGGGCCCCATGGATCCGCTGACGTCGACGAGGAGCACCACCCGCCGCGGGCGCTCCGCGCGCGCGTGCCGCCGCAGCAGTGCGGGCTCGCCGCCCAGCCGGAGCAGTTCCCGCACCGTGCGGTGCGGGTCGACGGCCCCGCGCCGGGCCGGCCGGCGCCGCGCGGTGCGCCGAGGTTGCCCGCGCAGCGCGAACGCGGCGAGCAGCCGGCGCACCTGCGCGCGTTCGGCGGGGTCCAACTCCGCCACGTCGCGGTGGCGCAGCACCTCGGCGGAGCTGGCGAGCGTCGCGGTGGGCGGCCCCTGCGGCTCGTCCCCGGGCGGCCCGGCGCGCGATCCCGCGGGCGCCTCCCGCAGCACCAGGCGCGGCCGGGGCGGGGCAGCGGCGGGCGCCGGCCGGGCCGGCGCCCCGTCGGTGCCGAAATACGCGGCGAACACCCGCTCGTAGCGCTCCAGATCGTCCCGGTCCCCGCACAGCGTCACCCGGCCCGCCCAGTACACGTCCGCCCGCGACCCGGCCCGCAGCACGTCCACCGCCCGCAAGAAGGCCAACACCCGCTCAGCACTCACCGCAACCCCGGCGGCCCGCAGAGCCCGAGCAAACCCGAGCAAGGCGGCGTCACCACCGTGTCCGAGTCCCGCGCCGCCGCTTCGGGCGGGGCCTGTGATGTTCGTGGGGGTGTCGCTGTCGTGCGGGTGTCCCCGCGGGCTCAGCGCGTCGCCGGGGCCGTCGGGGCCGCTCGGCCCGGCAGCCGCGCCGGGCCCGACACCGTCGCCGCGGGCGGTGCCAGGAACGTTCATCGTGCAGGGGTGTTTCCCGGTCACGCTGATCACGCCTCCCGGCCCGCGAGGACCGTCGCGAAGTCCAGGCCGCGGGCCCGGTCCGTGTCCTCGCGGTATTTCAGGACCGAGCCCAGGGTGGACACCGCGAGTTCCGCGTCCACCTCGTCCGCGCCGAGGGCGTCCAGGGCGCGGGCCCAGTCCAGGGTCTCGGCCACGCCCGGCGGCTTGAGCAGGTCCTCGGCGCGCAGGGCCTGGACCAGCGTGGTCACCTGCTCGGCGAGCCGCGCCGACACCTGCGGCAACCTGCGCCGGACGATGGCGAGCTCGCGGCCGAAGCCGGGATGGTCGAACCAGTGGTACAGACACCTCCGCTTCAGCGCGTCGTGCACCTCGCGGGTGCGGTTGGAGGTCAGCACGACCACCGGCGGCACCTCCGCCCGCAACGTGCCCAGCTCCGGAATCGTCACCTGGAACTCTGACAGCACCTCCAGCAGGAACGCCTCGAACTCGTCGTCGGCCCGGTCGATCTCGTCGACCAGCAGCACGGCCGGCTGGGTCTGCAGAGCCCGCAGCAGCGGCCGTGCGACCAGGAACCGCCGGTCGTACAGCTCCCGCTCCAGCCGCTCCGCGTCCCGCACCCCGGCGGCCTCGGCCGCCCGCAGATGCAGCAGCTGACGCGGGAAGTCCCAGTCGTACAGCGCCTGGGAGGCGTCGATGCCCTCATGGCACTGGAGCCGGATCAGCGGCGCGTCGAGCGCCTCCGCGAGGGCGGAGGCGAGCGCCGTCTTGCCGACGCCCGCGTCGCCCTCGCAGAAGACCGGCCGGTGCAGCCGCAGCGCCAGGAAGCAGGCGATGGCTAGCCCGTCGTCGACAAGGTAGCCGGTCCGCTCCAGACAGGAACGCACCTGCTCGGGACTGTCCATGGAAGTGATCGGCGCTCACCCCATCCCGGCGGCGGCCAGAACCGCCCGCTTGGTCAGCACCCGCGCGAGGTGCGCACGGTACTCGGGCGACGCCGACGCGTCCCGCGAGGGCCGGGTGCCCTCGGCCGCGGACTGGGCCGCCCGCGCCACCGCGTCGGCGTCCCCGGCACCGGCCATCGCCTCCTCGGCCGCCGCGGCCCGCATCGGGGTCGCGCCCATGTTGGTCAGCCCGATCCGCGTCTCCGCGATGCGCCCGTCGTCGCGCCGCACCAGCGCGGCCACGCCGACCATCGCCCAGGACTGCGCCACCCGGTGGAACTTCTCGTACCGGTAGCCCCAGCCCTCCCGCTTGGGCACCCGCACCTCCACCAGCAGCTCGTCGGGGGCCAGCGCGGTCTGGAGGTAGTCGGCGAAGAACTCGCGCGCCGGGATCTTGCGCCGCCCGCCGGGCCCCTCGGCGACCAGTTCGGCGTCCAGCGCCAGCGCCACCGCGGGCAGGTCCCCGGCCGGGTCGGCGTGCGCGAGCGAACCGCCGAGGGTGCCCCGGTGCCGTACGGCGGGATCGGCGACCGTCCCGGTGGCCTGGGCCAGCAGGCCCGCGTGCCGCCGCACCAGCGGATCGTGGACGATGTCGTGGTGGGTGGTCAGCGCGCCGATGGCGAGCGTGTCGCCGTCCTCGCGCACCCCGCGCAGCTCGGGGATCCGCCCGATGTCGACGACGAGTTCGGGGAAGGCCAGCCGCAGCCGCAGCAGCGGCAGCAGGCTCTGCCCGCCGGCCAGCACCTTCGCGTCCTCGCCCGCGTCGGCGAGGGTGCGCACGGCCTCGCCGACGCTGGTCGGGCGGGCGTAGTCGAATGCGGGGGGAATCATGCCGAGGCCTCCTTCTGCGCCGACTGCCCCTGCGCGGACCGCACGGCCTCCCACACCCGCTCGGGGGTGCACGGCATCCGCACGTCGTGCACGCCCAGCGGGCGCAGCGCGTCGACGATCGCGTTGACGACGGCGGGCGTCGAGGCGATGGTGCCCGCCTCGCCGACGCCCTTGACGCCGAGCGGGTTGGACATCGCGGGCGTCTCCGTCCGGTCGGTGACGAAGTCGGGCAGGTCCGCCGCCGACGGCACCAGGTAGTCGGCCATCGTGCCGGAGACCAGGTTGCCCTCCGCGTCGTACACGGCCTCCTCGTACAGCGCCTGCGCGATGCCCTGGGCCAGTCCGCCGTGCACCTGGCCCTCGACGATCACCGGGTTGATCACCCGGCCCACGTCGTCCACGCAGACGTAGGAGCGGATCCGGGTCTGCCCGGTCTCGGTGTCGACCTCGACCGCGCACAGATGGGTGCCGTGCGGGTAGGAGAAGTTCTCCGGGTCGAGCAGATACTCGGAGTTGAGGGTGGGTTCCATGCCGTCGGGCACGTCGTGCGAGGTGAACGTCTCGAAGGCGATCTCCTGGATGGTTTTGCGCGCCTCCGGCGAGCCCTTCACCGAGAACACCCCGCCCTTGAACTCCAGGTCGTCCTCGCTCGCCTCCAGCAGGTGCGCCGCGACCTTCCGCGCCTTGTCCACCACCTTCTCCGCGGCGCGGTGCACCGCCGACCCGCCCACGGCCAGCGACCGCGAGCCGTAGGTGTCCATGCCCTGCGGGGCCGCCTGGGTGTCGCCGTGCAGCACCTCCACGTCCTCGAACGGCACGCCCAGCACGTCCGCGGCGATCTGGCTCCAGCAGGTCACGTGCCCCTGCCCGTGCGGGCTGGTGCCGGTGACCACCTCGACCTTGCCGGTGGGCAGCATGCGGATGCTCGCCGCCTCCCAGCCGCCGGCCGAGTACCTGAGGTCCCGCAGCACCCGGCTGGGCGCCAGTCCGCACATCTCCGTGTACGTCGACACGCCGATGCCCAGGCGCACGGCGTCCCCGCGCTCGTTGCGCTTCTGCTGTTCGGCGCGCAGGTCGTCGTAGCCGAACAGGGCGAGCGCCTTCTCGGTCGCCGCCTCGTAGTTCCCGCTGTCGTAGGTCAGACCCGCGATCGAGGTGTACGGGAACTCCTCGTGCCGGATCCAGTTCCGCCGCCGCACCTCCACCGGGTCGAGACCGACCTCGGCGGCGAGTTCGTCCATGGCCCGCTCGATGGCGTACGTGGCCTCCGGGCGCCCGGCGCCGCGGTAGGCGTCGGTCGGGGTGCGGGTGGTGAACACGCCGGTGCAGTTGAACTCGTAGGCGTCCATCTTGTAGATCGCCGGGTACATGAACGCGCCCAGGATCGGGATGCCGGGGGTGACCAGCATCAGGTAGGCGCCCATGTCGGCGAGCAGGTCGACCTTGAGTCCGAGCAGCCGGCCCTCGCGGGTCGCGGCGATCTCGATGTCCTGGATCATGCCGCGGCCGTGGTGGGTGGCCAGGTAGCCCTCCGAGCGGGACTCGGTCCACTTCACCGGCCGTCCCAGCCTGCGTGCGACCTCGACCGCGATGGCCTCCTCGCCGTAGACCTGGAGCTTGGAGCCGAAGCCGCCGCCGACGTCGGGGGCGACCACCCGCAGTTTGTGCTCGGGCACACCGGTGACCACCGAGAGCATGATCCGCAGGATGTGCGGGATCTGCGTCGCCGAGTACACCGTGAACTCCCCGGAGGCGGCGAGCGGGGTGACGACGACCGCGCGCGGCTCCATCGCGTTGGGGATGAGGCGCTGCTGCCGGTAGCGGCGCTTGAACACGACATCGGCGCGCTGCCTGACCGCCTCGAAGTCCTCGCCGGTCCTCAGCGGCCACAGATAGGCGCGGTTGGTGCCCTTGTCCGCGTGGACCAGGGGGGCGTCCTCGGCGAGCGCCTCCTCCAGGTCCAGGACCGGCGGCAGGGGCTCGTAGTCGACCTCGATCGCCTCCAGCGCGTCGGCCGCAGCGTACCGGTCGCGGGCCACCACGACCGCGACCGGGTCACCGGCGTGGCGCACCTCGTCGACCGCGACCGGCGGATGGTCCGGCAGCACCATGTCCTCGGTGACCGGCCAGGCGCAGGGCAGCGAACCCAGTCCCCCGGCGAGGTCGCGCCCGCTGAAGGCGGCGACGACACCGGGCCGTTCCAGGGCGGGGGAGACGTCGATCCGTTCGATGCGGGCATGCGCCATGGGGCTGCGCAGGATGGCCAGGTGCAGCAGCCCGGTGACGGTGATGTTGTCGGTCCAGTTGGTCTGCCCGGTGATCAGCCGGGCGTCCTCCTTGCGGAGCCGGGCCCTGCCGACCTCGCGTTCGACGGCCTGATCGGTCATGCCGTCACCTCCTGGGCGGAGCCGGTCCGCTCGCCCGGGGCCGTCTCACCCTCGGCGACAGCGAGCACCGCGCGGACGATGTTCTGGTAGCCGGTGCACCGGCAGAGGTTGCCCTCCAGCGCCTTGCGCACCTCGTCGGAGTCCGGGTGCGGGTTCTCGCGCAGCAGATCGCGCGCGGCCATGATCATCCCGGGGGTGCAGTAGCCGCACTGCAGCGCGTGCCGCTCGTGGAACGCGCGCTGCAGCTCCGTCCACTCGCCGTCCTTGGCCAGCCCCTGGACCGTGGTCACCTCGCCGCCGTCCGCCTGGACGGCCAGCACCGTGCAGCTCTTGACGCTCGCGCCGTCCAGTTCGACCGTGCAGGCCCCGCAGTTCGAGGTGTCGCAGCCGATCGGGGTGCCGGTCAGTCCGAGGCGGTCGCGCAGATAGTGGACCAGCAGAAGACGCGGCTCCACCTCGTCCTCATAGACCGCGCCGTCCACCGTGACCGAGATGTGCGTCATGCTCCCTCCAGGGACTGTATGGGCGTAAGTGGGGGAAATGTGGTCAATCGTGTGGTGTACGTCACTCTATGACTGCACTCGGGTAGCGGCGAGTGCGGCGGCTGCGCCGGGCGCCACGACGCCGCCGACGCTCCGGGTGGACGGCCGGGCCACGCGCCCGCGTCGCCCGGCGTCGCGGGTGCCACGGTGTCGGTGGAGGCCGCGCCCGGTCGACGAGCCGCGCATCCGCACCGCCCGCCAACCGCCGCAGCCCTCGCCGACGGCCTCGGGCGCGCCGGGGCACGCGTCGGCCCGAGCGCCCGCCGGGGCGGGATGTCTTCCGGGCGACGATCGGGGGCAGTTGTGCCCGCGCGCGCCGCCCGACTGGGGGTGACCGATCGCCCGGAGGCCCAGGGGCCGAGCCGCGCATCCCTGCTGCGGCCTTCGCCCACGGTCTCCGACGCGGCCGGGGCGCCCGCCGGGGCGAGGCGTCGTCCGGGCGAGGCGGTCTGTGGGTCGGTGGGTGGGCGGGCTCCGGCCGATCGTCTTGCTTGGGGTACTGGGCGCCTGGCCGGCCCGGGCCTCGCGGCGCGCGTCTGCTGTGTCACCGTCGTTGCTTCAGCCGGCGGCCTCGGGCGCGGCCGGGGCGCCCGCCAGGGCGGAACGTCCTCCAGGTCAGGCGGATGGCGGGAGGCGAGGGCGGCGGGCGGTCCCCTGGCGGCTCGCCGGCCCGTCGGGCCTCCGCCGATCTGCCGGCCCCTGCCGATCTGCCGGGCCCCCGCCGATCTGCCGGGCCCTGCCCCCGTCCGCCAGGCCTTGGCCGATCTGCCGGGCCCCCGGCCCATGTGCCGGGCCCTGCCCCCGTCCGCCGGGCCTCGGCCGATCTGCCGGACCCCGCCGATCTGCCGGACCCCGCCCATCTGCCGGGCCGCCCCCCACCTGCCCGGCCGTCGCCGGCCCCTTGGGCGGTCGGTGGGCGCCCGGCGGGGCGGGGAGGCGGGGTCTAGTGGGCCAGGTGTTCGACTGCGTCCAGTACCGGTGTCAGGCCGTTCTCCTTGCGGATCAGAGTGCCCAGGGCTCGTGCTCGTTCGCGGTGGCCGTAGTCGCGGGTGGCGCGGATCAGGGCGGCGGCGAGCCTGTCCGTGGTGAGGGCGCGCAGCGGGACCGAGCAGGGGGCCACGCCGAGGCCGACGAGACGGTCCGCCCAGAAGCCCTCGTCGAACTGGACCGGCACCGGCACCGCGGGGACGCCGGCCCGCAGTCCGGCCGCGGTCGTGCCCGCCCCCGCATGGTGCACCACGCCCGCCAGCCGCGGGAACAGGGCCGAGTGCGGGACCTCGCCGATGGTCAGCATGTCCTCGCCGGACGCCTCCAGCCCCGCCCAGCCCCGCTGGACCACACCCCGCAGCCCGGCCCGGCGCAGCGCGCGCACGATGGTGTCGCTGAGCCGCCCGGGGTCCGGCACGGTGGCGCTGCCGAGGCCCACATAGACCGGCGGAGGGCCCGCGTCGAGGAAGTCCCACAGGCCGTCGGGGAGTTGGGTGTAACGGTCGTACGGCCACCAGTACCCGCACACCTGCAGCGCACGGCGCCAGTCGCGGGGCCGCGGCACCACGAGCGGGCTGAAGCCGTGGTACACCGGACGGCGCTGCCCCCGGCGGATGCGCCGCCCGGTGCCGGCGCGGGCCGGCGGCAGCCCCAGCCGGGTCCGCACGGCGGGCACGGCCGCCGAGAAGACACGGTCCACGGCCAGGTTCACCCCGTGACCGGCGAGCCGGTTCGCGGCCGCGCCCCAGTGTCCGCCGCCGAGCAGCGGAGGGGCGAACTCCGCGGTCGGGGAGAGGGGCTGCAGATGGGCGCCCATACTGGGCAGGCTCAGCGCCTCGGCGATGGCGTGCCCGACCGGCCCGAGCGAGCCGGCGAGCAGCAGGACGTCGCTCTTCTCGGCCGCCGCGATCAGGTCGTCCGTCATCTGGTCGATGGCGGCCCGCACCAGCCCCACGGCCCGCAGCACCTTGCCCGTGCCGGTCGCGCTGCGGTGCAGCCCCCGGCCGCGCGAGGACTCCAGCTCCGCCCGCGGATCCACCGGCAGCGGGTGGAAGCCGAGGCTCGCCCCCGCGACCAGCGGTTCGAAGCATCCGTGCGTGACCAGGGTGACCTCATGACCCGCGAGAGCCAGGCCGTGCCCCAGTCCGGTGAAGGGGGCGACGTCGCCCCGGGATCCCGCCGTCATGATCGCTACGCGCACGTCGGTCAGTATGGCCGCGCGCCTGCCCGCCGCCCGTGAACGACCCGAGGGGTGTCGGCGCCTTCACCCCTGCTCCGGCCCCCGCCTGCTCGGCCCCCGCGTCAGCGCCAGTGACGGCCCCGCCTCACCCTGACCGGTACGGCCCGGCGCGGCCGAAGGCCGCGCGCCGCCGCCCGGTCCTGACGAGGCCGTGCCGCCCGCAGCAGCGACCGGAGCAGCGCGGCGGACGCCAGGCGGGACGCCGCGGACGCCGTCCCCGGCAGCCGTGACCCGGCGGAGCGGGACCGTCCGAGGCCGGCGCGGGCCGAGAAGGTCCAGGTCAGCCGGGAACTGACCTGGAAGCGTGCGGCCCTCCTGCCTATTCGTCCCATGCCTGGATCAGGATCTGTTCGGCGATCCTGCCGTCGCGCAGCGACACCATGGACTCCGCGAGGACCCGGACGCCGTCCGCGTACCGGCAGGACTCCACGTACGCGGCATGGTCGCCCTGCACGACGCACTGCTCCAGCCGGTGCGTCATGTCGCGGCCGTAGACGTCCTGGAGCATCGTGCCGATCTCCTCCCGGCCGTGCAGAACCTTGGGCCTGCTGGGCTGGGTGTTGTGGTCCACGATGCGGATCTCCGCGTCGTCCGTGTAGAGCGACAGCAGCGTTTCCGCCGTGTCTCCCTCGATGCCGCGGCGGAGCGCAGCGGTGTCGAAGGCGGGGCTTGCCGAGGTGGACATGATGACCTCCTACGAGGGCCCGCGGCCCACGGAGAAGCGGGCCGCCAAGGGCCTCAGTTCGAGACTCCTCCGCCCCGGCGGGCACGGCAAACGCGGTCCGGGCGCTGCGCCTGACGGGTGAGCGCGCCCGCGGTCCCGTGTCCGGGCGGGCCCGGACGGCGTTGACCCAGCGCCCACCGGGCCGGGCATGCGCGACTCGCCCGCCCGTCCCCGCAGATCAGAGGCCCCCTCGGTGCCCCTTACCGATCCGTCGGACGTAGGGTCGGGGGACGTACACCGCTCGACGGAAGGGACCACCACCATGGCGCAGGAAGTGCGCGGCGTGATCGCACCCGGCAAGAACGAACCGGTGCGGGTCGAGACGATCGTCGTGCCGGACCCGGGGCCGGGAGAGGCCGTCGTACGGATCCAGGCCTGCGGCGTCTGCCACACGGACCTGCACTACAAGCAGGGCGGAATCAACGACGAGTTCCCGTTCCTGCTCGGCCACGAGGCCGCCGGCGTCGTGGAGTCGGTCGGCGACGACGTCACCGACGTCGCGCCCGGCGACTTCGTCATCCTCAACTGGCGGGCCGTGTGCGGCAAGTGCCGCGCCTGTCTGCGCGGGCGGCCCTGGTACTGCTTCGGCACCCACAACGCGCGCCAGCGCATGACCCTGACCGACGGCACCGAACTCTCCCCGGCGCTCGGGATCGGCGCGTTCGCCGAGAAGACCCTGGTGGCGGCCGGTCAGTGCACCAAGGTCGACCCGTCGGTCTCCCCGGCCGTGGCCGGGCTGCTGGGCTGCGGCGTGATGGCCGGCATCGGCGCGGCCATCAACACCGGCAACGTCGGCCGCGGCGACTCGGTCGCCGTCATCGGCTGCGGCGGTGTCGGCGACGCGGCGATCGCCGGTGCGTACCTGGCGGGCGCGGCGAAGGTCATCGCCGTCGACATCGACGACCGCAAGCTGGAGACCGCCCGCACCATGGGCGCCACGCACACGGTCAACTCCAAGGACAACGACCCGGTCGAGGCGATCCGCGAGCTGACCGGCGGCTTCGGCGCCGACGTCGTCATCGAGGCGGTCGGCCGCCCCGAGACGTACCAGCAGGCCTTCTACGCCCGCGACCTGGCCGGCACGGTCGTCCTGGTCGGCGTGCCGACCCCGGAGATGAAGCTGGAGCTGCCGCTGCTCGACGTCTTCGGGCGCGGCGGGGCGCTGAAGTCGAGCTGGTACGGCGACTGCCTGCCCTCCCGGGACTTCCCCATGCTCATCGACCTGCACCTGCAAGGGCGCCTGCCGCTGGACAAGTTCGTCACCGAGACCATCCAGCTGGACGAGGTGGAGAAGGCGTTCGAGCGGATGCACCACGGCGACGTGCTGCGCTCGGTGGTGGTGCTCTGATGGCGACCCGTATCGAACGCCTCGTCACCTCCGGGCAGTTCACGCTCGACGGCGGCACGTGGGACGTCGACAACAACGTGTGGATCGTCGGCGACGACCATGAGGCCGTCGTCATCGACGCCGCCCACGACGCCGAGGCCATCGCCGCGGCCGTCGGCGACCGCCGGCTGACGGCCATCGTGTGCACCCACGCCCACAACGACCACATCGACGCGGCCCCGGCGCTCGCCGACCTCACCGGCGCGACGATCTGGCTGCACGCCGACGACCTGCCGCTGTGGAAGATGACCCACCCGAACCGGGACCCCGACGAGCACCTGGTCGACGGCCAGGTCATCGAGGCGGCCGGCGCCGACCTGAAGGTCCTGCACACGCCGGGCCACGCACCGGGCGCGATCTGCCTGTACGACCCCGGACTCGGCGTGGTCTTCACCGGCGACACGCTCTTCCAGGGCGGTCCCGGCGCCACCGGGCGTTCCTACTCCCACTTCCCGACGATCATCGACTCGATCCGCGACCGCCTGCTGGCGCTGCCGCCCGAGACGAAGGTCCTCACCGGACACGGCGACCCGACCACCATCGGCGCCGAGGCCCCGCATCTCCAGGAGTGGATCGCCCGCGGGCACTGACGGAGCAGGACCGGACCGGGCGGATCGGGAGACCACGGAGCCCGGGGAACGGGCCGTACGAGACCGGGAGGTTCGTACGGCCCGTTCCGTGTTTCCCGGGTTCCGGGGTTTCCCCGAAAAGACGACAGAAGCTGTCCGGTTTCCCCGGCATGCTGGGCGACGGCATCGACGGAGAACACATCGGGAGGTCGGACATGCCGGGCCCACTGGAAGGCAAGGTCGCGCTGGTCGCGGGGGCGACGCGGGGAGCGGGCCGGGGAATCGCGGTGGAGCTCGGCGCGGCCGGCGCCACCGTGTACGTCACCGGACGCAGCACCCGCGCCCGCCGCTCGGAGTACGACCGCCCGGAGACCATCGAGGACACCGCCGACCTGGTCACCGGGGCCGGCGGCCACGGCATCGCCGTACCGGCCGACCATCTGGAGCCCGACCAGGTCCGCGCGCTCGTGGACCGCGTCGCGCGCGAGCAGGGCCGGCTCGACGTGCTCGTCAACGACATCTGGGGCGCGGAGCACCTCTTCGCCTGGGACACCCCGGTGTGGGAGCACGATCTCGACAAGGGTCTGCGGCTGCTCCGGCTCGCGGTGGAGACGCACGCGGTCACCAGCCACCACGCCCTGCCGCTGATGCTGCGTCACCCCGGCGGCCTGGTGGTGGAGATGACCGACGGCACCGCCGAGTACAACCGCGACACGTACCGCGTCAACTTCTTCTACGACCTCGCCAAGACGTCCGTTCTGCGCATGGCCTTCGCGCTCGGCCACGAACTCGGCCCGCGCGGCGCCACCGCGGTGGCCGTCACCCCCGGCTGGCTGCGTTCGGAGCTGATGCTCGACCATTTCGGGGTCCGTGAGGACAACTGGCGCGACGCCCTGGACCGCGTCCCGCACTTCGCCATCTCCGAGACTCCGCGCTTCGTGGGCCGCGCCGTCGCCGCCCTGGCCGCGGACCCCGAGGTGGCCCGGTGGAACGGCCGGTCCCTCTCCAGCGGCCAACTCGCCCGGGTCTACGGCTTCACCGACCTCGACGGCAGCCGCCCCGACGCCTGGCGCTACCTCGTCGAGGTCCAGGACGCGGGCCGGCCCGCCGATCCGACCGGCTACCGCTGAACGGGCCCCGCCGACACCGGCGAACGCGCGCCGCTCGTACGCGCCCTGACTGCCCGTAAGGCCCTTCGGGCAGTAGGTTCGGCGCATGACAGACAGCGGGCGATTCGACGGGTACGGGGTTCTCATCACCGGCGCGGGCCGGGGCATCGGCGCGGCCACCGCGCGCAGGCTGGCCGAGGAGGGCGCCGGGGTGCTGGTCACCGACGTGGACGGGGAGGTGGCGGAGCGGACGGCGGCGGCGCTGCGCGAGCGCGGACTCACCGCGCGGGCGCACGCGTTGGACGTCGCGGACCGGGACGCGGTCCCGGCGGCCGTGGAACTGGCCGCCCGCACCTTCGGATCCCTCGACGTGCTGGTCAACTGCGCGGCCCACTGCACGCCCGACACCCCGCTGTTCGAGGACGACCCCGAAGCGGTGTGGGCCCGCGACCTCGACGTCACCCTGACCGGCGCCTACCGCTGCTGCCGCGCCGCCCTGCCCCACCTGGCGGCCGGCGGCAGGGGAGCGATCGTCAGCATCGGCTCGGTCAACGGCGTCCAGGACTTCGGCAACCACGGCTACAGCGCGGCCAAGGCGGGTCTTGCCTCGCTCACCCGCACCCTCGCGGGACACGCCGCCGCCCGCGGGGTCCGCGTCAACCTGGTGGTGCCGGGCACGGTCCGCACCTCGGCCTGGGAGGGCCGGGAGGCCGAACTCGACCGGGTCCGCGACCTGTACCCGCTGGGCCGGGTCGGCGAACCGGAGGACATCGCCGCCGCGGTGGCCTTCCTCGCCTCCCGCGACGCGGCCTGGATCACCGGCACCACGCTGACCGTCGACGGCGGCCTCACCGCGGTCAACACGGCTTTCCGCGCGGCCGTGCAGGAGGAGCGGGAGGAGGCGGACACCTGAACACGCCCTGTACGGACCTGAACTGAGGGGCCGTTGTCACCGTTTCGTCTCAGCGCGTCCCGCTGCGCAACCGATGTGCCCCGCCATGGGTCTAGGTGTCGGGAAGTGCCGGAACGCACCGAGGGGCAGGGCCGTCATGAGAGACATCGGCAGGCGGGGAGCGGTCGTACTGGGCGTCACGGGGCTGGTGGCGCCGCTGACACTCGCGCTGGGTACCGCACCGGCGCAGGCGGCGAGTTGTACGACGCAGGCGGGGCCGTACCAGAAGAAGGTGGAGAAGTTCCTCGGGCGGCCGGTGGACGGACGGCAGTCGGCCGCCGACTGCAAGGCCATCAGGGCCTTCCAGAACAAGCACGGCATCACGCCGAACATCGGCTACGCGGGGCCCGTCACCTGGGGCGTGATGGACCTCATGAACAAGCAGAAGGCCGTGGGCAAGAAGCCCAACAAGAGCGGCAAGTGCCCGGTCAACAAGGGCCGTATCGCCTGCGTCGACCTCACCCTCCAGATCAGCTGGATCCAGGACGGCGGCCGGCTCGTCTACGGGCCGGTGCCGGTGCGCACCGGACGCAAGGGGTACACCACCCGCACCGGCCTGAAGAAGATCTACTGGCGGCACATCGACCACTACTCCACCCTCTACAACGTGCGGATGCCCTACAGCCAGTTCTTCGACGGCGGCCAGGCCTTCCACTCCGTCAGCCTGAGCGTGTGGAACCCGCCCGGTTCGCACGGCTGCGTGAACATGACGACGAAGGACGCCAAGAAGTACTGGTCGCTGCTGAAGAAGGGCGACGACGTCTTCGTCTACGGCCGCAAGCCGGGCACCTGACCTGCTCAATTGACGTGATGAGCAACACGGTCCGATATGTCCGTATCGCTCGTACTTATTCACAGCGCCTTCACGTCGGGCGGCATATGCTTCACGGCATGTCCACCAGTGTTGAACCCGTCTCCGAGCGATCGGCCGCGGAGGTCAACGAGGAGATCCGGGCGCTGTGGCTCAGGTCGGGCGGGATACTGACCACCGAGCAGCGCGAGGAGTACCAGCGCCTGGTGATGGAGTGGGCCGCGGCCGCCCCGCAGTCCGCGAGGGCGGCCTGAGCCGGCCCTGGCCTCCGCCCTCCCACCTCCGCCTTCGGCCCGGTCGTCCCCGTCCGCCGTCCACGTCCTTCATCAGCTCCACGTCGCCGAGTAGTACCGCTCGTAGGCCTTCCGGTCCCGTTCCGCACGGATCCAGCGGGTGGCCACCAGCGCGATCAGACTGCCGCCCATGACCAGAAGACCGGGGCCGACGTTCCGCGGGTCGGAGAGCCGCGAGAGCAGCGCGGTCCCGTCGGCGATGCCGGACACCGGTGCCGAGGAGCCGGGGGAGGCCGCTCCGGGCGCGATGGCGCTGTGGGTCGCCGGGGCGGACGGCTCCACGCCCGGAGCGCCGCCCTGCCGCCCCTCGGACACGATCAGCCGCACATCGAGCGCGGAGAGCGCCTTGGTGACCGGCTGGAAGAACGTCGTACCGCCCGTCGTGCAGTCGCCGCTGCCGCCCGAGGTCACTCCCAGGGCGATGCCCTCGGAGAACAGCGGACCGCCGCTGTCGCCCGGCTCGGCGCACACCGTGGTCCGGATGAGACCGGTCACGGCGCCCTCGGGGTAGTTCACGGTCGCGTCCAGACCGGTCACCTCGCCGTCGCGCAGCCCGCTCGTGCTGCCGCTGCGGAACACCCGCTGCCCCACGGCCGCGTCCCCCGCCCCTGTGATCCGTACGCCGTTGCCGCCGCCGATCGCCACCACGTCGGCGCCCTGGCCCGCGCTGCCGGAGTCGTACCGCACCAGCGAGAAGTCACCACCGGGGAAGGAGCCGGCGACCGTCCTGCCGAGCTGCTGATCGCCCTGGCCGTCGGCGAACCAGACGGACCCGTCGGGCCCGCAGTGGCCCGCGGTGAGGATGTAGTCGCTCCGCCCGTCGGTCACGTTGAAACCGGCCGAGCAGCGCCCGCCGGTCGACAGGATGGGCTGCGCCCCGTTGAGACGGGTGGTGAAGGTGCCCTTGGTGCGCTCCATGCGCACAAAGCCGCCGATCCTGCTCGTGACCTCGGTCATCCGGGCCCAGTCGGCTGCGGAGACCGTGCTGTCGCCCTCGACCGTCACCTGGTTGGCGCGGTAGTCCATCACCCAGGCCGTCCCGGTCACCCGGGGAGCCGCGCGCAGCGTCGCGGTCGCCGCCTTCAGCTCGTTCATGCTGTGCCGCACCATCTTCGCCTCGGCGCCCGCCCGCCGTACCTCAGCGGCCGCCCGCTCGTCGGTGACGGCGACCACCGGACGCCCGTCGGAGCCGATCCAGCTTCCCGCCGTGCGGGAGGCGCCCAGCCGGGCCACCAGGCCGGCGCCCGACGTGTCCGACGTGGCGGCCGGCCCCGCGGTGCCGCGTGCGGCGGCGGAGGCGTCGGGAGGCTCGCTCGCCATCGCCGCCTGCGCGACCATCGCTCCTCCCAGGAGAAGTCCCGCGACGGCCGTCAGCCGTGTCACCCGCCGGACGACCCGTCGTCGTGCGTGCCCCATGCATGGCTCCCGAACCCGAACGCGCGGCCTCAACACCGCGGAGCGCTACGGCGCGTTGAGCGCCCCCTCCTCCATACGTGGCGCGGCGCGGCCGTGTTCAGCGGCCGGGTGATCTTCCTCGGGCGGGCCCGTTCAGCAGGGGAGCCGCGCCCCCGAGCCGGCCCGCGGCTCCCGGCCGGGACCGTCCGGGAGCGGGCCGAGGCGGGCCAGGCTCGGGGCGTCCCCCCAGACGGAGGCCGCACCGACGTAGGGGCGCAGCAGCGCGGTGAGCACCGGGTCGCCGTACCCGTTCAGCTCGTCGGAGGCGAGCTTGCGGGCGACGCCGGCGAGGAAATCGGCGAGCTGCACCCGAGGATCGCTCCGCGAGTGGACGAGTTCCACGCCGTCCAGGGCCACCCCCTGCTGCCGGGCCGTCCGCAGGAGCCAGTCGACGCGGTCGGGGGTGAGCATGTTCTGCCGGTCGTGCACGAGCCGCACGGCGATGCCCGGGGCGCTCCACAGCGCGGCCGTCCGCACGATCGCGGGCAGCAGCGGGTTGAGCACGGGGATCAGGAGCGGACCCGCGGCGACCCGGGCCCGGTAGGCCTCGGCGCGCTCACGGCTGCCGGTCAGCCGCTCCACGACCGCCTCGGCCGGTTCGGAAGCCTCCCACGCCGCCGTGCACCGCAGCTCCTCGACACAGGTGAAGAAGGCGACCACCGGGTCCGCGGGATCCGCGTCGCTCCTGGCCCGCAGCAGCCGGTTGGCCGCCCGAAGGAACCGCCGCCAGCCGTCCGCGCCGAGGGCCTCCCGGCCCGCCCCGTACAGGGCGGCCGCCCCGTTCGCGTCCCCGAGCAGCAGGTCCAGGGCCCGGTCCACCACGAAGAACGCCTTCTCGGTGAGGTCGACGCGGGCGTGCCCGTACATCGGCCCGGTGGGGGAGAGCACCCACTCCAGCACCGCCCGGTGCTTCTCCCGCAGCAGATGGTTGGCCTTGTACTCCTCCGCAGGCGAGCGGATCCGGTGCCGTATCTCCTGTACGCACCCGGCGGCGGCCTCCACCGGGAGCAGCACGCTGGCGTGCGCGAAGACATCGGTGTTGCCGTCGGTGAGGTTCTCGCCGTCCGACCCCGACTCGTCGCAGGCGACCTCCCGTACCCCGTCCCGCGCCATCCGCCCGCCCCCGTCCTCGTCGTCCCGGAACACAGCCCGAGTCTCCCACCCCCACGCCCGGCCCAGGGCGTGCGAGCCCGGCGAGATCCCGAACGAGGGCCGACCGCGTGGCAGCCGCCGTACGCGGTACCCGCTGGGCTAAGGTCTCTCGTTCGGGTCATGTCGGCCGAACCGGACGAAAGGCCCGGATGTGCGGGGCGTGGCGAGACGACGGGGCTGGTGCGGTGAAGGAGATCTGGGCCAGGAGCCAGGGGGTCCGGGTCAGGAGCCGGGGGATCGGGCAGTGGCTCACCGGCCATGCCGGCTGGTGCCTGGCCGCCTCCGTGGCGGTGCACGTCGCCGCCGTCGTCACCCACCCGACGCATCCGCTGGACCTGCGCGTCTACCGCGAGGCCGCGCCGCACGTCCTCTCCGGCGGCCTGTACGACTACGCGCTGCACACCACCCCGCCCATCCCGCGGCTGCCGTTCACCTACCCGCCCTTCGCCGCACTGGTGTTCCTGCCGCTGTCGCGGCTTCCCTGGACGGTGCTGGTCGCGCTCTGGCAGACGCTGTCCGTGGCGGCCCTGGTCGTCGTCGCCGTGTGCGCGGTACGGCTGCTGGGTCCGCGTCCCGGCGGCCCGGGGCGGCAGCAGGCGCTGCTCTGGGCCGCCGCCGGGCTGTGGCTGGAACCCGTGCGCCACACCCTCGACCAGGGGCAGGTCAACCTGCTGCTGGGTGCCGTGGTCCTTTGGGGTCTTGCCGTGCCGCGCGCGGCGCCGGGCAGAGGAGCGGGGGTGGGCCTGGCCGCGGCGGTGAAGCTGACCCCGGCCGTCGGCGGACTCTATCTGCTGGCGACCCGGCAGTGGCGGGCCGCCGCGTGGGCGGTCGTGGCCGCGGCCCTGGCGACCGCGCTCGCCTGGGGCATCGCCCCGCGCGAGTCCGCCCGCTACTGGTCCGGGCTGGTCACGGACACCGGCAGGGTCGGCCCGGTCCGGTCGGTGCGCAACCAGTCGCTGCGCGGGGCCGTCGCCAGGCTGCTCGGCCAGGACGCCACCGCCGCCGTGGTCCTTTGGGCCGTGCTCGCCCTGGTGACCGTGGCGCTGGCCTGTGCCGTGCGTGCGGGCCTGCGGCGGCACGATCCGCTCGGCGTGCTGGTCGCCGTGGAGCTGTACGGGCTGCTGGTGAGTCCCGTCTCGTGGAGCCATCACTGGATCTGGTGCCTGCCCGCCATGATCTGGCTGGCCCACGGACCGCTTCGCCGCCGCCTGCTCAGCCGGGTCGTGCTCGGGTCGTGGGCCGTGGTCACCGTCGCCCGCGTGGTGCCCTTCCTGATCGGCGCCGAGGACCACGAGGTCCGCCCCGGTGCCTATCCGGCGCTGCTGGCCTGGCCCGGCTGCGTCTACGCCGGGTGCGCCGTGCTGACGCTCGCCGCCGTGGCGCTCGGACCCGGGGGAGCCGGCCGGCCGGTCCTCGCACGCGACGGTGCGAGGGAGCGGGATCGCTCGGAGATCGCGGGCGGTTGACCGCCGGTCACCTCAGGGCGCTGTCCGCCGGCACCGGATGCCGTCCGTCAGCTCCAGGCGCCGTAGGACTCGTCGACGAGCTGGAACACCGGCTCGCCGCGCACCGGGTCCTTCGCCATGGACAGCCGTACCCGGTCACCGCCGTGGATGCCGATGGGCGGCCCCATGACCCGGCCCCGCACGACGAAGCCCTCGCTCATCTCGACCAGCGAAACATTGCGCGCGGCGGGGGAGTTGCGGTTCACCACCGTGGAATGGCGGACCGTGCCCGTCCCCGCGCTGCGCTCGGTGCGCAGGTCGCTGCCCCGGCAGACCGGGCACAGCAGCCGGTGGTACACGGCCGTGCCGCACCAGGCGCAGCGCTGGAAGTACAGGGCCTGCGCGTCGCGGGCCGCGGGCGCGAGAAGGCCGGTCGTGGCGCCGGCCGCCCGAGGAACGGTGTTTCCTGAGAGGTAGTGCACGCTGGTCAACTCCCTGCGCTGGGCCGGAATCCCGCGTGCGCGGCGCACCCGGGCACGCACGTGCGCGGTGGGTGGCGCCACCGTGCACGGTCACAGCGTATGGCACTGGGTGTCACTCGTAAATGCACTGCGTACCCTCAATTGCCGTCAGCCCGGGGGCGTACGGCCCTCCGCCAGCGCCGTCTCGACCTCCCGCACCACCTGCCACAGGGGTGCTCCGCGCCGTGCGACCACGACGACCACGTCGTCCTGCGCGGCACCGGGCCGCCGTTCGGGGCGGGGGGCCGCCGGATCGCGGAAGGCCGCCTGCACATGGTTCAGCGCGTGGTCCACCGCGGCGCCCGCGTCGCCCCGTCCGTCCGAACGCAGCCACGAGCGCAGGGCGTTGTTGTGCGCGGCCACCACCGCCGCCGCGATCACGTCCGCCCGCAGCGTCCCGTCGCGCCGCCCCGCGAACCTGGTCCGCAGATAGCCGGCCAGGGCGCGCTCGTAGCGCCACACCACCGACAACTCGTAGGCGCGCAGCCCCGGTACGCGCTTGGTGATCCGGTAGCGCTGGACGGAGAACGCCGGGTCCTCCGTGTACGTCCGCAGGACCAGCCGGGCGGCGTCGCAGGCCCGCCGCACGGGCTCGTCCTCGTCGCCGCCGGCCGCCAGGAAGGCCGTCATGTCGGCCAGATACCGCTCGTGGTCGGGGAAGACCACATCCTCCTTGGAGGGGAAGTAGCGGAAGAACGACCGCCGTCCGACCCCGGCGAGCGCCACGATGTCGTCGACGGTGGTCTGTTCGTAGCCGCGTTCCAGGAACAGCCGGAACGCCGCCGCCACGAGGGCCTCCCGCATGGCCGGCCGCCCGGCCGCGACCCGCGCCTTCTCACCGCGGCGGGACGCGGCAGTGCTGGAGCTCATGAACGGGAACGTAGCACCCGCAGGGGCTCGGATGGCACTCCGTGCAGCCTGATGAGGGAACCGAGTGCAACGGGGAGCAGTGGACGGTCCGCGCAGTAACCTTTCCCCACCCTCGCTCGCTCCTCGTCCGCTCCACCGGACACCTCGCTCCAGGAGACGCCCATGCCGCCCGTTCGCCCCCGTCTGCTCTACGTCACCGACCTGGCCTACCCGGCCCGCGGGCGCCGCTACTGCGACGAGGACATCCGGCTCACCTCCCGCCTGCGCGAGGACTTCGACCTGGCCCTGTGCAATCCCCGGGACGCCGCCGCGCTGATGGACGCCTTCGACGCCGTCGTCGTCCGCAACAGCGGACCCGTCCTGGAGTACCAGGCGGCCTACGACGACTTCCGGGCCCGGGCGCTGGACCGGAAGACCCGCGTCTACAACCCGCTCACCGGACGCGCGGACATGGCGGGCAAGCAGTACCTCCTCGACCTCAGCGCCGCCGGCCGCCCGGTCATCCCCACCGTCGACCGCCCCGAGGACCTGCACCGGCTGCCCGCCGCCGACCGCTACGTGGTCAAGCCCAAGATGGGCGCCGACTCCATAGGCCTGCGCACCGTCACCGCCGCCGAACTGCCCGGCCTCGCCGACGGCGGCGTCCTCGTCCAGCCGCGGATCGAGTTCGCCTACGAGGTCTCGTTCTACTTCGTCGACCACGACCTCCAGTACGCCCTGTACGCCCCCGACCCGGAGCGGCGCTGGGAGCTGCGCCCCTACGAACCCTCCCGCGAGGACCTGGAGTTCGCCCGGGGCTTCGTCGAGTGGAACACCCTCGCCCACGGCATCCAGCGGGTCGACGCCTGCCGTGCCCCGAGCGGCGAACTGCTGCTGGTCGAACTGGAGGACCTCAACCCCTACCTGTCCCTGGACGCCGTCGACGACACACGCCGGGAGGCCTTCGTCGCCGCGATGAAGTCGTCCCTGCACCGCTTTCTCGCCGCCGGGTGAGCCACCGCCGTCCGCCGCGCCGCGGGCGGCGGTGAACCGGCCGGGCGGCGGCCGCGTATCACTCCCCGGGATGGGGCCCGGACGCAGAGCGTAAGGAGTGCAGTGTGCCGACACCGCCCGGACACGGACAGCCGCACGGCGGGGAGCCCCTGGAGCCGGTACGCGTCATCCGGCCCAGACGGACCGACGCCCTCGCCGACCTCATGCGGGAGTTCAGGGAGTACGAGCGGGACGCCACCGGCGGGCTCGGGGAGGACGCGGCGACCGAGGAGCTCCACGTCACACCGGCCGGAGCCCCCGCGCCCCGCCGCGTGCCCGTCCGCGAGCCTGTCGGAGCGGGGCGCTCGCTGCCCTGGGTCGCGGTCGCCGTCGCCGTCGCCGCGCTGCTCGGTTTCGGCTGCGCGCTCCTGCTTCCCGTCCGGGGTGAGGCCGCCGGCACGGCGGCGGTCCCGCCGAGCCCGTCCGCGAGCGCCGCCGCCTCGCCCACCCGGGCCGCGCCCCCCGTCGCCACCGCGGCGACCGATCCGGACGGCCCCGGCACCCTGCGCGAGGGGGACAGCGGCCCGGACGTCACCGCACTGCAGGAACGCCTGCTGCGCGTCCCGGACGTCTACCGCGACGGCTCCACCAGCGGCAGCTACGACGGCGAACTGAAGGAGGCCGTCGCCCGCTTCCAGCTCTGGTACGGCATCAGCGGCGACGAGACCGGCGTCTACGGCGACGACACCCGCCGTGCCCTGGAGTCCCGCACGACGGCCGACGGCGGATGAAGCGGCCGGACGCGGCCGCGGCGAACGGCGAGCGGGACGGGTGCGGTGACGGCCGCGCGGCGGGCGGGAGCTACGCCGGCTGCCTGGGCACCCTGAGGTCGAGGACGCAGACGTCGTCGCGGCGTTCGCTCTCCAGCATCGAGGCGAGCAGCGACCCCAGCGCCCCGGCCGGGCCGCCGCGGCCCGCGGCGGCCGCCCCGGCGAGTCGCTCCAGGCCCTCATGGATGCCCTCGCCGGGCCGCTCGACCAGGCCGTCGGTGTACAGCAGCAGCCGGTCGCCCGGCTCCAGCCGGCACTCCGCCTCCTCGAACACCGGGGTCTCGGTGGCGCCCAGCAGGACCCCGTGCGGACGGTCCAGGAAGCGCGGCTCGCCCCCGCGCAGCAGCAGCGGCGGCGGGTGGCCCGCCTGGGCCCACAGCAGTCGGTGTTCGGCCGGCTTGTAGCGGGCCAGCACCATGGTGGCCGTGCGGCGGGTGTCCCGGGAGTGGAGCAGCAGGGTGTTCAGGCCGAGGAGCGCGTCCGTCAGCGCGGAACCGGTGAGGATCATGCCCTTGGCCGTGAAGCGGAGCTGGGCCATCGTGGCCACCGCGTCGATGCCGTGCCCGGCGACGTCGCCGATCACGAACAGCGCGTCGCCGCCGGGCAGTTCGATCGCGCTGAACCAGTCACCGCCGACGTGGATCCCGGACTGCGCCGGCAGATAGGCCACATCGACCCGCAGCCCGGCCAGCCGCACGGGCCGCCGCGGCAGCGGCAGCAGCGCGTGCTGGAGCCGGCCCGCCAGCGTCCGCTCGGCCTGGAGGATCCCGTGCTGCGCCAGGATCGCCCGCTCGCTCTCCACCAGGGCGAGTTCGGCGCTGCGCTGCGCGGTGAGGTCCTGCACGAAGCCGTGCACCTGGACCGGGGCGCCCTCGGCGTCCGCCACGGCCTCCGCGACGAGCCGCAGATGCCGTACCCCGGCCGCCGTTCTGATCCGGAACGGCACGTCGAACGGTTTGCCCTCGGCGAGCAGTTCGCGCACCACCCGGGCGAGCCCGGGTTCGTCCTCGGGCAGGGCGAGCTCAGGCAGCTCGGCCAGGCCGACCGGGCCGTCCCCGGGGTCGCGGCCGCACAGCTCGTAGACCTGGTACGACCAGACCGCCTCCTGGGTGACCAGGTTCCAGGTGGCCCAGCCGAGGCGGCCGAGCCGCTGGATGTCCGCCAGGCGCTGCTCCTGCCGGTCGGAGGACTCGTGCCGCAGCCAGGTGACCACCAGGCCGGCGCCCAGCCGGGCGGCCCGCACCGAGTACATGGACAGCTCCTGGCCGCCCGGCTCCAGCTCCTGCCGCGCGAACGGCTCGCCCTCGTAGGGCTCCCCGCCGGTGAGCGTGTCCAGCCAGCCCTGCCACAGCGGCTCCCGGGCGGCGGCCGGCCAGCACTCGAGGACCCGGCGGCCGACCAGTTCGCGTCCGCCGCGGCCGACCACGTCGACGGTCTGCGCCGTCGCGGCCTCTATGCGGTAGTCCTCGACCTCGCCCGACGGCGACCGCAGCGGGGTGAGCAGCAGGGTGGTGCCGGGCAGCGCGTCGAACAGGGCGCGGACCATGGCCTCGGCACCGTCCCCGGCGCCAGCCGGGGCGGGCTCGGGCCGGGTGGCGAAGGCGCGCAGCCGGCCCGCGCACAGCCGGGTCACCCCGCGCAGCAGCTCCCGGACGTCCGGCGGGAACGGGCCCTTGCGGTCGCGCAGCACACCGATGACGGCGTCCGCCGCGTCCCCGTGGAGCACGGGCAGCCAGGCGCGGGAGGGCCACGAACCGGTCGGACCCCCGATCAGCAGGTACCGCCTGCTGTCCTCGGCGAGGTCCTCCAGCCACAGTTCCTCGCGGGTGTCGACGGCGTGCTGGGCGGCCGCCCCGCTGACCGGAGGCACGTGCCTCCACAGGTCGGCGAGCGATTCGTCGATGCCGGCGTGGCCGGTCAGTTCCAGCCCTCCGTCGGGCAGCCTCCGGTAGATCACCACCGCGGCCGCGCCCACGGGCAGGGATAGGTGGTCCAGCAGGCACCCGGCGAGATCCCGCGGGGTGCCGACGCGGACCAGGGCCCGGCCGAACAGGGCGAGGACGCCTGAGCCGCCGTCCCCGTACGGGACGTCCGCCCCGGTCCCGTCAGAGCCCGGCCGGGCGGACGTGTACGGGGTGCCCTCCGGGGCGGGGGAGGGCGCGGGGGTGACCGGCTCGGCGCCGGCCGGGTCCGGTCGGGAGTCCAGGGTGCCGAGGGTGATCCAGCACTCCTCCATGAGGGTGCGGTTCGCGGCCGTGGCGCGCGCCAGCAGCTCCTCGTGCGCGGCCTCCGCGGCGCAGCCGGTCAGCGCCATCAGCGCGCCCTTGGCCCGCT
Source organism: Streptomyces sp. NPDC014889 (assembly GCF_043081205.1). NCBI lineage: Bacteria > Bacillati > Actinomycetota > Actinomycetes > Kitasatosporales > Streptomycetaceae > Streptomyces > Streptomyces sp. NPDC014889. The sequence goes on from NZ_JBIBWH010000014.1 coordinate 190,676, forward strand.
CGAGTACGGCCGAGGTCGACGCCTGGTCCTGGAGCCGGTCGAGTTCGGCCCGCTGCCTGGCCACCACCTTGGCCAGCGCCGCCATGTCGGGGGCGGTGCCGGACGCCGCGGGAACGACGGGTTCGCTGGTCACGCGTCGAGCATCGCACATACCGGCCGGTCCGATCACCGGATTGCCGGCCCGGATTCACGGGGGACCCGGCGCCGGGCGAGCGGGGCCGGAACGGCTCACCGGTGTCCGGGGCGCTCCACGAGTGCCTCCGTCACCGCGCGGACACTGCGGGCGATGTGCTGGAGTTGCAGCAGTTCGGCGGCGTACAGCTTGATCGTGTGCTCGATGACCGACTCCGGCACGCCGAGCCGGGGCAGCTCGGCGCGCGCGGTCTGCAGGGCGGTGCGGGCGACCCGGACCTCCTGCTGGACCTGTATCTGCGCATGCCGGGCGAGCAGGACGGGGTGGCGGATCAGCGCGGGGTAGCTGCCGTAGCGCGCCGGGACCAGTTCGCGCAGCCACTTGGCCGCGGAGCGTTCCCAGTCGTAGCTGCCGGGGGTCTTGACCTGGCGGGGCCAGTCCGGGCTCAGGCGCGTGGTCGTCTGGGTCATGGCATCGCTTCCGGTGTGCGCCGTCGTGGAGGGGTGGGACGACGACGTGGAGGGGTGGGACGACGAGGTGAGCGGCCCCCGCCCAGGGGAGGGGCGGGGCCGCCGCGGGCGCTCGCGCAGGCGATGCCCGACCCGGCACCCCATGTGCCGACGCCGGTGGGAGACGGCGGCCCGGGGCCCGTGCAGGGTGGCGCACGTACCGGGGTTGGGCCGGACCGTGATCCGTGAGCAGTAGCAGTATTTATATATGCCGTCCACTTGGCAAGGAGCATGTAAACATTCATGCCCCACCCATGCCGGGCGTCGCACGGCCCCCACGGCGACGGCGATGCCCGCTGCCCGGGCCGGCCGGGGGAGCCCGGTGGAGGGCCGGTCAGTCCCGGAGGAAGAAGTCGTGCTGGTCGGCGATCTGCTCGTACGCCTCCAGCCGGGCCTGGGTCCGTTCCGGATCGGCGTCGGTCATGGCCTGGAGCAGCGCCGCGCACATCACCCCGGGCGCGGCGTAGGAGTCGAACACCAGGCGGGACCCGGTCCCGGTGGCGAAGGTGACGTCGGCCTCGTCGGCCACCGGTCCGAGCGCCAGGTCGGTGATCACGGCCACCTTGAGCCCGGCGTCGCGGGCCACCCGCACGGCGGCCAGGGTCTCGTGCGCGTGCCGGGGCATCGAAAAGGCCAGCACCCAGGTGCCGCCGGCCTCCCGGGCCTGCAGCAGCGTGTCGTAGGCGACGCTGCCGCCGCGGGTCACCAGCCGCACGTCCGGATGGATGCGCCGCGCCGCGTAGGCGAAGTACTCCGCGAGCGACGCCGAGATGCGCAGGCCGAGCACGGTCAGCGGGGTCGACAGCGACAGCGCGCGGCCGGTGTCGATCACGAGGCGGGGATCGGCGAGGTCCCGGCGCAGATCCTCCAGGTTCCCGATCTCCGCGTCGACGGCCGCCTGGAGCTCGTTGCTCCGGTCCTGCTCGGCCGCGCCCGGACCGCCCGCCAGGGTCCGCAGCGCGATGGACTGGAGCCTCTCGCGCAGCGCCGGGTAGCCGCTGAAGCCGACCGCCGAGGCGAACCGCGTCACCGACGGCTGGCTGACGCCGACCCGGTCGGCCAGCTCCGTGATCGACATGAACGCAGCCTCGGTGATGTTCTCGATCAGGTACTGCGCGATGCGGCGCTGCCCGGGAGACAGCCGGGGCCCATCGAAGATCGTCCTGAGCTGGGACGCGGGAGCGGCCTCCGCTCGGGGCACCGTCTTTCCCGAGGTGATCGCGGACGCCTGCGCGCGCGCCTGCTGCGGCGATGGCACCGGCGCGCCTCCTTTGTCTCCCACAGAGGCCCAACATAGTCCAACGCGGCGCGGACGCCGTCCCGTCGGGCGACCGGACCGGGACCCGGCGGACGACCGGACCGGGGCCCGGCGGACGACGGGGACCGGCCTGGCTCAGGCCGCCCTCGCCCCGGGCGGCAGGGCCGACCGCGGCACGATCAGGTCGGCGCGGGACCGGGTCGCCGCGACCAGGTCGGCGTTGCGCTGGTCGGTGCCCAGGACCCAGGCCACCGCCTCCCGGTGCGACTTGCCGAACTCCTCGTGCCGGGCGACCAGGCGGCGTACGCGCTCCGGCTCGTCGAGCTCGCAGAACCACACCTCGTCCAGACGCGGTCGCACCCGCGCCCACAGTCCCGTGTCCAGCAGCAGGTAGTTGCCCTCCGTCACCACCAGCCGGGCCGACGGCGGTACCGGGACGGCGCCCGCGACGGGCTGCTCCAGGACGCGGTCGAAGCCGGGCGCGTACACCGTCCCGTCCGTCTCCTCGCGCAGCCGGCGCAGCAGCGCCGCGTACCCCGCCGCGTCGAAGGTGTCCGGCGCGCCCTTGCGGTCGCGGCGGCCGAGCCGGTCGAGTTCGGTGTCGGCGAGGTGGAAGCCGTCCATCGGCACGTGCGCCGCCCAGGGCTCCCCGTCCGCGTTCAGCGCCCGCACCAGGTGCGCGGCCAGGGTCGACTTGCCCGCGCCGGGGCTGCCCGCGACACCGAGGATCGCCCGGTGTCCGGCACGGGGGAGGGCCCGGGCACGGGCCAGGAGGTCGTCGAAGGTCAGCGGCACACGGCACAGTGTGTCACCCGGTCGGCGGGGACGGACCACGTGCCGCGGGCAGGACACGCCCGCGCAACCGGCGTAGGCCCGCCGCCGGGAGCACGATGGCCGCGACGGAACGTCAGGCGGGACATGGGGTAGGACATGGGCCGGATGTGGCACTCGACACCCTCTCAATGCCGCGATGCGGGGAAAGGTGCCTTTATGACAGAGCTCGGTCTGCCCGAAGACATCACCGTCTGCCTCTTCGACCTCGACGGGGTGGTCACCAAGACGGCCGTGGTGCACGCGGCCGCCTGGAAGGAGACGTTCGACGCCTTCCTGCGCGAGCGGGACGGCGCCGGCTTCCGGCCCTTCGACCCGGTCGCCGACTACGACGAGTACGTCGACGGCCGCCCCCGCGCCGACGGGGTGCGCACCTTCCTCGCCTCCCGCGACATCGAACTGCCCGAGGGCGGCCCCGACGACCCGCCGGACGCGCAGACGGTCAACGGGGTCGGCAACCGCAAGAACGAACTCGTGCTGGAGAAGATCCGTACCGAGGGTGTGGAGGCGTACGAGGGGACCCTGCGCTACATCGGGGCCGTCCGGGCGAAGGGCCTGCGGACCGCGATCGTCTCGTCCAGCGCCAACACCCGGGACGTCCTGCACTCGATCGACGCCGAACGCCTCTTCGACGTCCGTATCGACGGCGTGGTCGCCCGCGAACGCGGTCTGCCGGGCAAGCCCCACCCCGACACCTTCCTGGCCGCCGCCCAGGACCTGGGCGTCGACGCCGGGCGTGCCGCCGTCTTCGAGGACGCGCTGGCCGGCATGGAGGCGGGCCGCTCGGGCCGCTTCGGATACGTCGTCGGCGTCGACCGCGTGGGCCAGCGCGAGGCGCTGTACGCGCACGGCGCCGACGTGGTCGTCAAGGACCTCGCCGAACTTCTCGGCGCGGGAGGAGGAACCGCGTGATCACCCATCGTTCGTACGCCGTCGAGCCGTGGACCGTGCGCGAGACGGAAATCAGCCTCGACGTCCTCGCCCAGAGCGAGTCCGTCTTCGCGCTGTCCAACGGGCACGTCGGCTGGCGCGGCAACCTCGACGAGGGCGAACCGCACGGACTGCCCGGCTCCTACCTCAACGGCGTGTACGAGGTGCACCCGCTGCCGTACGCGGAGGCCGGCTACGGCTACCCCGAGTCGGGCCAGACCCTCATCAACGTCACCAACGGCAAGGTGCTGCGGCTGCTCGTCGACGACGAGCCGTTCGACCTGCGCTACGGCCGGCTGGTCTCGCACGAGCGCACCGTCGACCTGCGGCGCGGGGTGATGGAGCGGACCTGCGAGTGGATCTCCCCGGCCGGCACGACGATCCGGGTGCGCTCGACCCGGCTGGTCTCGCTCACCCAGCGGTCGATCGCCGCGGTCGCCTACGAGGTGGAGCCGGTCGGCTCCCAGGCCCGCGTGGTCATCCAGTCGGAGCTGGTGGCCAACGAGCAGCTGCCGCAGTCCAACGGCGATCCCCGGGCGGCGATGGCCCTGGAGTCCCCGCTGGAGCCGGAGGACGACTTCGCCTGCGGCAAACGGCTGCGACTGGTCCACAGCACCCGGAACAGCGGCCTGCGGGTGGCCGTGGCCGCCGACCACGTGGTCTCCGGGCCCGAGCACTTCACGACCGACAGCGAGAGCCATCCCCATCTGGCACGGCTGACGGTCGCCTCCGTCCTCCAGCCGGGAGAGCGGCTGCGGGTGGAGAAGTTCGTGGCACACGGCTGGTCCGGCGCCCGCTCCCTGCCGGCGATGAGCGACCAGGTCGACGCGGCCCTGGCGGCCGCCGCGCACGGCGGCTGGAGCGGCCTGGTCGAGGAACAGCGGGCGTACCTGGACGACTTCTGGGCCCGTGCCGACGTCGAGGTGGACGGCGACGAGGAGATCCAGCAGGCCGTCCGCTTCGCCCTCTTCCACGTCCTCCAGGCCGGCGCCCGCGCCGAGGAACGGGCGATCGCAGCCAAGGGGCTGACCGGCTCCGGCTACGACGGGCACGCCTTCTGGGACACCGAGATGTTCGTGCTGCCCGTGCTGACCTACACCGCGCCCGACGCCGTCACCGAGGCGCTGCGCTGGCGGCAGAACACGCTGCCCGCCGCGCGGGAGCGCGCGGCCCAACTGGGCCTGCGCGGCGCCGCGTTCCCCTGGCGGACCATCGAGGGCCAGGAGGGGTCGGCGTACTGGCCCGCCGGCACCGCCGCCTTCCATGTGAACGCCGCCATCGCGCACGCCGTGGTGCGCTACGTCGCGACGACGGGCGACGAGGACTTCGAACGCGACACCGGAGTCGAACTGCTGGTGGAGACGGCCCGGCTGTGGCGTTCACTGGGCCACCACGACCACCACGGCACCTTCCACATCGACGGTGTCACAGGACCCGACGAGTACAGCGCGATCGCCGACGACAACACGTACACCAACCTGATGGCGCGGGCGAACCTGCTGGCCGCGGCCGACGTCGTCGAACGCCATCCGAAGGAGGCGGAACGGCTCGGCGCCGACGACGAGGAGAGCGCCACCTGGCGGGACGCGGCCGAGGCGATGAACATCCCGTACAACGCCGATCTGGGCGTGCACGAGCAGCACGCGGGGTTCACCCGCTACCAGCGCTGGGACTTCGCCGGCACCCGCGCCGACCAGTACCCGCTGCTGCTGCACTTCCCCTACTTCGACCTGTACCGCAAGCAGGTGATCAAGCAGGCGGACCTGGTCCTCGCGATGTACACGTGCGGCAGCGAGTTCGACGAGGAGCACATCGCCCGCAACTTCGCCTACTACGAGCCGCTGACCGTACGGGACTCCTCGCTGTCGGCCTGCGTGCAGGCCGTCATCGCCGCCCAGGCGGGCCATCTGCGCCTGGCCTACGACTACGCGGCCGAGGCCGCCCTCATGGACCTGGAGGACCTGGAGCACAACACCCGCGACGGGCTGCACATCGCCTCCCTCGCCGGTACCTGGCAGGCGCTGGTGGTCGGATTCGGCGGCACCCGCAGGGTCGGCGAGGAACTGGCGTTCTCGCCGCGGCTGCCGGAGAAGTTCAGCCGGCTCGCCTTCACGCTCCAGTTCCGCGGCCGCCGGCTGCGCGTGGAGGTCACCCAGCAGAACGCCACGTATTCGCTGCTCGACGGGCCGGCCATGACGATCCGTCACCACGGCGCCCCGGTCACGCTCCGCCCGGGTGCCGCCTCGGCCCGCCCGGTGCCGCCGCCGAAGCACCTGCCGGCTCCGGAACAGCCCCCGCACCGCAAGCCCAATGCCCCCCGCTGAGGCGTGCGTTTCCCGCCGTACGGGACACCGTCGGCCTGCGGACCGCTGCCGGCCCGGGGGAACGCCGCCGGGCTACGGGACGATGTGCACCAGCAGGCGCAGCAGGTCGCCCGTGGCGTCGGCGGCGCCCAGGGCGGGCAGCGCGCCGAGGGCGAGGACGGCCGCCGCGACGGAGCGCAGGTGCGGCGGCGGGGCGGACTGGAGGGCCGCGATCCGCCGGGTGACGGCGCGGTCGGTGAAGCCCAGCGCGCACGAAGGCTCCGCCCGCCCGGCCGTGAGCGCCGCGCGGGCGAGCGCACGGGCGGTGGTGGTGCGGTCGCCGACCGCCGCGGCGGCCCGCTCGTCCGCCCAGCGCTCGACGAGGAAGGCCACCTGGTCGCGCACCCGCCCGAGCAGCGGGTTGGCCGCGCAGGCCAGCGTGGCCGCGGTCACCAGGAGCGCGTGCCGGTGCGCCAGATGGGCGCGTTCATGGGCGAGCAGCACCCGGCGCTCGACGGGATCCAGCGCGCCGAGCATCCCCGCCGTGACCAGGATCCGGCCAGGTGAGCCGGGGATGGCGAACGCCCGAGGCACGGGCGAGGCGGCGACGACGAGTTCGGTGTCCCCGGGCTGCCCCTCGCACAGCCGCCGCAGTGCGCGGCGCGTGGTGTACTCGGCGCGGACGGCCCGCCACAGCCGGTGGGCGATCAGCGCGAGTGCCGGGCAGGCGGCGATCCCGATGGCCTCGGGCACCGGTTCCGGGATCGGGTGGCCGGCCGCCCGGGCCTCGGCGACGACCGGCGGGGCGTCGCCGAGAAGGGTGGCGGCCAGCAGGGCGAGGGACCACACGGTGGCGGCGGCCGTCACCGCGGCGGCGGCGGTCAGCACGCGCGCGGCCAGGGCCGGGGCCACCCGCCGGCCGACCGCGGGGCTGACCGCGGCGAGCAGCACGGACAACGCCAGCGGAGTGTAGACGTCGACCGTCACGCGGCTCCTCCGGTGAGCAACTCGCGCAGGGCGCTCTCCTCCTCGGGGCTCAGCCCGGTCACGAACTGCTGCAGGGCGGCGATCGGATCGGGGCCGCGGTCGAGGGCGTCGTGCATCGCCTGGGCGGTCAGCTCGGCCGCGTTCTTGGCCGGCCGGTAGGCACCCCGCCGCCCGTCCACCTCGCGCAGCACCAGGCCCTTGTCGTACAGGCGTTTGAGGATGGTGTGCGCGGTGTTGTAGGCCAGGCCTCCGCCGATCTCGAGCTGGATCTCGGCCGGGGTGAGCGGGTGGTCCGTGGACCACAGAGCCGCGAGGACCTCGCTCTCCAACTCGCCCGAACTGCGCCGTTCCACCCTGCCGTGAGGCCCTCTTCCAGCCATGCCCTCAACCTTACAGCGCGTAGGGGTTCAGGCGTCCGGCGGCGTCCCGCGCGGCGCGTGGGCGCGGCTCGGGTTAGTTTGTCCCTGTTTTACCCGATGTCGTGGATATTTCCCTGACGTCGTGCCGGTTTTCCGGATGTCCTGCTTGTTTCTCTGACGTCCTACCTGGTTCCTGCTTACCTGGTTCCTGCGCCACGGCGCGGGAACGCGGGGAGTCCGAAACCCCGCGGTACGGGGGTGAGGGGTACACATGGCCGACGGTGCGCACGCCATACTCGCCGGGACGCGCCGAGCCGGACCGAGACCCGGCCCGGTCCGCGTCCGCCGGGCTCGCGGCGACACCCTCGTGGCGGCCGCGGCCGCCGCCTTCACCCTCGCCCAACTTCTCCTCGTCCGCCCCGGCATGGGCCTCGGCTGGGACGAGTCCATCTACGTCAGCCAGGTCAGCGCCCACGCACCGGCCGCCTACTTCAGCGCCCCGCGTGCCCGCGGCGTCTCGCTGCTCGTCGCGCCGGTCGCCTCGTGGTCGTCGTCCACCGTGCTGCTGCGTTGCTACCTCGCGGTGCTGTCCGGGCTCGCCCTGTACCTGGCGCTGCGCGTATGGCGGCACATGTTCGGCTCCGGTGTCCTGGCCCTGGCCGGCGCCCTGTTCGCCTCCCTGTGGGTGACGCTGTTCTACGGTCCTCAGGCCATGCCCAACTACTGGGTCGCCATCGGCGCCCTCGCCTGCGCCGGCTGCTTCCTGCGCGCCCGGACCGGCCCGTCGGACCGCGCCGCCCTGTGGGGACTGGCCGGCGGCGCCGCCCTCATGGCCCTGATGCGCCCCATGGACGCCGTCTGGGTGGTCCTGCCCCTGCTCGGGCTCGCGTTGCTGGAGCGGCGGTGGAAGCCGCTCGCCGTGCTGCTCGGCGGACTGGCCGCCGGGTCCGCCGAATGGGTCATCGAGGCGTTCGTCAGCTACGGCGGCCTGTTGCAGCGGTTGTCCGACGGCTCCGCCATACAGGGCGGCCTGGGCTGGCACTTCGCCGTGGCCGACCAACTGCGCAGCCTGGGCGGGCGCGCGCTGTGCCGGCCGTGCACCGGCGCGCAGCCGAACCCGGCCATCACCGCCTGGTGGTACGTCCTGCCGCTGCTCGCCCTGCTGGGCCTCGCCCTCGCCGTGCGCGCCCGGCGCAGCCCGCCCACGCTGGTCGCGCTGGCCTGCGCCGCCACGGCCGCCTTCCCCTACCTGTTCCTGATCGGCTACGCGGCCCCCCGCTTCCTGCTCCCCGCCTACCTCCTCCTCGCGCTCCCGGCCGCCGACGCGCTCGTTCAGCTCGTGAGAGCGCCGAACGGCAGATGGCGGCGCCTCGCCGTGGCCCTGGTCGCCCTCGGCCTCGCCGGGCACCTGGCCGTGCAGTACGCCGTCCTCGCCCACACCGTCCACCGCACCACCGCCGACCGCCGCGTCTGGTCCGGCACCGCCGCCACGCTGCACCGCCTCGGGGTGCGCCCGCCCTGTCTGCTCGCCGGTGAGGAGGCCATACCGATCGCCTTCTACACCGGCTGCGGCTCCGCCTCGACCTCGGGCCCCAACACCAACAGCACCCCGACGGCCGTCGAACAGGCCGCCCGGCGCCTGCCGGTCGCCGTCCTCACCACGGCCGACGGCACCCCACCGCGGTACGCCCGTGCCTGGCCCGCCCACCGCTACGGCGACCTGCGCCTGTACGTGGCGCCTCGGGTGCGCGAGGACACCGGTCCCTGAGGCCCGCCCCGGCAACCGCCACCAACGCGCCCTGTTGGGCGGGCCTGGTGGCATGCCACGTCGCCGTGCCGGGCCTGGTGCCCGTCAAGGGGCGACCGAAGCCCTGGCCGTACAGGCCTCGGCGTGCGGCGTCACGCAGGGCCCGACCGCCCTCGATCACCCGGGTCCCGGCCCGCATGTTCCGCCACCGGCTCCACGGCTCTTCTCGCCAGGCCGGAGATGAAACCGGGGGGCAGCCACCGCGCCGCCGCCCCCAGGCACAGCCCGAGCCAGCCCGCGGTGAAGAGCCAGCCGCCGATCACATCGGTGAACCAGTGCACCCCGAGATACACCCGGGTCAGCCCCACCAGCGCGCCCCAGCAGCCGGCGACCAGGCAGCCCGCCGTGCGGCCGCGCGGGGCGCGCAGGGTCACCGCCAGGATCACCAGCCCGGCGGCCAGCGCCGAGGTGGTGGTGTGCCCGGACGGGAACGACCAGCCGGAGGCGTGGGCCGCCCAGTCCTGTCGCGGTGGACGCGGCCGGGCGACCAGTTCCATCACGCCGTACCGCACGGCCTGTCCCGCCACCAGGCAGCCGAGGCCGAGCGCGGCCGCCGCCGCACGCTGCCGGACCGTGCGGCCGACGGCGAGGCCGGCCAGCGCGACGAGCAGGTACGGGACGACGCCCGTCCCCGTGGCTGTGAGCCCGCGGGCCACCGCCGCGGCCACCGCCGGACGGTGCCCGAGGGACCAGGAGAGCAGAGTGCCGTCCACGGACAGGGGGCTGCCATGACCGGCGACGACCAGGCCGAGCACCGCGAACGCGGCCCAGGCGCCGAGTGCGGCGCTGCCCGCGAGGTCGGCGGTGGCCCGGGACCTCACGACACCAGCAACGGCCGCAGCCGTGTCGCGGCCAGGCGCCGGGCGAGTGTCTCCGGCCGGCGCAGCAGCGCCTTCATCGCCACATAGGCCACCAGGGCGCCGGTCAGGAGCCCGGCCGCCACGTCGTGCGGATAGTGGGCGCCGACCCAGACCCGGGAGGCGGCCATCGCGATCGCGGCCACGCAGGCGATCGCGCCGAGCCGACGCGAGATCAGGAACAGCGCCACCGCCGCCGCGGCGGCGATCGCCGCGTGATTGCTGGGGAAGGACCAGTCGGTGCGGGCCGGACAGGCCTCCAAAGTGACCACGTGCAGCGTGCGGCACGGGCGTATCTCGTGCACGAGCAGCTTCACGACCGAGTTGACGGCGTAGGCGAGGACCACGACGAGTGGTACCGCCAGGGCCGCGACGGCCGCCTGGGCGCCCGTCCGGCGTGAGCGCCACCAGGCCGCCGCCATCAACACGGCGAACAGGGCCAGGCCATAGGCCGACCACAGGCTCACCACGCCGTCCCACCACGCGGGGGAGCGGCGGGCCAGGTCCACCACGTCCGAGTAGAGGGAGCCGTCGATGGACGAGCCCGACAGGGCGAGGATCATCCGCGCGCCTCCTTCTTCCGCGACTACATATCTGTAGACCGTCTACGTAACTGTAGACGATAACGGCCCCCGGGGTGTTCCTGTGATCGCTCGAACGGGTGAGCCGAGTCACCAGTCATGATGGAGCAACGAATTTGGGCCAACTTGCCCGGCCCGCCCGCCGGCCGGGGTGATTGGGACCGGCCCTGCGGGAAACGCGGATCACGACATGCACAGAGTCCGCTCGCACAGAGTCCGCCAGGGAGGAACCCGTGAGCACCGATCCGATGGCAGACGACGCCTACCAGCCCACCGGGGACAACGAGGAACAGGAGGACGCCGCGCCGCTGGACATGGAGAACGCGGTGGGGGAGCGGACCTACGACGACGTCCTCGACGAGGGGTACTCCCCGCCGGAGAAGCCGCTGGGCGTCACCAAGTACGGCACGACGGCCGCCGAACAGCACGAGGGCGAGAGCCTCGACCAGCGGCTGGCCCAGGAGCGGCCCGACGTGAGCGGCCCGGAGGGCGACGGCGTGGGCGACCTGCCCGGCGGCGAGGGCGAACCCGTCGACCCCGAGGCGGGCGGGGACCGCGCCGGCCGCCTCGTCGCCCCTGACGAGGGCGCCCACGGCGACACCACCAAGGAGGAGGTCGCCGACGACAAGGGCGTCGACGCGGGAGCCGCCGGCGCCGAGGAGGCCGCCGTGCACATCGTTGACGACGACGAACTGCCGGACGACGGCACCGCGCCCTGACCCGGCCCCCGGGTCAGTCCCCGATCCGGTCGATCTGCCGCAGCTTGTTCGTGGCGTCCAGGGCCGCCACCTTGTACGACTCCGCGAGCGTCGGGTAGTTGAACACCGCGTCGACCAGATAGTCCACGGTGCCGCCGCAGCCCATCACCGTCTGCCCGATGTGGATGAGCTCGGTGGCCCCGGCGCCGAAGCAGTGCACCCCGAGCAGCGTGCGGTCCTCGGGCGAGACCAGCAGCTTCAGCAGGCCGTGCGAGTCGCCGATGATCTGCCCGCGGGCCAACTCACGGTAGCGGGAGACGCCCACCTCGAACGGCACCCGGTCCTCGGTGAGCTGGTCCTCGGTCCGCCCGACGAAGCTGATCTCGGGGATCGTGTAGATGCCGATGGGCTGAAGGTCGAGCATCCTGCCGACCGGCTCTCCGCAGGCGTGGTAGGCGGCGGCCCGCCCCTGCTCCATCGAGGTCGCCGCGAGCGCGGGGAATCCGATCACGTCGCCGACCGCGTAGATGTGCGGCACCTGAGTGCGGTAGTGCTCGTCGACCGCGATCCGGCCCCGCGCGTCCGCGCTCAACCCGGCCTTCTCCAGGTCGAGTCCGTCGGTGAGGCCCTGCCGGCCCGCCGAGTACATCACCGCGTCGGCCGGTATCTTCTTGCCGCTCTGCAGCACGGTGAGCGTGCCGTGCTCGTGCCGCTCCACCGCGGCCACCGTCTCCCCGAAGCGGAAGGTGACGGCGAGGTCCCGCAGGTGGTAGCGGAGCGACTCCACGATCTCGACGTCGCACATGTCGAGCATGCCCGGACGCCGTTCGACGACGGTCACCCTGCTGCCGAGCGCGGCGAACATGGAGGCGTACTCCATCCCGATGACCCCGGCGCCGACGATGACCATCGACCGGGGCACCCGCTCCAGCGTGAGCACGTTGTCGGAGTCCATGATGGTGCGCCCGTCGAACTGCACGCTGTCCGGCCGGGCCGGCCGCGTGCCGGTCGCGATGACGATGTGTTCGGCGGTCAGCAGCTTTTCCTCGCCGGTCACTTCGCGCAGCGCGACGGTGTGCTCGTCGACGAAGCGGCCGGTACCGGCGAGCAGGGACACGTGGTTGCGGGAGAGCTGGCTGCGGATGACGTCGACCTCACGGCCCACCACGTGCTGGGTGCGCGCGGTCAGATCGGCGACGGTGATGTCCTCCTTCAGCCGGTAGCTCTGACCGTACAGATCGCGCTGGGTGAGTCCGGTGAGGTAGAGCACCGCCTCGCGCAGGGTCTTGGAGGGAATGGTTCCGGTGTGGATCGAGACCCCGCCGACCATGTCGGGGCTGTCGACGACAGCCACCCGGCGGCCCAGCTTGGCCGCGGCGATGGCGGCCTTCTGGCCGCCCGGTCCGGATCCTATGACGATCATGTCGAAGTCGGGCACGCCCCGGAGTCTCGCAGAGCGACGGCCCCCAGCGAAAGGGACCAGCGAGATCGACCGCGACGGCAGGGCTCCGGTCCCGGGAGAGGCGGCGCCAGCCCGTCTCGTGAGCCACGACAGCGCGAGAGGGGCCGGAACGGCAGGGCTCCGGCCCCTCTCGCACCCGGCCTCCGGGGCTACGGCAGCAGCTTGTCCAGGGCGGCCGGGCCCTCCGTCTCGATCTTGCGCCTGGCCCACTCCAGGTTGCGCGGGGTGATGTCGCGGCCCGCGGCCAGCACCACGTCCTCGGGCGAGACGTCGGTGCCGGTACGGGCGTGGAGCATGTCGTCCGGGGTGCACCGCTCCCCGGGCTCGTGGGATGCGTCGGGTTGTGACGTCGACATGTGGCCTCCTCGGGTCCGGCTCGGTCCCCGCCCGGGTCGGCGTACGGCCCTCGTGCTGCGGGAGCGTGACCTCCTCCCACGATTGCCCGTCGGACGGCACCCTGCATCCGGAAGACCGCTCCTAAGCTGGAGGGAAGCCGGAGGAGAGCCGGTGCAACCGCGACACCGGTCCGCGCGAGGGGGAGAGCGGGGGGACAGCGAGGGGACAGGAGGCAGCCGAGATGGCCGACACCCGAGACCCGGGCCCCGACACGGGCGCACTGCGCTACGTCCCGATCGCCGACCACGGCCTGATCGGCGATCTGCGCAGTGTCGCCCTCGTCGGCACCGACGGCACGATCGACTGGTACTGCTGCCCCTCCTTCGACGCCCCGAGCGTCTTCGCGGCGATCCTGGACGCCGAGCGCGGCGGCCGCTTCGAGCTCGCCGCGACCGAGGCCGCGCGCACCAAGCAGTTCTACTTCCCCGACACCAACGTGCTGATCACCCGGTTCTTCACCGAGGACGGCGTGGGGGAGGTGCAGGACTTCATGCCGGTGACCGGAGACCGGCGGGGATCCGCCGAGACCGAACGGCACCGGCTCATCCGGCGCGTGCTGTGCGTCCGCGGCACCCTGCCGTTCCGGGCCCGGGTGGCTCCCCGCTTCAACTACGGCGCCGACCCGCACACGGTCCGCATGGAGGGCTGCACGGCCCTGTTCGAGTCGGCGACCCTGTCCCTCGCCCTGACTTCCACCGTGCCCCTGGAGAACGACGGCACGGACCTGCGGGCGGACTTCAAGCTCGCCGAGGGCGAGTCGGCCGTCTTCGCGCTGGACCAGGTCGGCGGCGAGGTGGCCCCACGGCGGTGCGCCCACGCCGAGGCCGAGGACCAGTTCTGCGCCACGGTCACCTACTGGCGCCGCTGGCTCGCCCAGTCCCGCTACCGCGGCCGCTGGCGGGAGATGGTCCACCGCTCCGCCCTCACCCTGAAACTGCTCACCTACGCCCCGACCGGCGCCATCGTCGCCGCGCCCACCACGAGCCTGCCCGAGCGGGTCGGCGGTGAGCGCAACTGGGACTACCGCTACGTCTGGGTGCGCGACGCCGCGTTCGCCGTCTACGCGCTGCTGCGGCTCGGCTTCGCCGGCGAGGCCGAGGCGTTCATGCGCTTCCTGACCCGGCACATCAGCCCCGGCGACGGCAAGGCGACCGGCCCGTTGCAGATCATGTACGGCATCGACGGCCGCAACGAGCTGCCCGAACGCGAACTCGGCCACCTGGAGGGACACCGGGGCTCCGCGCCCGTACGGGTCGGCAACGCCGCCGCCGACCAGCTCCAGCTCGACATCTATGGCGCCCTGATCGACTCGATCTACCTCTTCGACAAGTGGGCCCAGCCGATCTCCAGCGCCCAGTGGGACGACGTGACCGCGCTGGTGGACTGGGTCTGCGAGAACTGGGACCAGCCCGACGAGGGAGTGTGGGAGACCCGCGGCGGCCGGAGGAACTTCCTGTACTCGCGCCTGATGTGCTGGGTGGCCGTCGAACGTGCCATGCGGCTGGCCAACCGCCGCGGCCTGCCCGCCGACCTGCCTCGCTGGCGGCAGAGCCGGGACGCCGTCTACCGCCGCATCATGGACCGCGGCTGGTCCGCCGGGCGGCAGGCCTTCGTCCAGTGCGAGGACGGCGACGTCCTGGACGCCGCCGTGCTCATGATGCCGCTGGCCAAGTTCATCGCGCCGACCGACCCCAAGTGGCTGTCCACCCTCGACGCGCTCACCGGGGACCTGGTCTCCGACTCGCTCGTCTACCGCTACGACCCGCAGATCAGCCCCGACGGGCTGCGCGGCGAGGAGGGCACGTTCTCCATCTGCTCGTTCTGGTACGTCGAGGCCCTCACCCGGGCCGGCCGCCTGGACGAGGCCCGCCTCGCCTTCGAGAAGATGCTCACCTACGCCAACCACCTCGGCCTGTACGCCGAGGAGATCGGCCCCACCGGCGAGCAGCAGGGCAACTTCCCCCAGGCCTTCACGCACCTGTCCCTGATCAGCGCGGCCTACAACCTCGACCGCGCCCTGGGCTGACGTCCCGGACGGGTCCCCGGCGTCAGCCGATGTGGTAGGCGTCCCCGTACACCTTCCAGTCCAGCGGCGGTTCCAGGTCGAGGTTGCCCTGGCGCAGGAAGACCCGCTGCGCGGTGTCCACCCTGCTGGTCTCCTGGTGGGCGGTCTCCTTCCGCATGGCCCACAGGCGGGCGTCGAGGAACGCGTTCAGATACGTCACCTCGTCGCCGCCCCGCGCCGGCGGCGCGGCCCTCCTCAGCGCCCGCTCGCGGATGTGGCGGAAGCCGGTCGGGCCACCGCCGCCGTGCATCACGATCGCGTCGTAGTAACCGAACTGGCCGAGGGCGCGCAGCCCGTCCGCCTTGGCCTGCGCGACGGCCGGGTCGAAGTAGACGCGGTCGCGCTCGTCGTCCTGGGCCCGCTGGAAGGCGGTGTCCCGCGCGGCCCGGCGCCAGGCGTCGGGGAAGCCGGGGTCCAGTCCCCGGTGCGAGTCGGTCCCTTCGGCCCGGCGCAGCGCCGGGAGGTAGGGGGCGAGCACGTTGTGCGGGCTGCGGTCGGTGTAGAGGCGCACCAGCCCGAGCATGTCGCCCGTGCCGGAGCAGAAGCCGATGATGCCGGCCGTGTAGCCGCGCCCGTCGCCGATGTCCTCGATGTACGCGTACTGGGCCTTCCAGTCGAGCGTGGAGTTCTCCGCGCTCGACACCAGTCGCATGGCGATCTCCTTCTTCGCCGGGTCGTCCAGGCCCGCCGCCGGGGCCGCGGCGGCACGCCGGGCGTCGAGGAACGGGAGGGCGGCGAACGAGGCGCCGGTCAGGGCGAGGACTCTGCGGCGGACCGCGCCGACCAGATGGGTCGTGCGGCGGTGGTCGTGCGCCAAGGGGGCTCCAAGTGGGTCGACGGTGGAAAAAGCGTCGGTGGGAGAAGCCTCTCAGGGCAGGGGCTGCTCGGCCCAGATGGCCTTGCCGGTCGGTGTGTACCGGGTGCCCCACCGCTCGGCGAGCTGCGCCACGAGGAACAGCCCGCGGCCGCCCTCGTCCGTGGTCGCCGCGTAGCGCAGGTGTGGGGAGGTGTTGCTGCTGTCGAAGACCTCGCAGATCAGGCAGCGGTCGCACAGCACCCGGACGCGGATGGGCTCGCCGCCGTAGCGGATCGCGTTGGTGACCAGCTCGCTGAGGATCAGCTCGGTGGTGAACGTCAGTTCCTCGAGACCCCACTCCACCAGCCGCCGGCTTACTGCCGCGCGCACGTCCCCGACCGCCGACGCCTCCCCGGGCACGTCCCACTCGGCGACCTGCCCGGAACCCAGCGCCCGGGTGCGGGCCACGAGCACCGCGATGTCGTCCACCGGCCGGGACGGCCGGACGCCCAGGGCGGCCCGGCACGTGTCCTCCGGCGATTCGCCGGCGGAGGCGAGAGCGGTGCGCAGCTCCGCCAGGCCCGCGTCGATGTTCCGCTCCCGGTCCATCACGAGCCCGTCGGTGTACAGGACCAGCCGGCTGCCCTCCGCCAGTTCCAGCTCCGCCGTCTCGAACGGCAGCCCGCCGAGCCCGAGCGGGGGACCGGCGGGCACCTCGGGGAACGTCACCTCCCCGTCGGGCCCGACCACAGCGGGCGGCGGATGTCCGGCGCGGGCGACCGCACAGCGGCGCGAGACCGGATCGTAGACCGCGTACAGGCAGGTCGCGCCGGTGACGGGCACGCCGGAACTGTCCGCCGTCTCGTCCTGGTCGATCCGGCCGACCAGCTCGTCCAGCAGCCCGAGCAGCTCCTCGGGCGGCAGGTCCAGGGCGGAGAAGTTGCTGACCGCGGTCCGCAGCCGCCCCATCGTGGCCGCGGCGTGCAGGCCGTGGCCGACCACGTCGCCGACGACGAGCGCGACGCGCGCCCCGGACAGCGGCAGTACGTCGAACCAGTCGCCGCCCACTCCCGCCTGCGCGGGCAGATACCGGTGGGCGATGTCCAGCGCGTTCTGCTCGGGCAGGCTGCGCGGCAACAGGCTGCGCTGAAGGGTGACCGCCAGCCCGTGCTCGCGGGTGTAGCGCCGGGCGTTGTCGATGGAGACCGCCGCCCGGGCCACCAGCTCCTCGGCGAGGGCCAGCTCCTCGGAGTCGAAGGGCTCGTCCTTCTCCGACCGCCAGAAGCTGACCAGGCCGAGCAGCAGGTTGCCGGCCCGCACGGGCACGGCGATCAGCGAGTGGATGCCGGACGCCAGCACCCGCTCGGTGTGCTCGGCGTCCTGGGCCTGCCAGCCCGGGGCAGCGTCCAGACGGGGTTCGAGGACCGGCCGGCGGGACTTGAGACCGAGCGCCTGCGGGGTCGAGGGGATGAAACGGATCTCCTGGCCCAGCGGGTACAGCGGTGTGTCCTCCCGGATCCCGGCGAAGGCCGTACGGCGCAGCGCGGCTCCCGGATCGGGGTCCTCGCCGGCGAGCACGGCGTCGTACAGGTCCACGGTCGCGAAGTCCGCGAACCGGGGAACGGCGACCTGGACGAGTTCCTCGGCGGTCCGGGTCACGTCCAGGGTCGTGCCGACGCCCACGCCGGCGTCGTAGAGCAGACTGAGGCGTTCCCGGGCCTTCTCCGCCCGGCCGGACAGGGCGCGCAGCTCCGTGGAGTCGCGCAGCGTGGCCACACTGCCCGACGGGCCGCCCGGCATGTCCGTGGGCCGCTGGTTGATCGCCAGCAGCCGGTCGCCGACCAGGTGCACCTCGTCGGTGGCGATCCGGCCGGAGGCCAGCAGCTCGGCGGTCTCGGGGGGCAGTCCGAGGTCGAGCACGGGCCGGCGCTCCGCGTCCTCGGGCAGGCCGAGCAGGCGCTGCGCCTCGTCGTTGGCCAGCAGCAGCCTTCCGTCGTCGCCGACGATGATGACGCCTTCCCGTACGGAGTGCAGCACCGCGTCGTGGTGCTCGTACATCCTGGTCATCTCGCGGGGGCCGAGCCCGTGGGTCTGGCGCAGCAGCCGGCGGGTGACCAGCGCCGTCCCTGCCGTGGCCAGGGCCAGCGCCACGGCCGCGGCGCCGAGGACGACCGGAAGCTGCCGGTCCGCGAGGCCGCCGACGTTCCTGGTCGTGATGCCGGCCGATACCAGGCCCACCACCTTGCCGTCCGGCGCCCGGATCGGCACGACGGCCTGCACCAGCGGCCCCAGGGTGCCGTCGACCTGTTCGACGACCGTGCGGCCGGCCAGCGCGGGCTGGAGGGTGCCGACGAACTGCTTGCCGATGCGGTCGGGCTTGGGGTGGGTGTAGCGGATTCCCCGGGTGTTCATCACGACGACGAAGTCGACGTGCGCCTCTTTGCGGGCCGCCTCGGCCCGCGGTTGCAACACCGCCGTCGGGTTTGGGGCGGCGAGCGCCTCGCGGACCCCCGGCGCGTTGGCGAACGTCTCGGCGACGGCGAGCGAGCGGTTGCGGGCCTCCTCGTCGGTGTCGTGCCGCACCTGGAGCACCAGCGCCACCACGGCAGCCGCGACCAGCAGCACCACGATGGCGACCTGGAGCAGGAACACCTGTCCGGCGACGCTGCGTCCGCCGAGGGCCGAGCGCAGCGAGGACGGTCTGTCCCTGCCCGAGTGGCCATGCCCGACCCGCCCGCGCGCCCGCCGGGCCGGGCCGGACGCGAGCTCGAGACGCCGTCCATGGGGACGGTGGGCCGACCGGGAGCCGGTACGACCCGGGAGCCGGACCATGAGCCATGTCTACACTGCCGAGCCCCGTGAGGCGAGAGGCGGGCACCCCCTCGGTCGCGCGGGCGGGCGCGGGACGGCCGCGCGGGCGGCCCCACCGGAGCGCGGGACCCTGCCTGCCGCACATGACCGCGAGACCCGCCCGCTCGGCCGTGCCGGGTCCGCTGCCGTGCCAGGTCCGCTGTCGTGTCAGGCCTGCTTGTGGGCGTCGGTGCGGATGGTCTGGGCGACATCCCGGATCTTGATGTTGTGGTGCTGGGAGAAACGGCGCAGGACGGCGAAGGCGTCCTCCTCGCTCAGGCCGTGGCGCTCCCGCAGGATGCCCATGGCCTCACCGATGGCGTGCCGGGTCTCCAACGCGTGTTCGAGCTGGTCGACGGTTTTTGCACCCGCCACGGCGACGGCGGCGTGCGAGGCGAGCAGCCAGCCCGCGGTCTCGCTGTCCTTGGTGAAGGAGCCGGCACGGCTGGAGTAGAGGTTGAGCGCCCCGAAGTCCTGGTCCTGGGTGTACAGCAGGAAGCCCATCATGCTGCCGATGCCCAGGGCGCGGGCGGCCGGCGCGTACCGCGGCCACGCCGGCTGCGGCCGGGTGAGGTCGGCGATGCGGAACAGCCGGTCCCCGTCGACGCGGCGGGCCGCGTCGAAGCAGGGGCCCTCGCCCATCTCGCCCTGCAGCCGGTCGGACTCCACGACCACGTCCCCGCTGGCGGCCAGGGTCACGGCGCGTCCCTTGCGCACGGCCAGGATGCCGGAGGCCTCGCACCCCTCGATCAGCTCGACGGCCGCCCGGACGATTTCGTCGAGCGTCTCCTGGGGGGAGTCCTGGGCCAGCAGGCGCCGGGCGAGCTGCGCCATCTGCTCGGCGAACTCACGCCATTCCATCCGTACCCGCCCTTCTCGCAGCCGCGCGCGCCGGTACGCACAGGGCGGCGCCCGCAAGCGCCCCCTCTTCGCAGCGTACCCCGCGGTCATCCGCGTACCCGGGCGACACCGATCATGGTCCCGGGCCCCGGCCCGGGCGGGCACGACGATGCCCCGGCCCGCGCGGGCCGGGGCATCGTCCGCGGGATCAGGCGCCCCAGGTGCCCTGGTTGACGGCGCAGTTCCAGCCGGAGCCGTGCAGGGTGAACTTCACCTTGTAGCTCCTGGTGTTCAGCAGGTGGGTCCGGACCTTGAAGCCGAGGCTCGCCTTGCCCTTGAAGGTCGTGGTGCGGACCGTCACGACCTTGGAGGTCCTGTGGCTGATCTTGCCGCCCTTCGGTGTCGCCGTGCTGAAGCGGACGTTCTTGACGTTGGTGACCGTGAACGTGACGTTCTTGATCTTCTTCGTGGTCCTGCTCTTGATGCCGAAGTACAGGCCGCCGTTCGTCACCCACCCGTTGTGGTCCACGTAGAAACGGGACGGATACACGATGTCGATCGGGCAGCCCGAGCTCTGCGGTGCGGTGGTCGCCGCGGCGGCGGCCCCGGCGAGGCCGAGCTGAGCCGCGGTGAGAACCCCGGCCGCGGCCAGTGCCGCGACGGTCGTGCGCTTACGGTTCACTACAGTGACACCTTCCCCCTGCGGCCCTCACGGGCCGGACCGACATGGCGTACGGCGCCCCCGGGGGAGACCGTGCGCCAATGTGACGGCGTATTTCTTAGCACGGGGGAAGAGCGCGGCAGCAACCCCTGGGACTCCAGGGCCACTTGGTGACGAAACCGGGACAATCGTGAGGCGCCGCGCCTGGCGCGTGTGTACGGTGCTGCCATGTATGCCACACGGGTCTCGCGGTGGGTGCGGGCGTCTCCCGCCGCCGTCTACCGGGCCCTCACCGACCCGGACGCGGTGGCGCGATGGCGCGTCCCGGACGGCATGACCGCCCAGGTCCATGAGTTCGACGCCCGCGAGGGCGGCACGTTCCGGGTGTCCCTCTCCTACGACGAGCCGGGCGCCCGGGGCAAGTCGGGTGCCCGCACGGACACCTACCGGGGGCACTTCGCCCGGCTGGTGCCCGGTCGGCTGGTGGTCGAGGTGCTCGCGTTCGAGACCGACGAGGACGCCCTGCACGGCACGATGACGATGACCACGTCACTGGCCGAGGCGGACGGCGGCACGGAGGTCGTGATCGTGCACGAGGGCATCCCCGACAAGGTGCCGCGCGCCGACAACGAGCTGGGGACGCGCATGGCCCTGGACAACCTCGCCCGCCTGGTGGAGAGCGTCGCCGGGGGCGGGGCCTAGGGCCGTTGCAACAGGCCCTGGGATTACCCGCCGGCGCTCCGGGCCGCGGCGACCGCCCGTTCGGCGTATCCGCGGCCGAAGAGGACCGTGTGCACCAGCAGCGGGAAGAGCTGGTGCAGCCCGACACGGCCCGCCCAGCCGTCGGCGAGTGGTGCGACCTGCTGGTATCCGTCCAGTACACGGTCCAGGTGCGGGCAGCCGAAAAGCCGGAGCATCGCCAGGTCGGTCTCCCGGTGCCCGCCGTGCGCGGCCGGGTCGATCAGCCAGGCCCCGCCGTCCGCGCCCCACAGCACGTTGCCGTTCCACAGGTCGCCGTGGAGCCGCGCGGGCGGCTCGGCGGGGCCGGCCGTCCCGGGCAGCCGTTCCAGCGCGCGCTCGATCACGGCCGCCTCGGCGGGGCGCAGGGTGCCGCCGTCGGCCGCGCGGCGCAGATAGGGGAGCACCCGGTGCTCGGCGTACCAGTCCGGCCAGTCGGTGCCGGGGACGTTCCGCATCGGCGCGAGCCCGATGTACGCCTCGCGCGGCCCGCCGGGCGGGGCGGCGCCGAACGCGGGCGCCCCGGCGGCGTGCAGGGCGGCCAGGTCGCGCCCGAACCGCAGCGCCGCCCCCGGACTGGGCCGGCCGGGTGGAACCCGGTCGGTGACCAGCCACCGCCGGTCGTGGCCGAGCACGGCGGGGACCCGCACCGCGTCCGCCTCGGCGAGCCAGCGCAGCCCGGCGGCCTCGGCCCGCACCGACTCCGGTTCCTCCCCGCGCTTGACCACGACCACCCGGCCGTCGTCGAGGGCCACCTCGGCGGGGTTCGCCGCCGACGAGCCCCGGCGGGTCGCCGCACGCCCGGTCAGCCGGGCGGCAGCGGCGGCGGGATCCTCGCCGGGGCCGGGGCCTCGTGGCGGGCCGGCGGTCACGAGGGGAGGCGCTCGCGCACCCAGTCGAGCAGGCCCGGAGTCGCGGCCTCGATCATGGCCAGCACCTCCTCGAACCCCTCCGGGCCCCCGTAGTAGGGGTCGGGCACGTCCAGGTCGCCGGTCGCCCGCGGGTCGAAGGAGCGCAGCAGCCGCACCCGGGACGGTTCGTCGACGAGCCGGCGCAGCGCCTTCTCGTGATCGCGGTCCATGGCCAGGAGCAGGTCGGCGTCCAGGTGCTCGGCGCCGACCTGGGCGGCGACGTGCCGGACCGGATAGCCGTGCCGTTCCAGCGCCTCACCGGCCCGCTCGTCGATGGCCTCCCCGACGTGCCACGGGCCGATGCCGGCGCTGCTGACCCGGACCGCGTCCGCGAGTCCGGCCCGGCGCAACCGCTCGGCGAACACCAGCGCCGCGGACGGCGACCGGCAGATGTTCCCGCTGCAGACGAAACAGATGTGCACGGCCCTCAGCGTACGGGCCCCCTCCGGAGGCCGCTCACACCTGGCGTGGATCGCGCACACGGCAACCGGTCGGGGCACCGGAGGCCTTGAGCCGCCGCGGCTGGGTACGCGATCGGGACGGCCGGGGTGCCGGGCGGGGTCACCCCACCGTCGCATGCCCGTGCGCCGGTCCCCGGGCCGTGAGAGATTGACAGGACCGATGCCCGTTTCGGGTGTTTTGTTCACTTGACTCGCCGGTGCGAGCCCATGCCCGCCGACCCCGCGCACCGCCCGCGGTGCCCACGGCGCGGGCGGTGCGCGCTCGGCGGCGACGACCCACGGCGGGCGACCAGCCAGTACCCCGACAGCACGCGGCCGCGGCGCCCGGCGCCCAACGGCCGACGAGCGGAGGAACGTACGCATGAACGAGGCCAACCCCATCAAGAAGGCGGCCCGGAAGGTGACCGGCGCCCTGCACGGCGACGGAGCGGGACCGCAGGAGGGCATTCCGGGGAAGCCCGGTCCCGAGTCGCCGTCGCTGGCCGAGCCGACGGATCCCCGTGAGCCGCTGCCGCCCAAGCCGGACCAGTCCGGACCGGACACGTTCTCGCCCACCGGGCAGCCGACGGGCGCGGACCAGGCCGAAATGGCGCAGGCCGGGAGTTACCTGACCACCGCCCAGGGCACCCGGCTGTACGACACCGATCACTCGCTCAAGGCCGGGCCGCGCGGCCCGGTCCTGCTGCAGGACCACCATCTGCGCGAGAAGGTCATGCAGTTCGACCACGAGCGCATCCCCGAGCGCGTGGTCCACGCCCGCGGCGCGGCGGCGCACGGCGTCTTCCAGAGCTACGGGAGCGCCACCTCGGTGACCAAGGCCGCGTTCCTGGCCAAGGACGTCGAAACCCCGGTGTTCGTACGGTTCTCCACGGTGCTGGGCTCGCGCGGATCCGCGGACACCGTGCGCGACACCCGGGGCTTCGCGACCAAGTTCTACACCGGCGAGGGCGTCTTCGACCTGGTCGGCAACAACATTCCCGTCTTCTTCATCCAGGACGCCATCAAGTTCCCCGACGTGATCCACGCGGGCAAGCCCCACCCCGACCGTGAGATCCCGCAGGCGCAGAGCGCCCACGACACGTTCTGGGACTTCGTCACCCTGCACACCGAGGCGACCCATCACACCCTGTGGAACATGTCCGACCGGGGCATCGCGCGTTCGTACCGGATGATGGAGGGCTTCGGCGTCCACACCTTCCGGCTGGTGAACGCCGAGGGCGCCACCACGCTCGTGAAGTTCCACTGGAAGCCGAAACTCGGTGTGCACTCCCTGGTGTGGGAGGAGGCGCAGATCATCAGCGGCGTCGACCCGGACTTCCACCGGCGGGACCTGTACGACGCCATCGAAGCGGGGGCCTACCCGGAGTGGGAACTCGGCATCCAGACCTTCCCCGACACCCCCGAGCAGACCTTCGAGGGCATCGACCTGCTGGACCCGACCAACATCGTCCCCGAGGAACTCGCCCCGGTGCAGCCCATCGGACGGCTCGTCCTCAACCGCAACCCGTCGAACTTCTTCGCCGAGGTCGAGCAGGTCGCCTTCCACGTCGGCCACCTCGTCCCCGGTATCGACATCACCGACGACCCGCTGCTCGCCGGGCGCCTGTTCTCCTACCTGGACACCCAGATCACCCGGCTGGGCGGTCCCAACTTCGGGCAGATCCCGATCAACCGCACCCACGCGCCGGTCAACGACATGCTGCGCGACAGCTTCCACCAGTCGGCCGTGCACCGGGGTGTCGCGCCCTACCGTCCCAACTCCCTCGACGG
The DNA here is from genome assembly GCF_043081205.1 of Streptomyces sp. NPDC014889. Taxonomy (NCBI): domain Bacteria; kingdom Bacillati; phylum Actinomycetota; class Actinomycetes; order Kitasatosporales; family Streptomycetaceae; genus Streptomyces; species Streptomyces sp. NPDC014889. Next base: position 214,879 of record NZ_JBIBWH010000014.1, read on the forward strand.
CGGCTGCCCGTTCGTCGCCGGTGCGGACACGGGCGCGTACGTCGAGGCACCGGTACGGGTCCCGGAGGGCAAGAAGGTCCGGGAGGCGCCCGAGACGTTCGCGGACCACTTCAGCCAGGCGCGCCGGTTCTGGCTCAGCATGAGCCCGGTGGAGCGCGAGCACATCATCGGCGCCTACACCTTCGAACTCGGCAAGTGCTACGAGCAGGCCGTGAAGGAACGCGGTCTGCAGAGCCTGGCCAACATCGACCCCGAACTGTGCGCCCAGGTCGCGGCGGGTCTCGGCCTGCCGGCGCCCCGGCCCACCGTGTCCCTGGCCGACGTCGCGCCCAGTCCGGCACTGTCCCAGGTCGGGCGCACCTGGCCGACGGAAGGCCGGATCATCGGCATCGTCGCCGGGCCGGACGGCGACCTGGACGGGGTGCGGGCCGTGCGCGACGCGGTGCTCGCCGCGGGCATGGTGCCGCTCGTGATCGCGCCGTCCGGCGGGAAGCTCGGCAACGGCGACGGGGCGCTGACCGTCCAGCGCACCTACGCCACCGCGCGGTCCGTGGAGTTCGACGCGATCCTGCTGGCCGGCGCGCCGGGCCTGGGCGCCGACGCCTACGGCGCGCGGGACGCCAAGGCCGGACTGACCGCCGCCCAGCAGGCGACCCACGACCCGCGGGTCAGCATGCTGCTGTCCGAGGCGTTCCGGCACGGCAAGGCGATCGGCGCCTGGAAGGGCGCCGAGGCCGCGCTGGAGGCGGCCGGTGTGCCCGTCGACGCGCCCGGTGTGATCGTCGGCGCCGGCGGCCCCGCCACGCTGGAGGAGGTCACGTCCCTCCTGGGCGCCCACCGCGTCTGGGAACGCTTCCCCGCCGGCGCCTGACCAGGTCTGTTCCGTACGGGCAACGGTCTCGGGGCCGCCTTCCGGGCGGGCGCCGCCACGTTTCGCCGCGTGCGAATGTGGTGGAAGCCACGCCCTGGAGGCGGCCTGGGCCATATTGTTCGGCCCGCGTCGCGGCTACCGTTTCACGCAGTCCTTTTTGTCCGTGAACGGCTCGAACGGCCCGGCAGTGCACGAAGATCTCTCCCCGCTCATCGCAGCGACCACCCACTGGCTGACCAGCGCGTACCCGGCGTCCGGCGGCGCCTTGGCCTCCGTCCTGTGCGAGGTGCAGGCGCGCCAGGCGGTGACGGTCGCGGCCCGCCTGCGCTACCCGACGCCCATGGACGCCGCGCTGGTGCTGATGGCCGGCCCCGGAGGCTCGGCCCGCGTGGACTGGGTCGCCGGCGCGGACGGAGTCGAGACCGAGGACCCGGACACGCACGCGTGGCGCACCTGGGTGGACGAGGTCGTCCTGAGCTGGGCCGCCTGCCTGCTCACCGATTCCGAACTGGCCTGGCGCGCGGTGGACGCGCTCAGCGAGGCGACGGAACCGGCCTCCGCGCCGCCCGAGTTCCGTCGCCTGGTCACCCCCGACGAGGGCGACCGCCGCGCGGCGGCCCTGCTCCGTCACCCCGACCTCCTCGCCCCGGTCGCCGGCCTCCACCACCCCCAGCTCCTCGAACGCCTCGAAGAACAGGGGCAGGCCTTCGCCGCTTGAGGGCCGCGCCGGGCGTGCGTCAGCCGCCCGGTCGCCGGGAGCGCGGCGTCTCGGCGAGCGCCTCGCGGGCGGCGTCCAGCGCTCGTGTCCGGTCGGAGGGGACGAGGCCGATGCGGGTGCGGCGGTCCAGCAGGTCGGACTCGTCGAGGGCGCCCTCGTGGCGTGCGGCCCAGACGAGTTCGGCGCGAGTGACGGGGTGGCCCTCCAGCACGGGGGCGCGCAGGTGCGGGTCCCGGACGGCCAGGGCGTGGACGGCCGGCGCCTCCGTGCCGTAGAGGCGGACCAGGCGGCGCGGGGCCCGGAGCGCGGCCAGGGTCCGTGGTGACCCGGCGCCGACGAGGGGGAGGGCGGCCGTGGGGGAGGGACCCGCGCCGAGACCGTGCGCGGCGACGGCGGTGTCGACGGCGTCCTCGGCCATGCGCCGGTAGGTGGTGAGCTTGCCGCCCACCACGGTGATCACGCCGTCCGGCGAGGTGAGCACCGCGTGCCTGCGGGAGACGTCCGCGGTCCGGGGCGCCGGGTCGGACCCGTGCACAGGCGCCGTGTCCAGCAGTGGACGCAGACCCGCGAAGGCCCCGGCCACGTCCTCGCGGCGCACGGGCACGTCGAGGGCGGAGGCCAGTACGTCGAGCAGGAAGCCGACGTCGGACTCGGGGACCTCCGGCACGTCCGGGACGCCGCCCTCGACGGGTTCGTCGGTGAGTCCGACATAGACCCGGCCGTCGTCCTGCGGCAGGACCAGGACGAAGCGGTCGGACTCCCCGGGGACCGGGACGTGCAGCCCGGCCGGCAGCGGACCGAGCACGCCGGGGCGCAGCACGAGGTGGGTGCCGCGCGAGGGCCGCACCCGGATGCCCTCCACCAGGCCGCCCGCCCACACCCCGGAGGCGTTGATCACCGCGCGGGCCCGGATCTCGCCCTCCTCACCGGTCAGTTCGTCCCGCACCCGGGCCCCGGAACCGGTGAGTCCCAGGGCGCGGACCCGGGTGAGGACGTGGGCGCCGCGACCCGCCGCCGTACGGGCGATCGCGGTCACCAGACGAGCGTCGTCGGTCAGCCGCCCGTCCCAGGACAGCAGCCCGCCGCGCAGCCCGGCGCCGCGCACCGCGGGCGCGAGGTGGCGGGTCTCCACCGCGGACAGCCTGCGCGGCGGGAAGGGTGGCGCGGGCGGTGCGTGCCGCGAGGCGCAGCCCGTCGCCCGCGCGGAAGCCGGCCCGGGCCAGGGCGGCCTGCCCGCGCGAGACCAGCGGGGTGAGAGGCAGCACGAACGGCTGGGCGCCGACCAGATGGGGAGCGGTGCGTTCCATCAGCACACCGCGTTCGACCGCGCTCTCGTGGGCGACGTCGAACTGGGCGGAGGCGAGGTAGCGCAGCCCGCCGTGGACGAGTTTCGAACTCCAGCGGGAGGTGCCGAAGGCCAGGTCGTGCGCGTCGATCGCGGCGACGCTCAGCCCGCGCGCCGCGGCGTCCAGCGCGGCCCCGGCGCCGGTCGCGCCGAGGCCGACGACCAGCACGTCCACGGCCCGACCGCCGACGGTCCGGGACAGTTCGCGGGCGCGGCGGGCGGCGGTGAGGGAGGTGCCCGGAGCCGTGTGCGCGGGGTCGCCCGGGTCGGTGCCGAAGCTCATGGCGTCAAGGTCCTCTCCAGGATGGTCCGCAGTTCCGCGAGGAAGGCCTCGCCGTCCAGTTCGGGGTCGTCCTCCTCGGTCATGGTGCGCAGCGACAGCGTGAAGGACTGCACGACCAGCAGCAGGGACCGCGCCTGCCGCTCGGTGTGGCCGGTGCGCACGGACCCGTCGTCGTGACCCTCGCGCAGTTGGTCGGAGAGCAGGGACAGCAGCGCCTCCTGGCTGGCGCCCCGGCGGTCCAGCACATAGGGGAGGAGCAGTTCGGGGTCCACGTCGACGATCTTGCGGAAGAGCGGGTGGGCGCGGAACGCCCTCACCCCGGCCACCAGCCCGTCGACGATCAGCGTGCGCGCGCCGGTCCCCGGGGTGCGCTCCGGCATCGCCCCGACGGCCACGGCGATCCACTCCCGTGTCATCAGGTCGCCGACCAGGGACCGTACATCGGGCCGGCGGCGGTACAGCGTCATCCGGGACACGCCCGCACGGCGGGCCACGTCCGTCAGGGTCGTGCGCCGGACGCCGACGGCCATGACGCAGTCGCGCACGGCGTCGAGCACGGGATCACCGGCCGAGCGGCCGGAGCCGTCCGGGCCGTCCGAACCGTTGTGACGAATAGACGTCATGTGTCACAGTGTAACGCCTCCTTCGACACGACCGGTGAGGAACACCCCCATGGACATGCTGTGGAGCGGCTGGGGCGACCCGGCCAGGGCCGCACCGCTGCCCGACTCGGTGACCGGGCTCCTGCGCGACCTGCTCGGCGTCAGGCCGCGCGAGGCCGGACCGGTCGCCCTGGAGGAGATCCGCGTCCCCGCCTCACCGCTGACCGCGAACGCGCTCCGCGACCTGGCCGCGGCCGTGGGCGACGAGGCGCACGTCCGCACCGACGCCGAGTCCCGAGTCCGCCACACCCGCGGCAAGTCCACCCCCGACCTGCTGCGCATCAGAAGCGGCGACGTCACGGACGTCCCGGCGGCCGTGGTGCTCCCCGCCGACCACGACGACGTACTCGCCGTGCTGCGCGCCTGCGCCGCCCACGGCCTGGCCCTGGTCCCGTTCGGCGGCGGCACCTCCGTCGTCGGCGGTCTCGCCCCCGAGCGCCGGCGCCCCTTCGTCGCCCTGGACCTGCGCCGCATGAACCGGCTGCTCGCCCTGGACCCGGTCTCGCGCACCGCCACCCTGCAAACCGGCCTGCGCGGCCCGGACGCGGAGGCGCTGCTGGCCGGACACGGCTTCACCCTCGGCCACTTCCCCCAGTCCTACGAGTGGGCGACCCTCGGCGGTTTCGCCGCCGCCCGCTCCAGCGGGCAGGCCTCGGCCGGCTACGGACGCTTCGACGAGATGGTGCTCGGCCTCACCCTCGCCACCCCGGAGGGCACCGTCGAGACCGGCCGTGCCCCGCGCTCGGCGGCCGGACCCGACCTGCGCCAGCTCCTCCTCGGCTCCGAGGGCGCGTTCGGCGTCATCACCTCGGTGACGGTGCGCCTGCGCCCCCTCCCGCAGACGCGGGTCCACGAGGGCTGGCGCTTCGCCTCGTTCGAGGAGGGCGCCGCCGCCCTGCGCCGGCTCGCCCAGGACGGGCCCCGCCCGACCGTGCTGCGCCTGTCCGACGAGACCGAGACCCTGATCGGCCTCGCCCGGCCCGACGCCATCGGCTCGCCGGACGCACAGCGGGGCGCCGGCTGCCAGGCGATCGCCGGCTACGAGGGCACCGCCGAGGACACCGCGCACCGCAGACGGCGGGCCGCGGCCGTGCTGCGCGAGTGCGGCGGCACCTGCCTGGGCGAGGAACCGGGGGAGCGCTGGGCCCGCGGCCGCTACTCGGCGCCCTATCTGCGCGACTCCCTCCTGGACGCGGGCGCGTTCGCCGAGACGCTGGAGACCGCCGCCTTCTGGTCCCGCGTACCCGGCCTGTACGCCTCCGTCCGCGAGGCGCTGACCACCACACTCACCGAGGCGGGCACCCCGCCCCTGGTGATGTGCCACATCTCGCACGTCTACGAGAACGGCGCCTCGCTGTACTTCACCGTGGTGAGCGCCCAGGGCGACGACCCGGTGGCGCACTGGGCGCCCGCCAAGCGGGCCGCGAACGAGGCGATCCTCGCCGCGGGCGGCACCATCAGCCACCACCACGGCGTGGGCACCGACCACCGCGACGGATACGTCCGGGAGGCCGGACCGCTCGGCGTCGAGGCCCTGCGGGCCGTCAAACGCCGCCTGGACCCCGACGGCCTGCTCAACCCGGGCGTCCTGCTGCCCCTCGGCTGACCCCGGCCACCGCTCGACCGACCCCGGCCCGGCACCACCCGTGAGCGATCACCCTTCCGTCCCGGAGGCCCCACCGATGCGACAGTTCACCGCCATCGTCAACCCCACCGCGGGCGGATCCGCCGGGGCCGCGGCGCTGCTGCGGGTGGCCAGGCTGCTCCGGGAGGCCGGCGCCGGGGTGGAGAGCGAGTACAGCCGCAGTCTCGCCCACGCCCAGGACCTCGCCCGCCGGGCCGGAGAGCGCGACCGCGTGGTGCTCGCCGTGGGCGGCGACGGCATCGCGGGCGGCGTCGGCGGCGCCCTCAGCGGCACCGGCACCCTCCTGGGCCTGGTCCCCGCGGGCCGCGGCAACGACTTCGCCCGCGCGCTCCAACTGCCGGACGACCCGGACGCATTGGCCCGGATTCTGCTGCACGGCGCCCCGCGCCGCGTCGACACCATCGAGGTGGAGTCGGCCGCGCACCCGCGCACCGTCGTCCTCGGCAGCGTGTACGCGGGCGTCGACGCGCTCGCCAACCGGCACGCGAACAACTCCCGGCTGCTGCGCGGCGCCGCCTCCTACTACGCGGGCGGGCTGCGCGCCGTGGCCACTTGGCGGGCGGCGACCTACCACGTGACCGTCGACGGGGAGGAGCACGTCCACCGCGGCTACACCGTGGTGGCCGCCAACTCCGCCTACTACGGCTCCGGTCGCATGATCGCGCCCGGTGCCCGGGTCGACGACGGCCTGCTCGACGTGGTGATGATCCGCGAGGCGCCGCGCCGGCTCTTCTTCGCGCTGATGAACGAGCTGAAGTCGGGCGCGCACGTCGAGCGCCCCGAGGTGCGCATCCTGCGGGGCAGACGGATCCGGGTCGCCGCCGACCGGGAGGTGCCCTACGGCGCCGACGGCGAGGTCGAGGCGGTCCTGCCCGTCACGGCCCGGGTGCTGCCGGGCGCGCTCGCCGTGCTGTGCTGACCGCCCGTCGGGACGGCACCGGATTCCGTCAGGAACAGCCCCAGGCCGACATCCCCTGGAGGACGGCGAGCCGCCTGGCCACGGCGATCTGCTCTCTGCGCGAGGCCAGGTCCGCCCGGCGCGCGTACTTCAGGCCGCCCGCGGCCACCCAGCTCGACTGGCGGAACTGGAGCCCGCCGTAGTACCCGTTGCCGGTGTTCGCCTTCCAGTTGCCGCTGGACTCGCAGGCGGCGATGGCCTCCCAGTCGGGACCGAGACCGACGGCCGGAGCCGCCGTCGCCTGGGGCCCGCCGGCCAGTGCCGCGGTGGTCGCCGCGGCCAGCAGCGTCCCGCGCAGCGCGCGACGGCGAGAGGGGAGGCCGGGGGCTCTGTCGATGTTCTGCCGAATATTCATGCGCAGACTGTTACATCATATGATCGGAAAGTAGTGAAGTGGCGCGCCGGGCGATCCAGATGGAAGAGGACCTGACGCGGACGGCCCAGAGCGCCTGAGGCAGACGGACGAACACCCCGCCGGGGTCCTTCCCGGAGCCCAGTAAACCGGACACCATGCCGCGTCATGGACATTCTGCTCGTCGCCAGCGCGTTCAACAGCCTGTCCCAGCGCGTCTACGCCGAACTCACGGACCACGGCCACCACGTCGACGTCGTGCTCGCCACGCACGGCCCCGACGCCGTCCGCGCCGCCGTCGCCGAGACGAATCCGGAACTCGTCATCGCGCCGATGCTCAAGACCGCGCTGCCCGAGGACGTGTGGCGGGAACACACCTGCCTCATCGTCCACCCCGGCCCACCGGGGGACCGCGGCCCCTCCTCGTTGGACTGGGCGATCGCCGACCAGGCACCCGAGTGGGGCGTGACGGTCCTCCAGGCCGAGGCGGCGATGGACGCCGGCGACATCTGGGCGGCCATGCCGTTCCCGACGGCGCCGGTCGGCAAGAGCGACCTCTACCGCAACGAAGCCTCCGACGCCGCCGTGGCCGCCGTACTCCTGGCCGTACGGCGCTACGCCGAGGGCTCCTACAAACCGCTGCCGCAGAGCGACCCCTCCACCAGCGTCGTCTGGCGCGGCTTCCTGCGCCAGGAGCGGCGCCGCGTCGACTGGGAGAACGACAGCACCGCGACCGTGCTGCGCAAACTGCGAGGCGCCGACTCGCAGCCCGGCGTCCTCGACGAACTCCACGGCCGCGAACTGTTCCTGCACGGCGGCCACCCTGAGGACCAACTGCGAGGCCGCCCCGGAGAGTTGCTCGCCACCCGGGCGGGAGCGGTGTGCCGGGCCACCCGGGACGGCGCCGTGTGGATCCCGGAACTCAGACCGCGCAAGAACTCCGGCGACCCCGCCCCCTTCAAACGCCCGGCCGCCTCGGTCCTCGGCCCGACCGGCCTCCCGGAGGCGGCCGTACCGCTCGAACTGTCCCCGGAGCGGCGCACCTGGACCGACATCCGCTACCGGCAGCGCGGCGAGGTCGGCTTCGTCACCTTCTCCTTCCCCGGGGGCGCGATGAGCACCGACCACTGCCGCAGACTGCTCGCCGCCTACCGCCACGCCCTCTCCCGGCCCACCCCGGTACTCGTCCTCGGCGGCGCACGCGACTTCTTCTCCAACGGCATCCACCTGAACGTCATCGAGGCGTCCGACGACCCGGCCGCCGAGTCCTGGGCCAACCTGGGCGCCATGGACGACCTGGTCGAGGCGGTGCTGCACACCACCGACCGGCTGGTCGTCGCCGCGCTCGGCGGCAACGCCGCCGCGGGCGGCGTCATGCTCGCCCTCGCCGCCGACGAGGTGTGGTGCCGCACCGGCGCCGTGCTCAACCCGCACTACCGCAGGATGGGCCTGTACGGATCGGAGTACTGGACCTACAGCCTGCCGCGCCGGACCGGCACCGGCACGGCCGAGCGGCTGACCACCGAGGCCCTTCCGGTGAGCGCCGCCACCGCGCACGGACTCGGCCTGGTCGACCGTCTCGTGCCCGTCCCCGCGGGCGGGTTCACCGCCGAGGTCGACCGCATGGCGGCCGCCCTCGCCGACGCGCCCGACCTCGGCCGGCGGATCGACGCCAAGGCGTCGGCCCGCGCACGCGACGAGACGGTCCGGCCGCTCGCGGACCACCGGCGCGCCGAACTCGCCCGGATGCACGACATCTTCTTCGACCCCGCCGCCCCCTACCACGCGCTGCGCTCGGCGTTCGTCCGCAAACTCCCCGGCGCCTGCGCCCGCCCCCTGGCCCCGGCCGGCGCCCCGCTCACCGGAGGCACCCGATGACGCCGCCCACCCGGCTCCTGGTCGCCGGTGTCGGCAACATCTTCCTCGCCGACGACGCCTTCGGCCCCGAGGTGATCCAGGCCCTCGGCTCCCGCCCGCTGCCGGCCGAGGTCCGGGTGCGGGACTACGGCATCCGCGGCCTGGACCTCGCCTACGAACTCCTCGACGGCTACGACACGGCCGTCCTGGTCGACGCGGCGCCACGCGGCCACCGGCCCGGCACCCTGTCCCTGATCGAGGCGGAACTCCCCGGCGCCGGGGCCGGGGCGGCCGCCCCGCCGGAGGCCCACGGCATGGACCCGGCCAAGGTGCTCGCCCTGGCCGCGCACCTGGGCGACGGGCCGCTCCCGCGCGTCCTCGTGCTCGCCTGCGAGCCCCAGGTGCGGCCCCGCGGCGACGAGGACATCATGCCCGGGCTCAGCGACCCGGTACGGGGCGCCGTCGCCGCGGCCGTCGAGGCCCTGCACACCATGATCCCGGTGCTCCTCGCCGACCCCGCGGCCACCCCGCCGTTGGTCCGCACGGAGGAATCCGCCCCCGCGCACACGGCTGCGCTCCCGCACCTGGCCACCGAAGCGGCCGAAGATCGGTGAGCGGCCCCGGAACCGCCGTCCCCGCCCCGTCCCCCCAGCCGACTCCCAGGAGCACCGCCATGTGCCGGTCCGTCGACGTCAAGCAGGCCGTCCTCGCCAAGAACGACGACCTCGCCGCCGCTTTGCGCGGCGACCTGGCCCGGCAGGGCGTGGCCGTCGTCAACCTGCTGTCCAGCCCCGGCAGCGGCAAGACCGAACTCCTCGGCCGGGTGCTCGCCCGCGCCGTCGAACGTGGCGTCCCGGTGGCCGCGCTGACCGCGGACCTGGCGACCGAGAACGACGCCCGGCGCCTCGCCCGCTCCGGCGCTCCGGTGCAGCAGGTCCTCACCGACGGACTCTGCCACCTGGAGGCCCGGCAGGTCCGCTCCCGGCTGGAGGGCTGGCTGCCCGAGGACACGGCCGTGCTCTTCGTGGAGAACGTCGGCAACCTCGTCTGCCCCGCGTCGTACGACCTCGGCGAGAGTCTGCGGATCGTGCTGATGGCGGTGACCGAAGGCGAGGACAAGCCGCTGAAGTACCCCACCGCGTTCGGCTCCGCCCACCTGGTCGTGGTCACCAAGACCGACCTGGCCGAGGCCGCCGGCTTCGACGAGACCGCCTTCCGGGCCCATGTGCGGCAGGTCAACCCCGGCGTGGAGATCGTACGGACCTGCGCCCGCTCCGGCGACGGCGTCGACACCGTCTTGGACCGGACGCTGGCCGCCCGCGAGGGCGCCCCCCGGCACCGGCCGCCGCTCAGCCCGCAGCCCCACGTCCACGCCGCCGACGGCGAGCAGGCGCACGACCACCACACCCATCCGCACCCGGCGACCACCCCCGCCTCATGACCGCACCCGTCACCGGCCCGGTACGCCGCCGGGTCACCGTGCGCGGCACCGTGCAGGGCGTGGGCTTCAGACCGTACGTGCACCGCCTGGCCGCCGACCTCGCGCTGGCCGGCTTCGTCAGCAACACCGCCGCCGGCGTGCTGATCGAGATCGAGGGCCCGCCCGACGACGTCACCCGGTTCTGCGACCGGCTGGCCCGGCAGCCGCCCCCGCTGGCCGCCGTCACCGGCATCGGCCTGGAGGACCTTCCCGCCATCGGCGCCACCGGCCCGTTCGCCATCCGCGCCACCGAACACTCCCCGGGCCGCACCCAACTCCCGCCCGACACCGCGACCTGCGCCGACTGCCTGCGTGAACTGGCCGACCCGGGCGACCGTCGCCACCGGCACCCGTTCATCACCTGCACCCACTGCGGCCCCCGCTTCACCATCGCCACCGCGATGCCGTACGACCGCGCCGTCACGACCATGGCGGGCTTCCCGATGTGCCCCGCCTGCGCCCGGGAGTACACCGACCCCGCCGACCGGCGCTTCCACGCCCAGCCCGTGGCCTGCCCCGACTGCGGCCCCCGGCTGCGCCTGCTCCCCGCCGCCGGCAGCGGGCACCGCCCGGCCAGGGACGCGGAGGCCCTGGCCGCGGCCAGGGCCCTGCTCGCCGCCGGACGGATCGTCGCCGTCAAGGGCGTCGGCGGCTACCACCTGGCCTGCGACGCCACCGACACCCGCGCCGTCGCCACCCTGCGGGCACGCAAGGAACGCGGCGGCAAGGCGTTCGCGGTGATGTGCGCCGACCTCGCCGCCGTCGAGCGGATGGCCGACCCCACCGACCACGAACGGACCGCGCTCACCGGCCCGAGGCGTCCCATCGTCCTGCTGCGCCGGCGACCACGGCCGGACGGGCTCCGCCTGTCCGACGAGGTCTGCCCGGGCAGCCCCCACGTCGGCGTGATGCTGCCCTACACCCCCGTGCACACCCTGCTGTTCGGGCTGCCCGGCGATCCCCCCGGCCCGCGCGTACTGGTGATGACCAGCGGCAACCGTTCCGGCGAACCGATCGTCACCGACGACGAGGAGGCGCTGACCCGGCTCGCCGGGCTGGCCGACGCCTGGCTCGCCCACGACCGGCCCATCGCCTGCCCCTGCGACGACTCCCTGCTGCGGGTACGCCCCGACGGCACCGAACAGGTGCTGCGCCGCTCCCGCGGCTACGCGCCCCGCCCCCTGCGCCTGCCGCTCGCGGTGCGCCCCGCGCTCGCGGTGGGCGGCGACCTGAAGAACGTCCCGTGCGTCGGCGACGGCGAGCAGGCCTGGTTCGGGCCGCACATCGGCGACATGGGGGACCTCGCCACCCAGGAGGCCGCCCACCGGGCCGAACGGCACCTGCTGCGCCTGACCGGAGTGACCCCCGCCCTGGTCGCCGCCGACCGCCACCCCGGCTACCACTCGGCCCGCTGGGCCCGCCGCCGCGCCGCCGGACTCCCGCGGCCGGAGCCCGTGCTGGTCCAGCACCACCACGCGCACATCGCCTCGGCGATGGCCGAGCACGGCCTCGACGGCACCACGCCCGTCATCGGCGTCGCCTTCGACGGCACCGGATACGGCGACGACGGCACCGTCTGGGGCGGCGAGTTCCTGCTCGCCGACTACACCGGCCACCGCCGCTTCGCCCGGCTGACGCCCGCCCCGCTGCCCGGCGGCGACGCGGGCGTGGCCAACCCCTGCCGGCTCGCCCTGGCCCGGCTCTGGGCCGCGGGCCTGCCCTGGGACCCCCGCCTGCCCAGCGTCGCCGCCTGCACCACCGACGAACGGGCGCTGCTGAGACGGCAGTTGGAGCGCGACCTGGCCTGTGTGCCGACCTCAAGCGCGGGCCGGCTCTTCGACGCCGTGTCCTCCCTCGCGGGCGTGTGCCACCGCGCGGGCCACGAGGCGCAGGCCGCCCTGGAACTGGAGGCGGCCGCGGCCCTGGCCCGGGACGCCGACAGCGCGGCGTACCCCTTCGCCCTCACCGACGGGCCCGGCCCCCTCGGCTGCGACCCGGCGCCCATGCTGCGCGCGCTCCTCGACGACCAGCGGCGCGGCACCCCGCCGCCCGTCATCGCGGCCCGCTTCCACCGGGGCCTCGCGCGGGCCGTCGCGGAGATCTGCCACCGCGCCCGCGCGGCCACCGGCCTGACCACCGCCGCCCTCAGCGGCGGTGTCTTCGCCAACGGCTTGCTGGAGGACGAGTGCGCCGCGCTGCTCACCGCGGAAGGCTTCACCGTCCTGCGCCACGGCGAAGTCCCCCCGAACGACGGGGGACTGGCCCTCGGACAGCTCGTGGTCGCGGCGCACGAGCCACACCACCGGCGGCGCCCGGAAGCCGCCGGATGAGCCGACCGGGCCGGGACCCGCGCGAGGACCGCGGGGCCGGCGGACGACCGACAGCGACGAGACGGAGTGACCCATGTGTTTGGCAGTGCCCGGCAAAGTCGTGGCCATCGACCACCACGCCGACCCGCTCACCGGTCTGATCGACTTCGGAGGAGTGCGGAAACAGGCGTGTCTGGAGTACCTGCCCGATGTACGGGTGGGGGAGTACGTGATCGTCCACGTCGGGTTCGCCCTCCAGCGGCTGGACGAGGAGTCGGCCCGGGCGTCCCTGGAGCTGTTCAAGGAACTGGGGCTGCTGGAGGAGGAGTTCGGCGACGCCTGGGCCCAGGCGGCCGAGCAGGCCGGCGCCCCGGCCCCGCACGCCTCCGGGGCCGGGGAACGCGAGAAGAGCGGGAGTGAGGCCTGATGAAGTACATCGACGAGTTCAACGACCCGGAGCTGGCCCGGCGGCTGCTGGACGAGATCCGCGCGACGGTCACCCGGCCGTGGGCGCTGATGGAGGTCTGCGGCGGCCAGACCCACTCCATCATCCGGCACGGCATCGACCAACTGCTGCCCGAAGCAGTCGAGTTGATCCACGGACCCGGCTGCCCGGTGTGCGTGACCCCCCTGGAGGTCATCGACAAGGCACTGGAGATCGCCGGCCGCCCCGACGTGATCTTCTGCTCGTTCGGCGACATGCTGCGGGTGCCGGGCACCGACCGGGACCTGTTCCGGGTCAAGGGCGAGGGCGGGGACGTACGGGTGGTGTACTCGCCGCTCGACGCCCTCCAGCTCGCCCGGCAGCACCCGGACCGGCAGGTGGTCTTCTTCGCCATCGGCTTCGAGACGACCGCGCCCGCCAACGCCATGGCCGTGCACCAGGCCCGCCGCCTCGGCCTGGACAACTTCAGCCTGCTGGTCTCGCACGTCCGGGTGCCACCGGCCATCGAGGCGATCATGACGGCCCCGGCCTGCCGGGTGCAGGGCTTCCTCGCCGCCGGGCACGTGTGCAGCGTCATGGGCACCGCCGAGTACCCGGACCTCGCCGAGCGGCACCGGGTGCCGATCGTGGTCACCGGCTTCGAACCGCTGGACATCCTCGAAGGCATCCGCCGCGCCGTGCACCAACTCGAGCGTGGCGAGCACCGGGTGGACAACGCCTACCCGCGCGCCGTGCGCGAGGCGGGCAATCCGGCCGCCCTGACCATGCTCCAGGAGGTCTTCGAGGTCGCCGACCGGTCCTGGCGCGGCATCGGACGCATCCCCGCCAGCGGCTGGCGGCTGTCCGACGCCTACCGCGCCTACGACGCCGAGCACCGCTTCGACGTTGCGGGCATCCGCACCGAGGAGCCCGCCGTGTGCCGCGCGGGCGAGGTCCTCCAGGGGCTGATCAAACCCACCGAGTGCTCCGCGTTCGGCACCACCTGCACCCCGCGCAACCCGCTCGGCGCCACCATGGTCTCCAGCGAGGGCGCCTGCGCCGCCTACTACCTGTACCGCCGGATGACCGGACAGGCCTCGCCGGGCGCCCCGGCGCCGCAAGGCTCCCGCATCCCGCAGGAGGAGATGAACCCCGTTGGCTGAACTGGCTTCCGCGACCGCCGACGCCCCCGTCGACCCGGCGAACTGGACCTGCCCCGCCCCCCTGCGCGACCAGCCGGTCGTGGTGATGGGCCACGGCGGAGGCGGCGCCCTGTCCGCCGAACTGATCCAGGACGTCTTCGCCCCGGCCTACGGCAACCCCGTCCTCGCCGCCATGGGCGACTCCGCCGTCCTCCACCTCGGCGGCACCCGGCTGGCCTTCTCCACCGACTCCTACGTCGTCAGGCCGCTGTTCTTCCCCGGCGGCAGCCTCGGCGACCTGGCGGTCAACGGCACCGTCAACGACCTGGCGATGAGCGGCGCCCGGCCCGCCTACCTCTCCGCGGCCTTCGTGCTGGAGGAGGGCGTGGAGCTGACCGTGGTCGACCGGATCGCGCGCGCCATGGGCGCCGCCGCCGAGGCCGCCGGCGTCACCGTGGCCACCGGCGACACCAAGGTGGTGGAGGCCGGACACGGCGACGGCGTGTACGTCACCACCGCCGGTGTCGGTGTGGTCCCCGAAGGAGTGGACATCCGCCCGCAACGGGCCAGGCCGGGCGACGCCGTCATCGTCAGCGGCCCGATCGGCCTGCACGGCGTGGCGATCATGAGCGTCCGGGAGGGCCTGGAGTTCGGCGTGGAGGTCGCCAGCGACACCGCGCCCCTGGGGGACCTGGTGGCCGCCATGCTGGCCGTCACCCCGGACATCCACGTGCTGCGCGACCCCACCCGGGGCGGGCTCGCCGCCTCCCTCAACGAGATCGCCCGCGCCTCCGGCACCGGCATCCGGCTGCGCGAACGCGCCATCCCCGTCCCGGAGGCCGTCGCGAACGCCTGCGGATTCCTCGGCCTGGACCCGCTGTACGTCGCCAACGAGGGCCGGCTCGTCGCCTTCGTGCCGCCCACCGAGGCGGAGGCCGTCCTGGAGGCGATGCGCGCCCACCCGCGAGGCGCCCAAGCCGTGCTCATCGGCGAGTGCGTCGACGACCACCCGGGCATGGTGGTCGTCGCCACCGGCCTCGGCGGCACCCGGGTCGTCGACCTGCCGCTGGGTGAGCAACTGCCCCGTATTTGCTGACCCGTGGAGCCGAACGGCCCCGCCCGCGCATGACGCGCCGGCGGGGCCGTTCGGCCGTGGGGCCGCCCGTCAGGGCGTCGGCGACGGCGCGGGCTCGATGGCGGTGATCTCCAACTCCCGTCCGCTGCGCAGGTCCCGCGACGGGCGGTCGCAGTGCGGGCACCAGAAGAACGGGGGCATGCCAACCGGGAACTCCGCGTCGCACGGGACGCAGTAGGCGTGCGCGGTCACCTGCTCGACGACGAGCCGGGCCCCGGCCAGGGCGGTGCCCTCCCGCGCGACCTCGAAGGCGAAGCTGAGCGCGTCGGGCACGACCCCGGCCAGTTCGCCCACCCGCACCGTCACCACCGAGACGGCGCCCGTGCCCTCGGCGCGGGCGACCTCGTCGGCCTGTTCCACGATCGCGGTCGCGATCGACAACTCGTGCACGTCGGTCAGCTCCGTTCGGTCAGCTCCGTGAAGAACTGCTCGACGGCGGGCCACACCCGGCCCCCGCCGGACAGGCCCCGCCACTCGCGGCGGACCACGGCCAGCATCCGGAAGCAGTCGTCGACGGGCACGATCCACTGATGGTCCATGCCCTGGACGGTGTTGACGAGCAGCGCCTCCACCTCGGGCTCCATGGAGGCGAGTTCGGGGATCCGGGTGGCCAGCTTCCGCCAGGCCGCCGCGTCCACCTCCCAGCGCATGGCACCCGCCGGGCTCGGGCCCTCGGCCGTGACGGTGCCGTCGGCGCGCGGCACGAAGAAGACCAGACCGACCGGCACACCCAGCGCCGCCGTGTCGACACGCGGGAGCCGCGTCCGGCGCCGGGGGACGAGCCGGTGGTGCCCGCCGCCCGCCCCGTCCTCGGCGAAGAGCACCGAGCAGGGGCCGCAGGCGCACAGCACCTCGGCCTCGGCGGTGTCGTAGAGGTGGCGGTGGTCCTCGGGCACCGGCGCGGCGCACAGATCGCACACCTCGCCCGCGGTCGCGGCGCTCGCGCCGGCCGAGGAGCGGATGAGGCGGGCCAGCGCCCCGTCCCCGGTCACCGTGGCTCCTGCGACCGTGGCGCGGAGCGGCGTGTGAGCGTGTCCAGGGGGACGAACGCCGGAGCCGGCTCGGGGGCGCCGGCCACCGCCTCCACCGCCGCCAGTTCGGGAGCCGCGGCGAGCACGGCCGCACGGACGGCGTCGCTCACGTCGTCCGTGGCGCCGCCGCACCCGGAACCGCACCCGCCGCCGCCCGTGGTGACCCGTACCCGGGCCACCTGCTCCTCCAGGCCCACCCACTCGACGTCGCCGCCGCGCTCCCGCACGGCAGGGCGCAGCCGTTCGACGGCGCGCTCGGCCCGGCGCCCGGCCGGCTCGGGGTGGATCTCGTGCAGGACCAGCAGGTGGCCCACCAGCTCGTCCTCGGCCAGACGCTCCCTCAGTTCACCGTCCGACCGGTCGAGTACGCGGCCCAGTGCCTCGCCGTAGACCTCGGTCAGCAGCCGCACCGCCTCCAGGGCGGACCGCACGGTCGGCCCCGGAGCGGCCTCCAGGCCCGCGAGGAGTTCGTCGAGCCGGGCGAGCCGCGCCTCGACGTCCGGGTCCGCGAGCCGGCCGGTCCGGGTGCCCTGCTCCGTGTCAGACATGGTCGGTTCCGTAGGTGGGGGTGTGGGTGGTGGTGAGGGTTTTGCCGTTGCCGAGGTACATGTGGACGCCGCAGGGGAGGCAGGGGTCGAAGCT